>JANOHI010000194.1:0-5615 GCA_031406385.1 Acidimicrobiia bacterium
CCTCGGTGTGAACCCGTCGCTGACGATCACCGCGCAGACGGAACGAGCGATGTCGTTCTGGCCGAATAGGGGCGAGCCCGATCGTCGTCCGTCGCTCGGTGCCCCCTACGAGCCGGTCGCTCCGACGTTCCCGAAGTCCCCAGCGGTGCCGGCTGGTGCGCCGGCGGCAATGCGCCGCTGATCCGAGGGAATGCCTGGGGTCGAGCTAGCGTGTCGTCGTTGTGAAGTTCTCTCTTGCCGCGCTGCTCGAACACGCGAGTACCGATGCGGGCCGCAAGAAGCTCCGATATGCCGGCGTGTCCGTGGTCTTCGTACCCGTCGGCCAGGCGTGTATCCAGCTGCTCGGGCGCTACAGCTTCGACCGCAACTACACGAAAGCATCGCTGGTGAGCGCGGCGATTCTCACCCTTCCGAACTTCTTCGCCAACAAATACGTGGTGTGGCGCGACACGAACCGCGACAACCTCCGCACACAGGTGATCGTGTTCTGGATCGCCGCCATGCTGGGAGTCACGTTCGCCACGACCCTGACGTGGCTGGTGGAGAAGGAGGTCTCCGACAAGTCCGTCGTCATCGAAAGTGGTGCGGTGTTCCTCGCGCAGCTCGCCGGATTCGGGCTCGTGTGGGTCGGACGCTTCCTCGTGCTCGATCGCTGGCTCTTCAAGGCGACGCACCACGGAGCAGAACCGTCGCCGGAAGACATGGCTGCGCTCCACGGCGACATTCCGATCTGATCCAAGAGCGTCACCACGGGAACGGCTCGCCATCGCAGTTGAACGTGCCCGTCGGTCCGTGTGTACCGAGCAGCGCCGCCCCAGGTTGCGTCCGCATCCGAAACGACGGAAACGCCTGAGGGCTAAGCCTGCAACACCGCCTGGGTCTGGGTGACGAGCGCGACTCGCCGGTTCGCATCGTCTCTGATGTCGGTCTGCACGACGATGGTGGTACGGCCGACGTGCAGGGGCGTACACTTGCCGACGACCGCTCCCGAGCGGACACCGCGGAAGAAGTTCGTCTTGGACTCGATCGTCGTGGTTCCGATCGCACTGGTCGGCAGGTTGAGAAACGCACAGATCGCGCCGAGGCTGTCGGCCATGCCCATCAGTGATCCACCGTGCAATGCTCCACCGACGGTGCACCGTTCGGCCGACCAGGTCATGGTGCCGACAACCTCGACGCTCGACGCTCGGTCGAGCTCGATGCCGAGTCCGACCGAGAACGGCATCGTGGCGAGCATGTTGTAGAGGGTCTGCGCATCGGTGCTCATGGGATCTCCTTAGGGGTTGACCGATGGTGGCACGCCGGGCGGTGAGCGGCGAGCCGTTCGCTGTTCGGGATCGCGACCAGGCGAGAGGATGGCGGCGTGGAAGTCGATCGTGGTCCGATGCGGGTTGCGTTGTTCTGTGGCAGTCCAGGCCGACCGTCGGCGCGTCCGGGTGCGAACCTCGCCGCCCTGTGGGCCGTGCAAGCGGACACTTCACCGATGGCGGCTCCCTCCGTGCGTTCCGGCAACTCGCCGAGGCATTGCTCGCGTCACGGACGATGACGGAGTCGGCGCGCCGATCGGCTGCCGCAGAAACGGTCCGAGCGTTGGGAATCGATCCGGATCGACGCTCGGGGCGGTGAACCCCGAACATTTCTGAAAGAAGCGCGAATCCTTTCGCCGTGCTCGGGCATCCAACCGTCTTCCGAGCCAATCGTTGAACAGCTGAGGTGTCAGTGACCACGCATCGCGAGTGCACGTGTGCGCTCGACGAGTGCGTCGAACAGGGCCAGTAGCTCGGGCGTCCTTTCGTCGACCGCCTGACGCTGACGAGCGACCGTTGCCTCGTCGCCCCGGGCGATCGGGCCCGTGAGCGCTGCGGGCCCACCGAGCGTCGCCCAGTTCTCGAGCGCGGCACGAACCAGGGGAACGAGGATGGTCCGATCAGCACCTGCGGTTGCGAGGAGGCGCTCTGCGGCGTCTTCCAGCGTGATGAGGAAGTTCGACGCCATCGACGCTGCCGCGTGATACGCAGCACGATCCTCGTCATGGATCTCGACCGCTGTCATGCCGAGCTGCGAGGCCAGCGATCGAGCAAAGATGAGGGCACGCGGCGTCGATCCCGCCACGGCCGCGCCGGCGCCGGAAAAAGATGCGCCGGCCTTGGTGACGGTCATGAGCGGATGGAACCCGAAGGCCTCGTGGCCACTGAGTAGGGCAAGACCGCACGCGCCGGAGCAATGGCCGACCAGGCGCCCCCGCAGGACGTCGTCAGCCGCCGGCGCGATCTGTGCGTCGGGAACGGCGAGCAGAACTGCGTCGTACCCCTGGCCATCGAAGCCGCGACCAAACGGGCCGTCGAAACGCGCTGACGCTCGCACGAGGGCGTTGCCCATTCTTCCGTTGCCGACCACGGCACAGCGGGCGTCACTCGGAATCGCGTTCACCACATCGGGCATCGTCACATCATGACCGCGATCGTGATCAAAGAACTGCGCCAGACGCCACAAGCTACGCGCGCATAGAGGTGCGCACCGCAGCTTCGATCCACGAATGGAAGCGGTCTTCAAGGGTCGCTCCGACATCGGAGGGCAGGAACCACCACACGCCGTTGGCATTCATCTCGAGCACGTGCAGCGTGTCGCCGACCGGTATGGCATCGAGTACCGCATAGTCGAGGCCGAGGGAGCGGGTCATCTCGACGGCAAGCGATCGCCATTCGTCGCGGAGATCGGCGATCCTTGCGTGGGGGCGGCCGGCGTTCGTGGCCCGCACATCGAGCACCTCAGGATCACGGGCAAGTTCGACGGTGATCACTGCGTCACCCATCACGTAGATGCGAAGCTCGCGATCCGATGTGAGCGGTTCCTGCCAGATGGTCGGCCATGACTCGCCTTCTACCCGGTCGGGACGTGTCGTACTGCCTGATGCGCCGACCAGCCGAGCCGGACTGAATTCGGTCGGTGACTTCCAGCCCCCTTCCGACACATTCTTCGTGACGAGAGCAGTTCGCTCGGACAGTGGTCCAGTTGACGGGAAGTCATGACGGACGGTGGTGCACGGAAGATCAAAACCGGCGCGGCGCAGCGCGTCCAATTGGAGGAGCTTGTTGTTGGTGGCCCGCACGGCGCTCGGCCGGTTGAGACAGTGTTGCCGGTCGAGGACGGACTCGAAGTAGGCGCTCACCGGCCGCCAGTTCTCGGTCGCAAAGCGAGGCCAGGGCCCGTGGGGATCGATCGCGGCGAGCTGCGTCTCTTCGATCTCCAGGCAGACCGGCAGAAACAGGGCAAGCGTGGTTGTCGCCACATCGACCGCATCGTGACCGGGCACGAGAAGCCGCAGCCCGCCTTCGTCCCACTCGACCTCGATCGTGTGGTGATTGAGTTCGAGCACCAGCGAGCGCCACTCGGGATGGCGGGCGACGAGATCGTGCAGGCCGTAGTAGTCACCGACGGGACCCGTCCCGCTCGGCAGGGTGGGTCGGCTGACGATGGCGAGGAAGTCGAGACCGTTGGGCACCACGTCACTTTCCCAGAATCGACAGGTCACTGTGTTGTCGTCCGGCGTAACGTCGCCTGTCGTGGGCTTCGCAACCGGTATGCAGATCGTGGGGCTCGTCGACTGTGAGGTCCTGGCGGCTCCGAACGACCCGTGGTTCGAGTGGGAAGGTGGCCGGGGGGTCGACCCGGACGACTGGTCCGTACATCCGGAGTTCCTGGAGCACGGCCGCCTGCGCTTCAGCGTTGGCGCCTACCTCGTGCGTGGTGGGCCGATCGGTGAGCGCGTCGTGCTGATCGATGCCGGCAACGGACCCGTCGGTGACGGGTTCCTGCCTGACGGTCGGCTGCCGGAGATATTGCGCGTGCACGGTGTCGAACCCGCTGACGTGACCGATGTGCTTCTCACCCACCTCCACTACGACCACACCGGATGGCTCAGCGTTGCCGGTTCCGTGTTCTTCCCGAATGCCACGATTCATATGCACGCTGATGATGTCGCGCACTTCACCGACCCCGCATCCACAGGGATGAGCGCCAAGGTGACGCCGGATCGACTCGCAGTGGTGGCGGATCGAATCGCGACGTTCAACGGTGCATGCGTTCCGGTGCCGGGGATCAACGCCGTGCCGGCTCCGGGTCATACGCCCGGGAGCACGGTCTTCGTCGCGAGTGACGGTGTCACACGGGTGGTGTTTCTCGGTGACACCGTGCACTGTCCGGTGCAACTCGTCGACAGTGAGTGGGCGGTGCTCGGCGACGTCGATCCGGCTCTGGCGGCTCGCACGCGTGAATCAGTCGTCCGCGAAGTCGCGGGTGACCGCAGCGCCTCAGACCCGCTCGTGGCCGGCGCCCACTTCCCCGGGCTCGTCCTGGGCCGTCTCATCGGGAGCGAGGTGCCCCGGCGCTGGATGGTCTGAATCGCTCGAGCCTGCCGGCGGAGTGCCTGTCAGGAAGATCGGTGCTGCTGACTCCCGGTCCAACAGCCGATAGGAGCGAGATCTGCGGGCAATGGCGGTGACGATGAGCCCGATGATTCCCGCCACCGTGAAGCACAGCGCCAGACCGCGGGCCGGTCCCCGTCCGAACCAGTTACCGATCCAGTCCGCGCCGGCCCCGTCCGTCATGAACGGCATGGCCAGTTCCTCGGCGAGCGGGCCGATGAGGAATGCGACGATCGGAGAGGCGGCACTCTCGATGGTCTGCGCGAAGCCGAAGACGCGGCCCTGCTTCTCGAACGGCACGGTGCGTTGCGGCACGGTCTGCTCCGCCGCTTCGATCACTGGCATCAGAGCGAGCCAGATGGTCATGCCGATACCGACGGCGAGGATCGACGAGCGGAGTGAGAATGTCGCGGCGACCGTCCAGCTCGCCAGGTTGCCCAGCACCAGAATTCGCATCGGCCGTCGCCCGATTCGCCGGCGAGGCCGAACGCACCGCTGATCGCCGATGTGACGAGACCGACCGAGTCTCGAGGTGCGCCCAGAACGTCAGCGCGAACCACAGAAACGAACCGGTCACCGTGGCGATCAACGCGTTGACGAGAAGCCGCCGGAAGACCTGCACCGAAAGAGTCTGTCTGCTCTCGCCGATGCGCTGCGCAGGAAAACGTCAGCCGGCGATCAGCGGGCCGACTCCCAGTCGTCAACGCCAAGGGTACGGGTGAGCTGGGCCCGGGCCCGGCGGGTCGTGTCGTCGAAGCGGGCACCCGTGCCATCGGCAACGCGAGTCATCATCTCGAAGTTCGCAGCTACGGCGGCGGCGTCGGCCATGAACGCCGTGCCGGCGGCCGAGCGAAGGCGCTCGCGGGCCTCGGCCAGCTCCTCGTCGTCCCAACCGGCGATCGCTTCGGCGAAGGCAAGGAGTTCCGCGCCGAAGGCCACTCCGCCGGTTCCGTCTCCGGTGGCGATCGACGTGAGGTCGACCTCAACACCCGATGTCTGGCCGCTCCAACTGAGCATGCCGGCGTGCGACGTCGTTCAATAGAAGCATTCGCGGAGCTTGGAGATCCGACCGGCCACCAACTCCATCTGCGGTCTGCTCAGGGTTCCCCTGGTCCACGCCGGATCGTCCATCTGTCGATCACTCATGTACTGCGCCGATGCGAGACGCCACAGGTTTTCCCACTCGCCCGG
>JANOHI010000226.1:0-11019 GCA_031406385.1 Acidimicrobiia bacterium
CGATCTACCTGACGAACATGGCGAATTTCCCGAAGATCGTGGAGGCACGCCTGCGGTACTTCACGGCGCCGTACCCCGCCGACACGATCGTCGAGGTGCGCTCTTTGGCGTTGCCGGAGTTGCTACTGGAGATCGACGTGAGCGCGGCCGCGCTCTGAGATCTCCGCGAGGCTGACGCGCAGCACCGAATCGGAAGAACACCCGATTCCGGATGCTCCCGGACTGAGCGCAGCTCGACGAAGAATCATCTGATCGCCGACGCCGCCCCTGCTTGCCCCACAACGCCGGGTCGGAGTCACACAGAACGCAAAGAATTGAACAGCACACTCCAGCTAGAGAACGAGCGTCGAGACCCTCGGCCTTGGGCACGTTCCCTTCGGTCCGCAGCACGTAGCGATCGGCCGTGAACTACGGCATTTTCGGCCAGTGCTCTTGATCTCATCGGTGAAGCGTCTAGCCCTGGTGACGGGAGTGCCGTCGTGCTATCATGACATCATGACGAAGAACCTCACCGTGCGACTGCCCGACGACATCGCCGCCGATGCGGAGGCGGTCGCACGGGTGGAGGGCACCAGCGTCAACGAGACCGTGAAGCAGGCGCTCATCGAGGCGATTGATCGGCGGCGCAAGGACCCGGCGTTTCGAACGAGCCTTCGGCGGATCGTGAAAGAAGACCAGGAGCTGCTCGAGCGCCTGGCCAAGTGAGCGTCCGCTACCTGGACCTCGCCGACTTTGTCGAGATCGCCGCCGAGGTCACTGGCCTCGACCTGGCCACTGTCATCGCAATGGCAAATCTCGACCTTGCTGACTCCGCGCTCCATGCCCCGAGCGCTGGATTCGGCGAAGAGGACCTTTATCCCGACTTCGTCGACAAGTGCGGCGTGCTCATCGTTCGGCTTGCTCGAAACCATCCGCTTCCGGACGGAAACAAGAGGACCAGTTGGGTTGCAATACGCCTCTTCATCGAGTTGAACGAGTGGCGGTGGAAGACGACGCCGTCGGTTGATGACTCAGAGCAATTCGTCCTCGGAGTTGCGGCCGGCGAGACCAGCGAAGCTGCAGCTGCAGAGTGGCTCCGGGGCCGGATCGAACCGAACACTGAAGACCCCGCAGACTCCTAAGCGCGCCTACGAATTGCTTGTGTCGCTTGCCAGCAATTTGTCATCACTTTGTCCGCGAACGACCCGAAACGAGCGGGTATCAAACGTGCGAACGCAAGCAATCGTACTGGCAAATGTGCCCACTGAGCAGCACAAACGGGTTTTCCACAGCACTGGTAAGTACACGTATCTCCGGAGTTGATCTCTGCAATCCTCACATCTCGAAGCCGACGCGGTCTAGCGCGGTCCGTATCGCACGCTGGAAGGCTGCAAGCGCGGGTTCGTTGCGCCCGACCGTGAAGTGCGTGTTCACACCCGACGCCAGCCCTCGCTGGACCCCCTCCATCGCCGGGAAGTCCTCCGAAAACACCGTCGTGATGGTCTGGTGCCAGTTCTTGTCCCAGTACTCCTCGGTCTTCGCGCTCCCCTCGGGGAGGTAGAAGTCGAGCTCGAAGCTACATCGCGCCGGATTGGTCGGGTGCGGCGTGACCCGCCACGTCTCGATGTGGTCGAGCAGCCACACGAGCACCGTCCCAGGGAACAGGATGTGCACGATCACGGCGTGTGGTAGCAGCTGCCAGTCGCCGGTGGGTGTGCCGGTCAGCTCGAGCATCGACTTGCGGGGCAGGATCTCGCGCAGGTGCGGCCCGAAGGTGTCGACCATGCAGAGGTTCGGCAGGAAGTACGGGCCGACCGTAGCCCGGTGCAACGACGCGAAGTGGTATGGCTCCAGGAACGTCTCGATGACGAGCTTCCAGTTCATGTCGAGTTCGCGGCGCTCGTTGCGCCAGTGCGAGTATGTCGCAAGGCCGAGCTGGGCGAGCTCCGGCGCCAGCAGGCCGAGCCCGATGTCGGTGACCGCGTCGGGCTGGGTCCACAGCATCCCGTCGTGCTCGACGAGTGCCAGTTCGCGCAGCCCGCACGATGCCATGTCGACGTCGGCGAACGAGACCTGGTCGGGGATGCGGCGAAGCGCGCCGTCGAGCGCATAGCTCCATGCATGGTAAGGGCAGGAGAGCTGACGCCCCTCGCCCCGTCCTGAAGCAACCTGTGCCCCGCGGTGGCGGCATACGTTGACGAACGCCCTAGCCTTGCCGTCCGATGACCGGGTGAGGACCGTCGGGGCACGAAGGTCAGCGCGCGTACAGAACGTGTCGGGTCTCGGGAGATCGGCGGACAGACCGACGAACTGCGGAAGTCGCATGAAGAGGATGTCGAGTTCCGCGCGGAGCACCTCGGGAGAGGAGTACACCTCGACAGGCACGCGACTGACGTCGCCGGCCTTGATCGACTCATGCCGGCCATGGTGATCGATCAGCGTCGAAATGATGCGGACTTCGTCGTCGTAGTTCATCGGAGGCGCCGATTCATCCGTCCGCCCGCTCCGAGGTGGGCGCGGATCCAATCGCCGGTGTCGACGGGTTCGCCGCAGGGTCAGGTGTCCGCATGTCGACCGAGCGTATCGGGACCAGGTTCGGAACGCTTGGTGCAAGGTAAGGGAGCGAGCTCAAGCGTTCTTTTAGCCCCGAAGGAGGCCCGTCGGGTTGGTAGAGCTCGTTCCGCCGTGTCCGCCGTGTCCGCCGGCGACGCTTCTCCCGCGCGACCTCGTCTGATGGCGAGTCGGCACTCGGGGATAGTGAGGCTCAATAGCGAAAACGTTGGGCTTCAGCGACGAAGGTGGCGGGGTTTTACCCGATCGCGGGAGTACACGTCGATGATGAACGCTGCGTAGACAAACCCGGACCACGTCGAGACGTACGTGAAATCTGAGACTCACAACTGGTTCGGCCGGTCCACCACGACACGCCGTTTCACCAGATCTGTTGCTCTCGGGTTCGCCGCGTCAGGTTTCGTGGTGAATGGTTGGCGGCCCCGGTGCACACCGCGTATGCCCAGCTCACGCATAAGCCGACCGAGCCGGTCCTTGTCAACGACCAAGCCATGCTCACGCCGCAGCGCCTTGCGAAGCTTGCGGGCCCCGTAGACGCTGTAGTTGTCCTCGTAGAGCACCAAAATCAACTTTGAGAGTTTGAGCACCTGCTGGACAAGCCAACCGGAAAAGACGCCGGACCGGGTGCTCAACCATTCGCGGGACTGGTCGGCTTGGGGCGGATCCATCGAGGGAGCAGATCTTCCGCAACGAGCACCGTCGTTCCCGTGACGCGTCGCCCGCAGCGATGTCGCTCGCGACAGGGGTTGGTGATCACGCGTAGAAGCCGAACGTGAAGCGACGAGGCGTACGTATACGTACCCCCTGTACGTCACCGACCACACGGGCAGGCGAAAGCATCACACCAAGGGTGGCTTCAAGACGCAGCGCGGAGCCAAAGAAGCACACATCGCCGTGCAACGGTAGCGGTGAAGCCGCGGTCGCTCGATCACAAGTCCACGGTGCAGCCCAACGCGGAGGTGTGGTGCGTCGATCGCCAGCCGTGGGTCTCGCTCCCCGGCATGACCGTCTCCCTTGAAGGGGGAGTTGCCACCTCTACCAGTCGCCGCCAGCGTGTGTAAGACCTAGGGCCACTCCGGTCGGCTCCACCATGCGACCTCGCCCGACCGCGATGTCACGGTCCAACGATGCAACACCGAACGGATCCACCCGTCTTCCGCACGGAGGCTGGCCAACGACCAGAACGCCAGTGTCCAATCCGCACTGTCTGCACGGTCCTGACCAAAGACCAACCGAGGTGGCTCCACAGCCGTCAGGATCGGTTCAGGAATGCCGAGGTCGCTGATCAACTGGGGCGGTTGCAACAGCGCCCTCTCGCTGGCACCCCCGGTCTGGAACAGCGCCAGCACGGTGGCCATCGTGTCGGCCGACCCGTCTTCGTGTTCGGACTGACGCGCCAGATAGCTCAGCAGATCCTTCACGTCGGTTTCCCGTTCCAGCCGCCAGACCGTCTCATCCGGAGCGGACGCGAGCGCCATGCCCAGATCAGGGGAACGACCCTCGATCTCGCGATCGATGGTGAGGATGGATACGCTGGACGGAGTCGGGACCTCACGAACGATCCAGTTCGTCTCGTCCACGTGAACGCCCGTTGCCCACCTACCGGCCTCCACTCGAACCGCGGCCGAGGACGGGATGACTCCTACTCGCCGCAAGGCAGCCACCAGCACGACTGGTGCAGGCAGGGTCATCCCCCGGCCTTGCCTCGGAGCGTTTCCAGGATGAACTTGGCCGATTCCGCGTTGTCGAAGCCATGCGGCTTGAACGACGACGGGTACATCTTGAGCACGTGCGTTTCGATCTCGTGCGCCGAGGCGGTCGCAAGCCACCGCCACGGCTCAGGGATGCTCGCATCCGGGAGCATCCGTAGGAACTGGCCCTGCACCAGGTGCGCCTGGAACTCCTTTTCGTACTTGGTCATCTCGAGAACTCCGGCATAGGTCGCTTGGTGCCCGTGAGTGAGCTCGTGCGCCAGGATCATTGCGATGTTCTCCGCGGAGGACTCCCCTCGCGACACGATGATGTCGAGAGATCCCAGATATCCACCCTCGGCAGTGGGCATCGCCTTCTTGAAGGCTTCGGCCGCTTCTGCAGCCTGTCGCCGACCTATGGAATGCTTCTCGACGAACGCCACGATCTCAGCATCGGCTGCCGGCGTGCCAACTGCGTTCTTGAGGACGAGCACCTTGTCCTTCTTGATGAAGTCCGCGGCTGCCGTCTCGAGCGCCTTGGCCAGCTTCGGATCATGCGCAGTCTTCGAGGCGTTGGTGAACACGGCCATCACATCTTCGATGCTGAGGGCGATCTTCTCGGCCGTGAGGGCCTCCTTGATCACACGAGCCTGCGCCTCCACGGACAGGCCCACTGTCTTCAACTGCTCCACCAGGGGTGCCAACTTGGGTGCCTTCGCCGCTTTGGCAACCGTGATGGCACCCTTCAACGCCTTGAACGCAGCAACGGCACCGAACACGTCGCCAACGGCTCCGATGACGTCCACGGCGAGCCAGAACCACTCGGGGTCATCCTTGGACAGCGCCTTGGCCTTGTCCATGTCGGTGCCCGTCAAGGCGCCTTGCAGCGAGGCCTTCTGCACCTCCTCGTAACTTTGGTAGGCACTAACGCCGGCTCCGCCGACCGCGCCGACCGTGGCGATGGCTGCGAGTGCACTGGAGCCTCCGGTGGGGACGGCGGCGAGCAACCCAAGCCCCACCGCGATGGCGGTCCACATGAGCTTGCTCGACGCCTCGTCGGCGCGGACCTGCTTCGCATGGTCCTCCATGGCTTTGCCGAGCCACGGCTTGATGCTGGTCTGCTTGCCCGCTATCTGCATGATGGTGGGCTGCTTCCAGATGCTGAAACGCCCGCCGATCTCCGATCTCACCTTCTGAATGTTCGCCAGCTTCTCCACCATGAGAGCGCCCATGTGCTGGCCGAGCAGGGCCGGCGGCGCCGAAGCGATCATGTCCAGCGAGGCTGCGCTTTCATCACCACCTGCGAACATGGCCAGAGCCGGATACAGCTTCGTCTGTGCGTCTCGCAGCTTGCCGTATTTTTCTTCCGCTGCGGAGTAGGCGGCACGGCTGGACGTCTCGGCGGCCACGAGCGCGGGGTCCACGAACTGGCGGATGTCCAGCGGCCCGGAAGCAGCGAGCACCTTCTGTTGCGCGGCGCTCCACGTCTCGAACTTGGCCTTGGTGGCCCGCTTCTCCGCAGCCAGCATCTTCGCGGCGCCCTGCATCTTCACCAGTTCGGGCTGGTTCGAGACGCCGGTGGTCATCTCCCCCATGCCGACCTTCTCGGTCTTTATGCCGTAGCGGGCTTTCTCCTCGTTGATCTTGTGCTCGCTGTTGGTGAGCAGCTCGAGCGTGATGGATGTGGCCTGCTTCTGAAAGGTCTCGCGGTACGTGAACTCTTCTGACTTCAACGCGTTGTGCTGCGCGTTCATGGTGGCGACAATGGACTCACGCAACTTGGGTTCGACCGTGGGGCCCATGTTGGCGACCGACGTGGGCAGACCAGGACTGGCAAAACGGTGCACGAACCCGTCGACACCGACCAAGCCTTTGTCGTTGGCGACCTTCTCCAGCGTCTCCTTCATGATGGCGGCGTCTGGCGAGAGGATCTGCCCCTCGAAGATCACGCGGTCGGTGGCCGCCTTGGGCATCGCAGGCGTGGCGCTCGGTCCCGGAGTGGACGCGTTGGGTGGATCACGTTGCAGCACTCCGGCTGCGGTGCGTTGCACACCCGAGCCGAGTAGCGAACCGGTGGCACGGTTTCCGATGCTGCGCTGCAACGCAATGACGTTGACGCCCCTGAGCTTGTTGCCGGCCAGCGATTGTGTCGACACCTCACGATTCGCGCCGGCCGTCTCGTGCTCCCGCGCATGAGGGACCCGGCCGTCAGCCTTGGGGTCCACGCCGACGACCTCATCCACCAGGCCCAGTAAACAGGACCAGGGCGCTAGCGGCAAGGCTTCGAACCAGATCGTGCTGAGTTCTCAGGATGACCTTCGAAGTCTTGGAGAAGAGCCGGACAAACTCGCCCTCATTGCCATGGCCTACGTTGTCAGAGTTTTCCCGGCTGCGGATCCAGGAGGCTTCGGCCAGATGCTTGAGATTCGCGAAGGTGGACCGACGGGCACGACACAACTTAAACGTTTGAGCCTCGTGCTCGCCATCAACAACCTTCAGCCGTTATCCAGCCAGGGCTGACATCGTGCGAGAAACTATTCCGTTGACGGTATAGTTCTGCCATGATCTCCGTCCAAGACGCCGCTGACCGCTTGGGGGTGAGTGACCGTCGGGTTCGGGCGTTGATCGAATCGGGGCGACTCCGGGCGCAGCGGCTCGGGCGGATCTGGATGATCGAGCCCGCTGCGCTAGGGAGCGTGGCTGGCGAACGTCCGCCCGGTCGACCATTGAACGCCGAGTCCGCATGGGCGGAGTTGTTCGGCGAACGTGATGCGCCGCTCGCCGACGGCGCGATGTTGCGGTCTCGGTATCGCTGTCGGTCCGTTCGGTCCGAATTCGACGGACCCGATCTTGCTGGCGCGCTGGACGATGGTGACGTGCGGCTCGGCGGATGGGTTGCGGGTGTGTCCCATGACGATCTTCTCGACGAAGACCGATCGCAACCGAACGTTGTGTACATCGGTGAAGCGTTCTGCGGAGCGTGGCTTGAACGGCATTGGCTCGTTCCATCGGCTCTACCGAGGCTGCAGGTTCACGTCGTGAGCGACGAGATCGCGGGTCGGCTCCGTCAGCAACCCGGGTGCTACGCGCCGCCGCGAGCCGTGGCCGTGGACCTCGCAGAACTTGGTGGGGCCCGGCCGATCGAAGCAGCCCTGAGGATCTGGAATCGATGACGCTCGAACCTCTCCGGCGGCATCAGATGTCGCCGAGGCGATCCAAGGGTCTCGCACTGTTCGGCTTGCAGGACGTCAGGCATTGACATGGCGATCGATCAGCGGCTGCCAACCGGCGCGGATCCATTTCGGCAGGAACAGTTCATTCCAGCTGTCGACGAGGAGGGCGCCGTCGATGTACTGCTCGATGTCTTCCGGTCCACCTTCGCGAAGCACGATTTCGTAGGCGCGCTGACGGTCGTGTCGATCGGCCAGTCGGAACGTTCTTTTTCCGCTCCATGCGAGGTGTGGCCCGAGCGTCACTTCAGCGAGGGCGTCGTCGTTCGATAGCTCAGGGAGAGCGTTCGGTACGTACGCAGACTTTCGACCCGAACCCACGACGGTCCACGTAGACCGAGCGCGGGTGACGAGACGGTGACCGTTGCTTCGAGGATACGGTCGAGCGTGTCGGCCCGTGGGTCCTTTGTTCCGGACTCGTACGCCGAGACGGTCGGACGCGACGTACCAGCGAGCTTCGCAAGCTCGTCCTGCGTGAGCTGCGCCCGGTCGCGAGCTTTGGAAATCAGCTCGGCAGCGGTGCTCATGCCTCGTATCCTATCGGATACCTCAGCGGCTTCGCAATCTTGTGTCGCTTGTCAGCAATTTGTCATCACTTTGTCCGCGAACGACCCGAAACGAGCGGTTATCAGATGGCAGAACGTAAGCGTACGTACTGGCAAATGTGCCCACTGAGCAGCACAGACGCGCTATCCACAGCACTGGTAAGTACACGTATTTCTGGTGTCGCTCGCCAGTTGGAAGGGACCGGGGGTTCGCCAGTTGGATGGGACCGGGGTGCCTGGGTTTGGTGGTGGCGGGATGATGTTCTCATTGCCTGCCGTTGGGGTCAACTGTGGCGGGGGCGTTGCCGGTTGCGGTAGCTGTCTCCTTCGATGACGAGTTCGTGTGCAGCGCTGGTGAGGCGATCGATCGCGGATTGCGCGAGGAGCGGGTCGGCCATGAGAGCGATCCATTCGTTCGGCTCGCGATTCGAGGTGATGATCGTCGATGCTCGTTGGTGGCGTTCGACCACGATCTCGTAGATGTCAGCGGTGTCGTTGGTGTCCATTGCGGTGAGCGCGAAATCGTCGACTATGAGCACGTCAACGCGTAGGAGTTTGCGGTCCTCGGTGTCGTGGCTGTTGTCGAGTCGGCTGACGCGTAGTCGTTTCAACAGCCGGTCGGCGCGTTCGAAATGGACTGTGTGTCGTCGGCGGATGGCGGTGTGTCCGAGCGCGGTCGCGAGGAACGTCTTGCCGACACCGACGGGGCCCATGACGATCAGATTGTTTGCGCCGTCGATGAACCGGAGGCTGGCGAGTTCGTCGAGGAGCTTGCGGTCGTAGGTGACTGCCGCGGTCGGGTCCCACTGGTCGAAACTCATCGTCGGGTCCAGGCTCGCCGCCTTTGCTCGTAGCGTGGCTGAGGTGGCGTCGCGGCGGGTGACTTCGTCGGACAGCAGGATCTGCAAAAACTCGGCGTGTGAGAGTTTGTTTGTCTTCGCGAGGGCCAGGCGTTCCGGCAAAGTGGTGAGGACCTGGCCGAGCTTCAGCCGGCGCAGGGTGGCGGCGAGATCAGGATCGACGACGTGTGTGTTCATGGGCGGACCTCGTCGCAGCGGGCGGCGTAACGGCGAGCGTCGCGCGCGAATCGTGCGGTCGCGACGATCACGTTCGACCGTTGCGGTGGTGCTGTCACGTTCTCTTCTTCGAGCGCTCGTTCCAGCATCCGTCGTAACACGTTGAGGTCTTTCGATTCGGCGTCGAGTAGCCGTCGGGCTGCCGCGTCGACGCGCTGATCGTTGTAGGTGCGGCAGAACCCGATCAGTTTGTAGACGCGTCGCATGGTGGTCCATGGCAACGGCTCATCGAGGATCTGAGCGGCGAGTTCGCCGACCGCGGGTCCGTGGACGGCGGCGTCAGCGATGAGCCGTTCAAGGTCGCGTAACGCGTAGGCGCTCACGTGCGCGGGAAGATCGTCACGATCGGTCGAGCGGCCACCGGGCGGCTTCCGAGGGTGGGATTTGATGAGGTTTCCGTGCTGATAGAGCTTCACGAGCGCCTTGTCGGCCCGGGCATCGACCTGTTGGCCGCGACGCTCACCAGGGACCGAGTAGAGGGCTTTGGCGACCTGGACGTGATGATCCCGAGCGACCTTCGCGCTCGTGTAGATCGGCACGTCATACTCGTCGACCGGCGGCGGCAACAGATGGGCATGTTCGTGTTCGGTGAAAGCAATCAGATCAACGGTTGTTGATGCGTTGTGCCGTGCACCCGCATCCCCGCCCGTGCGCGGCACCACAACTCCGCCGCTTCCTGCGCCATCTGAAGGTCCGCGAACTTCTCACCGGCCCAGAACGAGCCCTGCACGAACTGGACCGCACGCTCGACCCGGCCCTTGTCCTGCGGGGCCCGCACTCGGGCGGGATCGATCAGGAATCCGCGGGCTTGGGCGTACTCGACGAAGGTCTGATTGAACACCGGATCACACCCATCGGCCTTGGTGACGACCGGCGCCAAGTTGTCCGGAATCAGCACCCGGAAAACGCCGTCGAAGAACGCCCACGCCGCTTCACAACCAGCGATCACGTCCGTCGTCTTCTGACCGTGGGCGAGCCACACGAACATGTGCCGCGACACCACCGCAGTGAACACCAACGCCCATAGCTTGCGCCGCCGCCCGGTCTCATCGACGAGCCAGCCGAGTTCACCGAAATCGACCTGCAACTCCCGACCTGGCACGCCGTCGGTGACCGGCACCGTGGATAGTTACGTAGCGGCCCGAACGACGCCGCTACGTAACGGTGCAACGTCCGTTCCGCCAGCACCACACCGTCACGTGCAAGCAGCTCGTGCATCTTCACGACCGGCACCCCAGCCGTGTGCCAGCCGGCCAACTTGTCATGCGCGCCGACGGCGACCTGCCAACTGTCACCGTGACGATCCGGACGATGCTGCGCCAGGCGCAACATCACCGCGCCGACGAAAACATCGCTGAGTTGACCGTCACCACCGCCACGATCCAACCCTTCCTCGACGGCGGTCTCGACGATGCGCCGGATCGTCTTACGATCCGGCCGAACCATCGGTTCGATCGTTCGATAGCCATAGCCCGCAAGCCACAACCGCAGCACTTCTCTTGCCTCGTACATAGGGATCTCCCGGAACGCCATCAGCGCCCCACCGCCTTTCTGGTCCGTTGGACGACCGGCGGTCAGATTCACCGTCCACGGCACCCCCACCGCGGACCCCTACAACGAACTGCCAGGCGGTCCTATCTATCTGGCGACACCCCGGTCCCATCTACCTGGCGACAACCCCCTCAAAAGGTCCCATCTACCTGGCGGGCGACATCCTGAGCAGATTCCTGCGTCCGGCAACCCGTTGTCCAGTGCGCTGGAGCCGCCCCGACATGGTCGGTGGAAGATCGCAGCGTGGTTCGCTTCGAGAAGCCGGCGTTCCGGTTTCCTCCCAGCCGATGCAGCCATCGGTAATGGAAACTCCACGACGCAGCTGATCGCGTGGTACAGGAAACGGCTGGCTGCCCGCGTGCAGGTTGCTCTCGAT
>JANOHI010000233.1:0-32363 GCA_031406385.1 Acidimicrobiia bacterium
CTCTCCGGGCTCGCTCAGGAAACCCGGACGGGCATCAGCAGGTACAGGTACTCGCTGTTGCCGACCGGCCGGATGACCGCCGGCTTTTGGTGGTCGGTGGTCTGCAGCGTGATCATCTCGGACTCGGCGGACTCCACACCACGCATCAAGAACTCCGGATTGAACGCCACGGTGAGATCGGTGCCCACGTAGGTCGCCTCGACATCTTCGTTGGCCTGACCGATGTCCTGGGTGATCGCAACAAGCTCAAGCCCTTCGGAGGTCAGCTTGAGTCGCACTGGCGTGGCGTCTTTGGCCAAGAGACGGACACGTCGAAGAGCATCGAGCAGGGCGGCCCGGGACACGGTGAGGGTATTGGGCAACTGGGCGGGGATCAGATTCCGGTAGGGGGGGTATTGACCTTCGATGAGGCGGGTGGTGATCCGCACGCCCCCGACGGCAAACGTGGCTTCCCGATCACCCAGGTGCAACGTGACATCAGACCCCGATCCGAGGGCTCGCGCCACTTCGGCGAGAGCGCGACTCGGCACCAGCACGCTCTGGCCCTCCTGGAGCACCGTGGTGCCGGGAAGATCACGAACGGCAAGGCGGTAGGAGTCCGTGGCGACCAGACGGAGACCGCCGGCTTCGGCGGTAAGCAGAACGCCGGTGAGGATCGGACGCGAATCGTCGGTGCTGGCCGACGGAACCACTTGACGGATCGCGTCGGCCAGTGCCGAAGAGGCGATCGTGACGCCACCAGGCTGGGCGCCGCCCAACCGAGGGAACTCGGCCGCCGGCAAGGTGCGTACCGAGAACACCGATCGGCCACCGCGAATCTCAGCGCTCTCACCGTCCACGGTCACCGTGACGGCACCCGGTTCGAGTGCCCGAAGGATGTCAGCGACAAGCTTCGCTGGCAGCACCGCGGTACCGTCTCGCTCGCCTTGTGCCGTGGCCGAGGACTCGATCGTGAGATCCAGGTCGCTCCCGGCCAGGCTCAGGCTGGCCCCATCGACGCCGACGCGTACCCCCGACAGAACCGGAAGAGCGGCCCGGGTGGCAACCGCTCGAGCAGCGGCCGAGAACGCATCGACCAGCACATCGCGCTCACAACGGAATTTCACAGCGGCCTCACTTCAAAAACTTCGGGGTTGGGTAGGGGTTCGTGGAATGACACGTTCGGCAACGACAGCCGTGGGTGAGCTGCGGGGGGCCCATGTTTGCCGACGGTTTGCCTGTTGGTTACACACCTGTACAAAGAGAAAAGAAAGAGAGAAAAAGGTTGTAGGACTTGTAGGTCCTGTGGATTGTGGACAACCGATGTTTCGGCTGCCCACAGCGCTGTGCACGCGTGTCGATGATCCACAGAATCCCCGGCCGGCACGGCTTGCTCTCGGGCTGCTGTGGATGAGATTCTCGAAATCCCCAGAAATCACGGGTTGTCCACCGGGTTGTCCACGGCTCGCCAAACGGTACCGGCTGGGCTCACCCACGGTGTTGAGCGCCTGTCTTGATGACGCGAACCAGCTCGTTCACCTGGTCGAAGATGGCCCGGCGTTCCTTCATCTGCTGGGTGATCTTTTCGACGGCATGGATAACCGTCGTGTGGTCGCGCCCACCGAACTCGCGCCCGATCATGGGGTAACTGAAGTCGGTGAGCTCCCGGAACACGTACATTCCGACTTGGCGGGCCGTCACCAACGGCCGGCGGCGGGACTGGCCGATGAGGTCGGCGATGGCAAATCCGAACATTTCAGCGGTGGCGTCGAGAATCGCCTTTGCGGTCACCGGTCGAGGTTCGTTGCCGGTCAGGAGGTCGGAGAGCACCTGCTCAGCCAGCGCAAGGGTGAGGGGCTCCCGATTGAGTCCGGCGTAGGCGCACACACGATTGAGGGCGCCCTCAAGCTCGCGGATGTTGTCGGTGATGTGCGTGGCGATGAATGTGAGGACGTCGATCGGGACGGTCATGCGTTCGCGTTCGGCTTTCTTGCGAACGATCGCTAGGCGCGTCTCGAGGTCAGGAGGCGTCACGTCGGTGGTGAGGCCCCACTCGAATCGGCTTCGGAGTCGATCCTCCAGCGTGGCCAGCGATTTGGGAGGTCGGTCGCTGGACAGCACGATCTGGCGGCCGGACTGGTGCAAGAAGTTGAAGGTGTGGAAGAACTCCTCCTGGGTCCCTTCCTTGCCTTCCATGAACTGGACGTCGTCGACCAACAGCAGGTCGCAGTCGTCGCGGTAGCGGCGCTTGAACGAGTTCGTAGTGTTGGTGCGGATCGCATCGACGAACTCGGTGACGAAGGTTTCCGAGGACACGTAGCGCACGCGACTCTGGGGATACATCTCTTGGACGTAGTGCCCGATCGCCTGGAGGAGGTGAGTCTTCCCGAGACCCGAGTCGCCGTAGATGAACAACGGGTTGTAGGACCGCGCCGGCTTCTCGGCGACGGCCATAGCCGCGTTGCAGGCGAATCGATTGTTCGTTCCCTGCACGAAGTCGGCGAAGGTGTACCGCGGATTGAGCATTGTGCCGTGATCGGGTCTGACGTTCGGGGCCGGGGCGTTGAGCCCCTCCGTCGGCGTCGGTTCGACGACCGGCCGATCGTTGGCGCGGAAGATGTCGTCGGCCGTGTACGAGGTCGGTTGGGCCCGATCCGATCGAGCCATCACCTCTATCGACACGACCGTGGAGGTCTCGGTCACGGCGGTGACGGCTTCTCGCAGCGCTTCAAGGTAGCGCTGTTCGATCCGATCCTTCACGAACGTGTGACCGACCGCCAGCACCATGCGATGATCATCGAATACGAGGACCCGAGCGTCGCTGAAGTAGGCGCCCCACGCGGCATCACCGAGCGTCCGGCGGAGCCGGTCACTCACCACTTCCCAGGGGTATGCAGCCTCGTCAGCCATGGTTTCCTACGCTGTCCTCGGTTACTCCACAAGGTTATCCACAGGTGTGGAAACTAGGTGTACGTATGACCCGGATGCGCGAACACACCGGCCTCACGGGGAAGTTCTGCGCCCGGGAAAGGGCACGAGACGCTAGCACCCACACAGTTCGGTGCGCTCGGGTGGTTGGTTCCATGGGCCCGAGAAACCGGTCGGGGGAGCGTTTTCGTCGCGGACCAGGACCGTTTCCGACAGGGGGTCTGCTTGTCCTATCCTGGAAAGGTTCAATTGCCGCCTCCGGTGCGGCGACCGGAAGGTTCTCGTCGTGAAGCGCACATTCCAACCAAACAACCGTCGCCGTTCAAAGAAGCACGGCTTTCGTGCTCGTATGGCCACCGCCGGCGGCCGGGCGATCCTCAAGGCCCGTCGGGCCAAGGGCCGCTCGAAACTGTCGGCCTGATTCGACAGCCGTTCTTCGGAGGAGCCGGACATTGTCTGGCGCTCGCAATGAACCAACTCCTCGATCGACCAGGCGCTCGCGCCGGGTCGGCCGCGTGCACGGTCCTGGCCGGTTCCGCACCCTGCAGCGCTCGCGGGTGCGCGCTCGCTCCGGTCCGCTCAACGTGACCTGGTCGCCGCGGACGATGGCACCGGATGTCGCTGGGGTCTGCGTCGCCTACGCCATCCCGACATCGGTCGGCAACGCAGTTCAGCGAAACACCGTGCGTCGGCGTCTTCGACACGCCTTCGCCGCCAACGCCGGGTCCATGCCAGCGGGCGACGTCCTCGTCCGCGTCGCCGCCTCCGCCGAGAAGTGCACGTGGGGGGAGCTCTCGCTGGCTGTCGCCGACATCACCAACCGAATCGGCCGACAGACCATCGCTGCTGGTGGGGACCTATGAGCTCGCCGGCACAGCCTTCCATGGAGCGTGTCTCCGGGCCGGCCCGCGTGCTGCTGCTGGGTGTTCGCGGGTACCGGCGGGTGTTCGCCGGACGGCCGTCGCCGTGCCGCTACCTTCCCACGTGCTCCGCATACGCCGTCGACGCGTTGGAAATCCATGGTGCGCTGCGCGGGTCGTGGATGACGCTCCGGCGGATCGGTCGTTGCCGCCCAGGCGGCGGTTCCGGGTTCGACCCGGTGCCGGAGCGGAGCGCCGCCTGCGCTGGCGACCTCCCCCATGAGCAGCGGGAACAGCGGTCGCAGAACGGCTCTCCGAGTCGCCGATTCCGCTCGGCCGGCGAGTTCACCGGCACCACCAACCATCCGAGGAGGGCGTTGTGATCGACGCACTGGGATCCGTCCTTGCCTTTTTTTACCAGATTACCCATTCCTTTGGGATGGCCATCATTCTGCTCACTGTCGTGGTCCGGCTCCTGCTGTTCCCGCTCACGTTGAAGCAGACCCGGTCGATGCAGGGGATGGCTCGCCTGCAGCCCGAGGTGAAGAAGTTGCAGGCGGAGCACGGCTCGGACAAGCAGAAACTCAACGCCGAGATGATGGATCTCTACCGGCGAGAAAAGATCAACCCGGCAGCCGGCTGCTTGCCGCTGTTGCTGCAGTTCCCTGTTTTTTTTGGCCTCTACCAGGTCATTCGCGGTCTGACCAACACGGGCAGCCTCTCCTGGCTACAAGTTCAGGTGCCGACGCCGCGTCACCTGGCGAAGAACACCGAGATGTATCGGGCCATCATCGAAGGTGGCGGCAAGCTCAAGTCGTTTGGCCTCAACCTCGCCGAATCGGCCTCGAGCGTCGCTGGCGGCTTTGGCAGCCGTCTCCCGTATCTGCTGATGGTCTTGGGCATCGCCGCGACCGGTTTCGTCCAGCAGATCCGCGCCAACAAGCTCAATCCGGCGACCACGGCGCAGGCGGCGCAGATGCAGCAGATCATGAAGATCCTGCCTGTTGGTTTCGCCCTCTTCTGCTTCCAGGCACAGGCGGGACTGGTCGTCTACTGGCTGGCATCGAACATTTGGACCCTCGTGCAGCAGGAAGTGCTGAACAAGACCAATCCGAAGCCGCTCCTTGAGGGTGGTGCCCCGGTCCCGTACGTCAAGCCCAAGCGTGGCGGCCCGGCAGGTCCACGTTCCGCGGCCGGGAAGCTCAATGCCGCTGTCGAAGCGAAGAGCATCGAGTCCAAGGGTTCCGCGGCCGTCGGACCCGCCAAGAACACCGCACCAACGAAGCGACCGACGACGAAGCCATCGCCGAACTCTCCGGTGTTGCCGACCAAGTCGGCCAAAGCCAATTCGAAAGGTGCCTCCAAGGCGCCGACTAGCAAGAAGAAGGGTCGTTGATCATGGAGTGGGTCGAAGTCACGGGAAAGACCGTCGAGGAGGCAACCGCCCTCGCGTTGGAACAGCTTGGTGTTGCTCAAGACGACGCCGACGTGGAAGTCATGGAGGAGGCGAAGGCAGGGTTGTTCGGTCGGGTTCGTGGTGAAGCACGCGTCCGCGCCCGAGTTCGCCCGAGTTCGCCCCGACCGAAGAAGGAAGAGCGGGCGGCCCGACCGCGTGCCCGGGCGGCCCGCCCGGTGACCGGCGATGCACCTGAAGGCGAAACACGTGTGCCTCGTGCCCGCGCCCCCCGCCCGGCTCCGAGCGAGTCGAGCAAGGAAGAGCTCGACGCCGTGAGCTCTGCTGGTATCGCGTTCCTGGAGGGCCTGCTCGACGCCTTTGGCGTGGAGGCTGAGGTTACGACCGGTCTGCAAGGCCCGTATCTCGAGTTCCGTATCGCTGGCGACCCGTCGGGGCTCGGCGTTCTCATCGGGCCGAAGGCCCAGACGCTTCAAGCGGCGCAGGAGCTTCTTCGCACGGTCATCTTCCACCAGGTCGGTGAGTCAAACGTGCGCGTTCTGCTTGATGTCGCCAGCTATCGCGAGCGTCGCCGTGTCGCCCTCGAGGCCTTCACTCACAAGGTTGCCGCCGAGGTTCAGTCCAGCGGTGAACGGCGAGTGTTGGAGCCGATGAGCGCAATGGACCGCAAAGTGGTCCACGACACCGCCGGCACGATCGATGGTGTCGAAAGCCAATCCGAAGGTGAGGATCCCTTCCGTCGGGTTGTGCTCGCCCCGGTGTGATGCTCCCAGCCGCTGACGGGCCCAACGACGAGCACCTCACCGGTGCCTCACCGGGAGTTCTCGATGCCCTCGCCCAGGCGAGGGCATTCGGCTATCTGGGCCCGGGACCTCTCCAAACGCACATCGATCACAGCCACGGCTTTGGGGATGTGGTGCTGTCGGCCCTCTCCGTTTTGGGAACGACGACAGACTCTGTGTTTCGAGGGCGTGGCGTTGACCTCGGCTCGGGCGGCGGTGTTCCCGGTCTAGTGCTCGCTGATCGGTGGAGGGAGTCGAACTGGGTGTTCGTCGACAGTCATCAGCGGCGAATGGGTACGTTGCGAGATGTTCTTGTCGGACTGAGCTGGGCGGAAAGAACCGACGTCGTGACCGACCGTGCCGAGACAGTGGCGCGGCGAGCCGACCTTCGAGGCGTGTGCGATCTCGTTGTCGCCCGGGGGTTCGCCGCTCCCGGGGTCACGGCCGAGTGCGCTGCCGGGTTCCTTCGTCGCGGTGGCTTGCTGGTGGTTTCGGAACCTCCGGTCGGTCCTGATCGGTGGTCGGACCGAGGACTCGGGGAGCTCGGGATGCGGCGACTGCTCGTGAGGTCGACCGGCTTTCACTTCTTTGTGGCGGTGCAGGAGAGCGGCTGTCCTGCGAAGTATCCGCGCCCGATCGGCGCGCCCGGGAAGTCGCCGCTCTTCTGAGGACGGTCTTCTAGCGTAGGCCGGCATGGCGGGGTCGGCGGGCGACGGGGTTGTTGGGGAAGGCGAGTGTGGTTGTGTTTCACGTGGAACCGTGCCTCGGTTTCGTGCTTCGGTTTCGTGTCTCGGTTCGTCGATTCGGGGGGCTGGCGGCATGGTCCGGACGGTGTTGGGGGATAGCGAGTGTGGGTTGGTTTCACGTGGAACTATGCCTCGGGTTCGTGCCTCGGTTTGTTTGGGTTGGGTGAGGTGGCGATCTGCGGCATGGTCCGGACGGTGGTGGTGAGGCGGTGACCGTGCGGGTTCGCATGGAACCATGCTCGGTTCGTGATCCGGTTCGCGGTTTCGGTTCGTTGGGTTGCGTGAGGTGGCATTCTGCGGCGTGGTCCGGACGGTGGTGGTGCGGATAGCGAGTGCGGACGGGTTCGCGTGGAACCATGCCTCGAGTACCTGCTCGGTTACGGGCCCGAGTGTCTCGTGAATCAAAAGGGTGCCCATGGTCGATGAGGCGTCCGGCGGGGATCGCCGGACCGCAGTCCAACAACAGGCTGCTCCGGAGGGGTCCAGGGTCAGGGTCCTTGACCTTGGGGTGTGGACAGGACACGATGGACGCAACGGCGTTTCACGTGAAACCCGCAGTATCGGCCACGCCGACCGACCGACTCTCCCCGAGGTCATTGCATGTCCGCCACCACGGCACCTGATGGTCCGCACTCGTTTGCCCGCCCGTTCCCTCGGGTCGCGGCGTTGGCAAACCAAAAGGGCGGCGTCGGCAAAACGACGACGGCGGTGAATCTTGCCGCTTCGCTTGCCGATCTCGACTACCGGGTTCTGGTCGTCGATCTGGACCCGCAAGGAAACGCCACAACCTCGCTCGGTATCAATGCCCGCACCCTCGCCGCGTCGGTGTACGACGTGCTTCTTCGCGACACGCCGATGGAGGATGCAGTCGAGGCGACCGCCGTGAAGAATCTGTTCGTCGTCCCCACCACCATCGATCTTGCCGGCGCCGAAATCGAACTCGTTCCGGCATTCAGTCGGGAACTGCGACTCAAGCGGGCAATTGATCGTGTGGTGGAGGACTTCGATTTCGTCTTCATCGACTGTCCGCCCAGCCTCGGATTGTTGACGGTGAATGCCTTGGCGGCCGCTACTGAAGTCATCGTGCCCATCCAATGCGAATACTTCGCGTTGGAAGGGCTCGGACAGTTGCTTCGAAACGTGAATCTGGTTCAGGCCAACCTCAATCCGAGGTTGGACATCAGCGCCATCATTCTCACGATGTACGACGCTCGGACGAAGCTGGCGGACCAGGTCATCAAAGAAGTCAAGGCCCACTTCGGTGAGCGGGTGTGCCGCCACGTTGTTCCCCGTAGTGTGCGTCTCTCCGAGGCGCCGTCATTCGGACAACCAATTACCACGTTCGATCCGGGGTCGCGCGGGGCGATCGCCTATCGAGGACTAGCGAAGGAGATCAGCGGTGGCGCGACAAAGCGGACTCGGTAGAGGTCTCGGGGCACTGATCCCCCCGACCGGCACCAGCACAACGGTTCGAGAGGATGACGCATCGTCCAGCTCGTCGGTGTTTCGCGAGTTGCCTATCACCTCGATCCGACCGAACGCATTTCAGCCGCGTCAGGCCTTCGCCGATGATGCGCTCGATTCGTTGACGGCCTCGATTCGCCAGCTCGGCGTGCTGCAACCGATTCTGGTTCGACCGACCACGGAAGGCCAGTTTGAATTGATCGCCGGCGAGCGTCGCTGGCGAGCCTCACAGCGCGCAGGATTGACCTCAATCCCGGCCGTCATTCGGGCGACGGAAGACACGCAGGCCCTTGAGCAGGCCGTCGTGGAGAACATCCAACGGGTGGATCTGAACGCCATCGAAGAGGCTGCGGCGTATCAGCAGCTCATCGACGACTTCTCCCTTACCCATGATGATGTGGCCCGACGGGTGGGTCGGAGTCGAGCCGCGGTCACGAACACGCTTCGACTACTCAATCTGACCCCATCGATTCAGCGTCTCATCATGGATGGTCAGATTTCCGCCGGCCATGCACGGGCCCTCCTCGGGACGTCCGACAAGGCGTTCCAGGAGATGCAGGCACGCCGCGTTGTCGCCGAGGGGCTGAGCGTTCGGGTGGTCGAGGAGGCGGTGCGCCTTCGGGAGGGGAGCCGTTCCGGTGGGCCGGTGAAACGCCCCGCCTCCACCCCGACAGGGAAGGACGCGAGCAGCAAGCCGGCCAGTCTTCTTGAGTTGGAGTCGGTGCTTGCTGATTTGCTGGCGACCCGTGTCGGCATCGAATTGGTCGAAGGTCGCAAGGGTCGGATGACCATCGAGTTCGCCGATCTTGCTGACCTGGAGCGGATCTCCCGCCTTATCGCCGCGCCGCCGTTGGGGGGCGAATAGGTCTGACCGCCGAGTTCTCTGGCGCTGGGCGGCTGGGCGCTTCGCAATCCCTCGGGAAAGAACTCGGGCATCCGACCGAGGTGGATGCCCGAGCCCCTCAGTGCGCTACAGGTGCGGATCGAGCTCGTTCATCAGCTGCATCTTGCCCTTGGCCCCGACCGTGCGGTGGGTGAGCTCTCCGTCTTTGAACAGCAGCAGCGTGGGGATGCTCATGACCCCGTAACGCTGCGCGGCGTCAGGGTTGTCGTCAATGTTCAGCTTGGCGATCGTGACGCGACCCTCCTGCTCCTTGGAAATCTCTTCCAGGACAGGAGCGATCATCTTGCAGGGTCCGCACCATTCGGCCCAGAAGTCCACCAGGACGGGGGTGGACGACGAGCCGATCGTCTCATCGAAGGTGCTGTCGGTAAGGGTGACGATGCCAGCGGCCATGGTCGGTTCTCGCTTTAGTTGAGGGGTGCTGAGGGCAGTCGATGGAAAGGATTGCGCACCGCCGAACGTTTCTCGAGGGGTGCGAAGACTGCCACGCCATGGCAACGCCCGGAAGATCCGATTGATTCCACGGACGTGGTGCCGGGACGCGAGGGCGGACCCACTGGACCCTTACCCCCAATGTCGCGCCGATCCTGGCCCGCAAACGGCCCAGGATCGATCAGTGGGCGTGCAGGCTCTCCAGGTAGCGCTCGGTGTCGATCGCCGCGGCACAGCCCGATCCAGCGGCGGTGATCGCCTGACGATAGGTGTGGTCCTGGACGTCGCCACACGCGAAGACGCCCTCGATGTTGGTCCGCGACGACTTCCCTTCGGTCAGGAGGTAGCCGGCGTCGTCCATGGTGAGCTGCCCCTTGAAGAGATCGGTGTTCGGGACGTGACCGATGGCGACGAACAAACCGGTGACCGGAAGGGTCCGTCGTTCACCGGTCTTGGTGTCGACGAGTACCGCTCCTTCGAGTTTCCGGTCGCCCAGGAGGTCGACCACCTGGCTGTTCCAGGCGAACTCGATCTTCGGGTTCGCCCTGGCCCGATCCGCCATGATCTTTGACGCACGCAGCGAATCGCGACGGTGCACAACGGTGACCTTCGACGCGAATTTCGTGAGGAACATGGCCTCCTCCATAGCGGAGTCGCCGCCGCCGACCACGGCGATCTCCTGCCCACGAAAGAAGAACCCGTCGCACGTTGCGCACGTGGACAGACCGTGTCCGAGCAGTCGCGTCTCGGCTTCGACACCGAGCATCAGCGCACGCGCGCCGGTCGAGACGATCACGCTGTTCGCGCGATATGTGTCGTCGTCGACGTGGACGACAAATGGTCGGGCGTCGAGGCTGACCGAGGTGACCTTCGCGGTGAGGAACTCGGCCCCGAAACGCGCCGCCTGGGCTCGCATCGTGATCATGAGTTCCGGACCTTGTATGCCGTGCTCGAAGCCGGGGAAGTTCTCTACTTCGGTGGTCAACATGAGCTGACCACCGGGCTGGTCGCCGGTGGAGCTGATCTCGCCTTCGATCACCAACGGCTTGAGGCTTGCCCGGGCGGTGTAGATTGCCGCCGTGAGGCCGGCGGGGCCGGACCCGATGATGATCACATCGTGGACTTCTGACGGGGACATGGGAACTCCTGGGGAAATGATTGGTCGCGGACCGTTGCTCGGCCGGGTTGGCCGCAGCGACGAGGGGTCGTCGCGATGGTCAGGCGCGAACGCGGCGCTTGCGCCAGAGCAACATGCCGACGAGGGTGAACATTCCGCCGAGGATGGTGTGAGCAAGCCAGGCACGCCCGCCGACGAGGTTGGTCAGGCCGCGAACGGCACCGATGGTGAAGAGCAGCAGTATGGCGACGCCGAGACCGGTCATGAGGACCCCGTAGACGACGGCCCGGGCAACGGTGCGCAACGGCTGGGTCGTCTTCGAGGTGATCGACTGGACGAACCCCTCGAGTTGATCGACCAGCTGGACCGCCCAATCGCCGTTTGATTGCTGCTGTTCGCTCACACCGGGGATCGTACTGGCCTCAGTCGCGGGAGTTTGCACCGCCACCGACTGGGGCGTAGCAGAACGACGTTGCTCACCCGAGGGTGGTCGTGGTCGGCGCAGTGCTCGCCTGAATGGCTCGACGTGCCAGTTCGGCGCAGGTCGAGGCGTCGAGGACGACGTCGGTCGGTGTTGATGGGTCGCCGGTGCGCACCATGACGACGTCGCGATCACCGATCCGAGCTCGCAACCGTGACGTTCCCGTGACGGACCCGCAGAGCGCTGGTTCCGGGGACGGAGCCGGCGCAGAGAGGGGGGAGGTTCTGGGGGCAGCCGCGTTGGCGGGAGCGGCGGCCGACGGTTGTCCGAGTTGGGCCGCCGCCGCGTCTGTCGATGCCGTCGCCCGTGCACCGAAGCGGTCCAGGGCACTGGCGGCGTCGGCAAAATCGCCGAGTTCGGCGGTTGCCAGCACCTCAGATGCCGGCGGTGCCGGCACCGCGGCGGCTGAGGCAGCTGGGACAGCTGCACCGGCGGTGGCCTGGCTTGCCGACTTCTTCTTCGCTGGTGGTGGTGGGATCGGGCTCGGGGAGGCCTCCTCGCTGGCCACTCCCGTCGCACCGTCAGTCGCCTTGGACGACGCTCGGGCCGGGCTCGGCTGCACGGGTAGGTCCGTCGCTCGGCTTGCGGCCGTCTCGGGGGGCGCCGGCGACGGTGCTCTCTCGTCGACGCCGGAGTTCGAGTTCGTCAGTGGCGCGGCCGCCTCGCGGATTTCCGTCGCCGGCGGGCTGGCCGCAGGCTCGTCGGCCATCGCGCCGGCAGTGATCCCCTGTTCTGACTCGGCCGCCATTGCCTCGGTTCCCGTGCCCAGCGACTTCTCGCCGCTCGTCGTGTCGCTTGGCGTTGCCCGGTCGACAGATGGCGGAACCGTCCCGACAGCCGACTGCTCGGTGGTGCGAGGGCGCAACAGAAACGCTGCTCCCACCGCCAAGAGCAGGGCGGCCGCGGCGACGCCGAAGACCCATGGTCGGGCAATCGCCCCGCCATGTCCAGACGTGGTTCCGATCCCGGCACTGCCGCGTGGCGCCAACCATCGTCGGCGGGGACGACTCGGGCGTGCGAGGGACTCTGGCAACGCCGCAGCACTGGGCACCAACTCGCCGAGCGCAGCACGGACGCGTGCGTCGATGGAACCAGGAGGGTTCGTGTCGCCGGCCGAACGGAGCGGAGAGGACGCGATCGCCGGGGCCACCTCGCCGAGAAGAGCGCGTCGGCGAGACAAACACCGATCGCAGGAGCCCAGATGCGTCCATGCGTTGGCGACGAGAACCGGGTCGAAGGGATCGTCGGCGCTGAGCGATCCTGCGACCTGGTCAAGCCGCAACTCCTCGACCAGTGCTGACGCGTCGGCATCGGACCTCACGTCGCCCAAGAGGAGCAACATGGCATCGATGGGGTGGATCCCCGGCGGAGTTGGATCGAGCGTCATAGGTCTGGGGTGGGGCAACGTCTGGAAGTGCGAGCAGCCGATCGAAGGGGACGCAAGAAGCGTTGGGAACGAGGGCTAGTCAACATGAACGTCCTTTGGACGCTGATGCGCGGTGTTGTGGTTCCCGGCTTCGACGTGACCGCCGTCATCGGTGCGCTCAGTCGCTCGATCGACGCGGTCAGTGAGCACCGGGGCCAGCGCAGCCCTTGCCCGCGCGATGCGAGATCGTACGGTTCCACCCGGGATGTCGAGCACTTCGGCGATCTCGGCATAGTCCAGGCCACAGAGGTCCCGCAGGACGAGCGCCGCCCGCCATTCGGGTGGCAATGTGGCCAGGGCCCGGTCGATATCGACCCGGGCCTCCACGTCGGCGGCGCTCACCGTCGCCGACGAGCCGTGCCGGGGACCGGTCCCGACCGCGGTAGCGAGTGCATCGTCGTCGGTGGGGAGTGGCCGTCGTCCGCGTCGGCGCAGCTCGTCGAGCGACGCGTTGGTGGCGACCCGATAGGCCCAGGTGGTGAAGGCGCTCGTTCCGTCGAAACGGCCGATCCCCCGGGCGATCGCCATGAGCGCCTCCTGGGTGGCGTCGGCCGCGTCGGTGGCATTGCCGGTGACCCGCCGGCACACGGCGAGGATGCGGTCGTGATGGCGGCGCAGGAGCATGTCGAGCGCGTCCCGGTCACCACGCTGCGACGCAGCGACGAGCACAACATCGGGTTCAGTTCGGTAGGTCGCCATGTCTCACGCTCACGACCAGCGGTTCAGCCGAACACCCGGAGTTCGCTGAATGCCGCCTTGTACAGCGTGCCTCGCTTGGGCCCCAGATCGGTGATCCAGATGAGGACGTAGCGGCCCTTGGTCGGGGTGAGCTTCACCGTGAAGTCTCCGCTCGCCGCGTTGCGGATCTCGCCGCCGCTCGCTCCCCACTCCGCCAGCGACGGGGCGGGACGGTTCGAGATGTACACCTCACCGCTCCAGCCCTCGTCGTAGGAGCTCACCTGGAGCGAGCGCACCGTCAGATCGGTCCCAAGGTCGAGGATGACCCCGACGCCATCGATGCCGTCGAACGTTCGGGTTCCATAGCCGCGACTCTCCCAGGCGGTGTCGACGCGTTCGTCGATCGCCAAGGTGAGGATGTCGTCGTTCTCCTCGTTGTTGCCGAGCGGGTCGAAGGACCTGATGGAGTCCACCGTGAGCTGCGTGCCGGGCGTGCGTTTGGTCCGTTCGGCGACGGCGAGCCCGGCTCCGACTCCAGCAGCGACGGTGATCAGGGCAAGCAGCAGGCGGACGACGATCCGCCGACCGCGCCCGCCTGGAACGGGAGGCGCTGCTGTCGGGGCGCTCTGGCCGATGCTCGGTGGCGGCTGCACCCGGGTTCCGGGGTCGAACCGGGTGTCATCAGCGCTCTCGGCACGGCCAACGGCGGGGCGTCGGCCGACGCCGGCGGGGGGTGTGCGGTCGTCGGGTGTGCGGCGGACCTTCGGTGCTGCGTCGTCAGGGGAGAGGTCGAGACCGCTCAGGGCGAGCGAGAACGCGTTTGCGTCCGCTGGTCGGCCTTCCGGCTTTTTGGCGAGCGCTTGCAGGATCAGCGTCTCGAGTGAACGAGGGATGCCGGCGCGTACCGAACGCGGCGGCGGCGGCGCGTCCTTCACGTGCTGGAGGGCGGTGCCCATGTCGTTCTTGCCTATGAACGGGGGTCGACCGCAGACGAGTTCGTAGAGGACGACGCCGAGGGAGTACACATCGGCTCGGGCGTCGATCTCTGCGCCCTCGACCTGTTCGGGCGAGAGATACTTTGCCGTTCCCAGGATCGCGCCTGCCTGCGTCAGGTCCTCTCCAGCCCGGTCGGTACCCTCGGTGAGCTTGGCGATGCCGAAGTCCACGACCTTCACTATCCCCGAGTCGGTCACGAGGATATTGGCGGGTTTCACATCGCGGTGGACGAGACCCTGACGATGGGCATACCCGAGGCCTTTGGCTGCTTCCGCGACGATCCAGACGGCCCGGTTCAATGCCACTCCCTGCTGGGACAGCATGCGCACCGAGTGTCCCCGCAGGAGTTCCATCACCAAGAACGCTCTCGGCAGACCGGCCCCCGGACGGCCGTCGGGGATCGCGTCGATGCCGGTGTCGAAGACCGCCACGACGTTCGGGTGGGACAAGCGGGCGACGGCACGCGCTTCACGGTTGAAACGCGAGACGAAGCCGGGGTCGTCGGCGAGATGGGAATGGAGCACCTTGACGGCCACTTCGCGATCGAGGGTGGCGTCGACGGCCTCCCACACCTCGGCCATGCCGCCACGAGCGATCGGACGGGTCAGCCGGTACCGCCCGCCGAGGACATCGCCGATCTCGGCGCTGCTCATCGACGTGCCAGGTGCCGCGTCGCGACCCGGGCTCCGACGCCGGTCGTCGCCGTTGCGAACGCCGTTTCCGCCTTCACTCTCGTCCCAGATGATCTACTCCCTTGCCGTTGCGAACGCCGGTGCCAGGCTCAGCTGACGACGTAGGTGAGGCCCATGACGCCGGGTCCGCCGTGGGCACCGATGACGGCACCGATCTGGCCGACCGAGATCTGCTCTCGGGGAATGTGCGGGGTGAGCAGCGAGAGCATCGCCTCGACATCGCTGGCGTCGCCGTGACGGACCGAGAGCTCGCGGATCTCGCGGTGTTCGGCCAGGTCGGCCTTGACGAAATTGGCCAATGCCGCGAGCGCCCGAGCGCGCGTGCGCTGTTTGCCGGCCTCGACGACGGAGCCTGAGCTGACGTCGATGAGCGGCTTGATCGAGAGCAAGGTGCCGAGAAACGCCTGTGCGCCGCCGATGCGCCCACCCTTCTTCAGATTGTCGAGGGTGTCGAGGGCGGCCAACACGCGGGTGTGTCCGATGTTGGCGCGAGCTGCTTGCTCCACCTGATCTAGGCCTGCCCCTGTTCGCGCCACGCCTGCTCCGGCCATCGCCATGGTCCCGAGACCCGATGTGATCGACAGGGAGTCGATCACGCGCACGTCGATGACGTCGGCGACGGTCTTCGCGGCAAGCACGGCTGATGCATACGTCGCCGAGAGCGCTGATGAGAGGCAGATGCAAACGACCCCGGGGCAACCGTCGGCCGCGGCCTGTCGGAACGCTGCCTCGAACGCCCCCGGCGACGGGGCAGCAGTCTCGGGGAGGTTCGACGAAGCGGCCACCTTCGACCAGAACGTCTTCGGAGAGAGGTCACGGCGGTCGACGAATTCCTCCTCGCCGAAGCGAATGGTGAGGGGTACGACGACGATGGCGGAGAGCGCAACTTGTTCGTCGGTGAGGTCGCTGGAGCTGTCGGTGACAACGCGGACGTTTGCCATCACACCGCCTCGCGGCTTGCTGGAGTGTTCGACAGGGTCGTGGTCTTGCGCATGTGTGGTACCTCGGCGGGGCTGAGAGAACGGTAGCGGGGGCAGGTGAGTGTCCGCAGGGCGGTCAGGACGCCACGGGGAGACGTCGACGGACGCTGCTGAGCACCGACACGATCTCCTTCACCCCGAGAACACGTCCGAGAACGGCGTAGACGCTAACACCGAGCACTGCGCTGACCCCGACCTCGACGAGCGGCATGCGCCCGTTCAGCGAGGCATTGATGCCGCGAGCGCTGGCCCAGACGGCCGCGCCCATCACTGCGCTGGCCCCGACGATCTTCACCGTCACGGGGACCAGCGAAGAGACATCAAGGCCGCCGGTACGTCGTGCGACGTGGCCGCCGGCGAGCACCACGGCGAGGATGTAGGCGCATGCAAACGCCGCAGCAAGGCCCTGAGCGCCAAAGCCCAGCCGCACGAACAGACCGGCAAGCACGATGTTGATGGCGTTCTCGACGCAGTTGATCACGAATGTGGATCGGGTATCCAGCATGGCCTTGCAGGCGTTCATCAGCAGGAGATAAACGCTGAAGGCCGGGAGTCCAACGATGAGGCATCGCAGCACGTCGGCCACGAGCCGCGATCCCGACGCCGTGAGGTCACCCACGACGAAGATGCGCATGACCGATGGCGCCAGTGCGAGGTAACCCGCCGTGGCCGGAACCGTGACCGCGAGGATCGCCCGTATCCCGCCCGTGAGGTGTCGGCGAAACAGGCCGCGTTTTCGTTCGAGGTAGGCGAGTGAGAGCTCCGGTTGCAGCGCCGTCATGATCGACACCGAGAAGATGCCGTGGGGCAGCAGGAAGAAGGTGGTGTAGGCGATTGTGTAGGCGATGAAGTCGCCTTGGCCAGGAAGTGCACCGGCGACGAACTGCAACGCAACGAGGTTGGCCGCCACGTAGCCCAGGGTCCAGCCCGAGAGCCGCAGCATCCTGCGCACGGCCGGGTGGCGCGGTTCCCAATGCCACTCCACCCGAGCTCCGCTGCGCACCCAAGGCACGAGAAGGGCGAGGCCGAGGGCGACGACACCGGCGGTGGTTCCGAGGCCGAGAAGGAGTCGACTCGGGAAGTCGTTGGCAACGGCACGGAGCGTTGCCAGCGAATCGGTGTCGCGGACGTTCTTGTCGGGAACGAGGTTGACGACCAGGCGACGGGCCCAGATGAGCACGATGATGACGACCAGGTTGTTGAGGACCGGCGCGAGCATTGGCGCAACGAACCGCCGACGCGCGTTGAGCATTGCCGTTGCCACCGTGACGAAGCCGTAGACCGCGACCTGGGGGGCGAAGAGGCGGAGTAGGTCCGTGCCGAGTTGACGCTGGACACTCTCGTCGGGTCGACGGAAGACGATCCACATCAGCGCAGGGGCGGCGAGAAAGACGACGACGACGGCGGCGAGAAGGAGGACCGAGACGAGGGTCACGATTGCGTTGACGCCGGAATTGGTTGTGGGGCGTCCGTGGGGATCGGCGTCGGCGCGAGCGAGGTCGACGAAGAGGGGCACGAGGGTGGCCGAGAGCACACCACCAACGACCAGTTCGAAGATCATGTTGGGGGTGTTGTTGGCCTTCGTGTACGTTTCGGCCAGAGCGGTTGTGCCGAACCAGAAAAATGCGATGGTTCGAGCGAGTCCGGTGATTCGGGAAACGAGGGTGCCCGCGGCCATGACCGCAGTGGACCGTCCGATGCTCATACGTGCACGGAGGGTTCAGGCGCCTCGGAGGATGCGTTCGTGGTGATGGTCCGGTCGTCGGTCCGTCGATCGGTGCCGGCGCGCCCGTCCGTGGCGGGGTGTCTGGTCGCGTGTCCGGACGGGTGTCGTTGGCGCGAGCGTCGTCGTGCCGACCGCCCCCAGCGGAACCACCAGACGAACAGCACGATGAGCGAGCCGAGGGTGAGTGCGGTCCCGAGTCCACTGACGGCCGTGGACCGGAGCCGGTACCGTCCGGAAGCGAGCGCAACGCCGCTCGGGGTGGTCAGACGGGCAACCATGGAGAACGAGCCGGGGCCACGTGTTTCGATGGCTACTTCGGACTCGCCGACACGTGACGGCACATCGATCTGCTGGCGGATTTCGGTGGTGCCGATGGCGTCGACGATCACTCCAGAATCCCGCAGCCGAACCGATGAGCTTCGTACTGTGACGTCGACGCGGATAGGTAGCCCGGTGTCGTTGATGACCCCGATCGGCACGATGGCTTTTCGGGCGGTGACCGTGAGTTGGTCGGGCGTCGAAAGTCGGACCTGGCTGAGAAGTGCGGCGACAGCCCGGCTGGCACTGTTGATCCGGTCGCGCCGGTCCTTGGTGTCCAGGTCGGCGGCAACCAGCCGTGAGACCTTGCGGCTGAGTCCGTTCAGGTCGGGTGCTGCTCCGGGAAAGAGCGACCGAAAACCGGTGAGCCGACTGCGGACGCCGGTCATGGCGAGCAGATCTCCCGCCGGGAGTTCGGTCTCGGTTTCGCTGACCGATCCATCTCGGGTGACTACCACCGGGACGCCGTTGCGCGTCTGCAAGGGCAGCCTGGCGAGATCGCTCACCGTGACCGGTTCGATGATTGGATTGGTCGTCCCCAGACCGGCGAGCAACGCGTCAAGGGTGGCCTGCGGAGTGTCCTCGGGGATCTGTACCGCCAATCCTTGAGCGGTTCGGGTGGCCGCCAGCATCGTGAGGTCGGCCAGGATGTGCTGCGCCCGCAAGACGTCCTCGCCCCCTCGGCGTGCCGGGTCACGTAACCGGGTCAGCTCGCCCTCGATGTCGCGGTCGAGCAGAAGTGTGGGTATGGCGGGCGTCGGCGTTTCTCCGCCGAGGTTGAGCAGCACGGGCCCTCCGGCAGCTGCGACTTGGCCGGCGGAGTTCTTCACATCGCCGGCTTCGGCGATCACGATAGAGATCCTCGCTCGGCTGACACCTGCGGCCGACGGGATGCGGTCGCCGGCGATGAGGACTCCGCTGACCGGCTCGATCCCGAGTGCCTTGCGCAGCACGTCGGCCCCGAGGATGGTCTGGTCGGCGAGCTCGTCGATGAGTTGTTCCCGCTCGAACAATGAGGTCGACCATCGCACGTATGGTGACGACAGGACCTCCCGGCCGGCAAGCGAGGCGCGGAACTGCGTGAGGAGAAGGTCGTCGGGACGCTGGGCGAGTGCCTCCACCGTTTCGGGGGTGGGGGCGACGCTCAGGGGGACGAGGGGCCGTCCGGCCATCGCCTCGATTCGCTCCACGAACGAGCGGGTGGTCACGACAGGGTCGGTGAGATCGATCACCGGAGCGAGATGAAGGGGGACAACCAACGCAACCTTGAGACGTCGGCGCTCGGTGGTCACGTTCGTCGTGCGGATCACGTGGGTGGTGAGGCGGTCAACGACATCGTCCGTGCGGAGATTCCGCAATTCGACGTTGACGGGATAGACGCCGTCGTTGTCGAGGCGGATGCACGTTTGACACGTCGGTGATGGAGGTCCGATCCGCAGTTCAACGGGAACGAACTGTTCGGTGCGCCCATCGCTGCTGACAGGCGTCGGCGGCACGAGACCGAGCACCGCACCGAGGTTGTCACCGCTCAGCGTGGACTGGAACTGCGAGCGCGTGCGAGCGCGGCGATGCACGGTGATGGCGACACCGAGTCCTGCGGGGAGCGGTCGGGCGTCGGGCGACTCCACGGCGAAGTCGAGTCGAAGCCTGCCGTCCTCGGTCACGACCGGCCCCTGGGCGATCAAACGGATCATGGGCGTGGTTCGAGGAGCGATGACACTCGAACCGTCGCGTGCTGCGGCGGTGCGGGTCTTGGTCGTGGCGAGGAGTCCGCCTCGTGGCGAGGGCGGGGCCAATGCCAGCTCGGAAACGGCGTCGGTCGGTGTGGGGTCTGGCGCAGTCGAGACCGCCGAGCCTGGTGCCATCCCGGCGAGCGAAGCGCACGAAACGGCACAGGCGATTGCTGCCCGCCGAAGGTGATTCCGACCTGCCGTTCTCTCGGCTGACTGCGTCGAAGGGTCGACGTCGACGCCTCGGTCCCCGGCCGGCGAAGACCCGCGGTTACGCACGCCGCTCCATCAGCAGGAGATCGAGGGGCGTGTCGACGAAGCCGAGGCGGCGGTAGAGGGTAAGTGCTCGCTCGTTGTCGGTTCCGGTGTTCACGACGACTTTCGCCACGCCTCTGGTTCGACACCATCGAAGGGCGTCGACCACCAATGCCGTCCCGAATCCACGTCCTTCATAGCCAGGGTGGACCGCAACACGTTGCAGGTATCCGCGGGGTCCGGCGCGGCCGGTGATGGCGAACCCGGCGAGGTCGGCCCCGCCGTGGCGACCCGGAGCCGGACGAGAAGGCACGACCCGGAGCCTGACGCGCGAGGTCGCGTCGAGCGCAGCCAAGAGATCGAGTCGGTCGAAGCACTGGTCAGGGCCGAATGCGCGACGATCGACATCGACGCACGCACTGATCCGTGACGTTCGCGCTCGCTCGGCAGTGACCGTGGTGCGCGGCAACTCGCGGATTCGTTCGAGATCATGCGTGAGGAGACGCAAAACCGAGATGACCTCGAAGCCGCACTCAGCGTATCCAGTTGCCTCGGCGTGGGTGATGGCCGGCGTGCGGTAGACGTTGGGAGGAACAGTCGCATAAAGATCAAGCATCTGCCTGATGACGCCGGCGGAGAGCGCGTCGGTGGTGTCCGATGCGATGGTGACGGAGGTGACGGCGGCGCTCTGTCGGCGCTCATCGAGTCGGACGAACTCTGATCCGACCCGTAGACGTCGGACGAGTCGCGTTCCGACATCTTCGCCGGGCGCTCCATCGGTGATGCGGTCTCGGCGTCGGCCGGCTCTGCGGGCAACATGCCCGGCCCAGGTTCCGCCCATTCGCATCCGGTCAGATTACGGCGTTGCTGGGCAGGGGTGGTGTGTGATGGGCGTTGGGGGTGGCGGAGCGGTGCCGCGCCGGCGTTGTGTCGGCGTAGCCTTCGCTGCCATGAAGGTGGTCGAGGAGCAGGCGTCGGCGTTCGATGCGCTGCTCCGGGAGGTCCACCCGCTGGCCGCGGCGTTCCAGCGTGCCGGCTATCGGCTCTATCTCGTCGGTGGCATCGTGCGTGACGGTCTCGGGCGGCAACAACGGGTAGAGCTCGACATCGATCTCACCTCCGACGCCCTTCCTGAGGTCATCGAGGCGATCGTCCGGGCCCAGCACCCCACGGCGATGTGGTTGCAGGGCATGCGCTTCGGAACGGTCGGGGCTCGGTTCCGGGGGCTCGATGGCAGTGAACGTGCCTACGAGATCACGACCCATCGCAGCGAGGCCTACGACCGGGCGTCACGCAAGCCGGAGGTGGCCTTCTCCGACGACATCGTGATGGACCTGTCGCGGCGCGACTTCACGGTGAACGCGATGGCGGTCGACGCGATGTCCCCCCGAGGTGCTGCGGTGTTGGTCGATCCGTTTTCCGGCCTCGACGACCTTCGAGCCGATCGGTTGCGCACTCCGCTCGATCCCGAGGTGAGCTTCTCCGATGATCCGTTGCGGATGTTGCGTGCTGCCCGTTTCGTCGCGGGTCACTCGTTTGTTGCGGAGCCGGCGGTACTCGACGCGATCCGACGCCTGGGTGAGCGGTTGGCCATCGTGTCGGCGGAGCGCATCCGTGACGAGTTCTCGAAGCTGCTGGTATTGGAGAACCCGTCGACCGGCCTGGCTCTCCTCGCCGACACGGCGTTGCTGGAGACGTTTGCCCCTCCCCTGGCGGTGCTGATGACGAACGCCGCTCTGCTCGATCGGGTCGGGGTCGTGCTGTCGAGGTCCCCGGTCGATCTCTCGATTCGTCTCGCCGTGCTCTTCGCGATTGCGGTCGGCGACGATAGGCGCGCGGATGATGTCGCCCATGCCTGGGCGCGCGGGCTCCGCTATCCGGTGGACGAGTGCGCGAGGATCAGTGCACTGCTGCGCCTTCGCGCGGAGTTCCCGTCTGGCGATGATGTGCCGGCGGTGCGGCGCTTCGTCCGGAGCGCCGGAGCGTTGTTGCCGGCCTCGCTCACGCTCGTCTCGTTGACCGACATCGACGACAGGCGCTCCGTCGACGTTGGCCGGGCGATCGATCGGTTAGCGGCCGAAGAGGGGCTCGACATGTCACCGTCGCTCGACGGCGACGCGGTCATGGAGCACCTCGGGATCGGTCCTGGACGCGAGATCGGCGACGCATTGATGATGCTCGCCGAAGTCCGATTGTCCGACGGTCCGGTCGGTCCGGACGAGGGACGGCGCCGTCTCGACGCGTGGTGGGAGAAGCGGCGATCGCCGATGGAGTCGTGATTCCTTGCGCGCCGCCGCTCGCGCGGGCACGATGGTGGCCCCGACGTTCGTGCGTGCGGGTCAACCGTTGGGCAGCCGGTTGTGTGGATGTTCGAAGGACGGGTTCGCACGACACCGTCGATCGAAAGGACTGTCAACGCCGGAATGGCTCGTGCTGGAGGAAGGTTGCGGTCAATCACGTCGATTCGGCGTGGTTCGAGGGCTCGCGGTGCGGACCACGTCGCGTCGCGAGAAACCCTCCGGTATCTGGTCGTGTTTGCCCACCCGGATGCCGAGAGCTTTTCCGCCGCGCTGTGTCGCAACGCCGTCGACGGTCTTCGCGAGGCCGGACACCACGTTGATCTCATCGATCTGTACGCAGAGGACTTCGATCCTCGGATGACGACCGCGGAGCGCCAGGCGTATGAGTCGGCCACTCCGATTCTCAGCGCCCAAGTGGCGCACTACGCCGATCTGGTTCGCCGGGCGCAAGGGATGGTGTTCGTCTACCCGACGTGGTGGTGGGGTCTGCCGGCGATCTTGAAGGGATGGCTCGAGCGCGTTCTCGTGCCCGGGGTTTCATTCGTGCTCGACCCGACAACCAATAAGGTGAAGCCGGGCCTCGGTCACCTGCGTCATGTCGTGGGCATCTCCACGTACGGTTCCTCCCACACATCGATGCGGGTGTTCAACGACGCCGGTCGCCGAAGTGTGCTCCGCTGTGTCCGGGTCCTAGCGCCTCCCGTGCGATGCCGGAGTACCTGGCTTGGCCTGTACTCGCTGGATCGTTCCACTCCTGACGAACGCGATGCTTTTCTCCGACATGTTCGCTCGTCGTTGCGGGGCGCGAGATGAGTGCAGAACGGTCGGTTCCGACGCTCGGTTCCCAACGCCTCCGCCGAGCCGGTCGGGCCCCGCGACGGATGCTGATCGTTTTCGCCCATCCGGTCCCTGGGAGCTTCGGCGCCGCCGTAGCCGAGCGCGCGTCCGCGGCGTTGGAGACCTCCGGACACGAGGTCCGGGTGCTGGATCTTTACGCTGACGACTTTGACGCGCGCCTGTCCCGGGAGGAATGGCGCACCCGCGCGATGGCGTCGTCGTGGACCCATCTGAGGGCCCACGTCGACGCGCTGCGGTGGGCGGACGGGCTCGTCTTCGTCTATCCGACATGGTTCGGAGCGCAGCCGGCGATCCTGAAGGGCTGGTTCGATCGCGTTTGGGGGGAGGGAGTCGCGTACGGCGTCCCGGCTGATGGCGGCCGGGTTCGGGGGCGGCTCACGAACATCTCGTCGATCGATGTCGTGACGACGCACGGCGGCTCCAAAGTGATGAACTCGCTGCAGGGGGAACCTGGGAAGCGGGTGATCCTTCGGGGGATGCGCTCGATGTGCGGTCTCCGGTGCCGAACGTCGTGGCTCGCGTTTTACGGCAATGACCAGGCCACCGATGCCGACCGTCGGGCATTCCTTGACCGTGTGAGCGCAACGCTCGTCAAGAAGTAGGCGGACGCCGACTCCTGGCGAAGGGCGCGTCAGCGCTTGGAGAGCCCGGCAAGCCGACGCGTGAGCGCTCGGGGGAGCACGCCCGCCATGCCGGTCAGCGCCTTGTTCGGCACGCCGGGCACGGCGATGCAGGTGTTGCGTTCGAGCGCCTTCAGCCCGAACGCCGCCACCTCGTCGGCGGTCTGCCACACGAACGCCGGGTACCGGTTGTAGCCATCGATGTCTGCGGTCTCGTGGAACTCGCTGCGGGTGAGACCGGGACAGAGAGCCGTGACCTTGACGCCCGTGGACCGCAGGTCCTCGTGCACGGTCTCCGTGAAGTTCGTGACGAACGCCTTGGTTGCGGCGTAGCTTCCCAATCCCGGCGCCGCCTGGAAGGAGGCGATCGATGAGACGTTGAGGATGCCACCGCGAGCGTTCGCGACCATGGGTCCGGCGGCGGCCCGGGTGAGTCTGGCGAGGGCGAGCACGTTCACCCGGATCTCGTCGGCGGCCTTGACATCGTCGAGCTCGTGAAACGGGCGGTTGTTTCCGAATCCGGCGTTGTTGATGAGCAGGTCGACGTCGCCATTCGCCAGGCGGGCAGCAACCGCGTCGACCCCCTTTTCCGTGGCCAGATCGGCCGGAAGGACTTCGATGCTGCCAAGTTCGCTGGCGAGGGCGTCGAGGCGGTCGCGGCGCCGGGCAACCACGATGACTGACGTGCCGGCGTGAGCGAGCCGGCGGACGAACGCCTCACCGATACCTGAGGACGCGCCGGTGACGAGAGCAAGATTCCACATTTGCCGAGTCTGGTCGGTCGTGACGTCGCTGCGAACAACGCGAGGGGCTCCGGAGCCCCATCGTCGTCGTGTGCCGGGGTTGAGCGAGCGACGGCCTAGCCTTTCTCCCGTGTCGTTTCGCGCCAACGCTCTTCGAGGTGCCGACGACCCACGTTCGGGCACGATCGAGTACAAACTGGCCCGGCGCCACCTGGTCAATGAGTTCCGTCGGGGTCGACTCGGCAAGCGTGACGTGTGCGACGCGCACCCGGAGCTGATTCGAGCAGCGGTCTCGGTCGGGGCGGCGATGGTGGACCCCTGTCCGATCTGTGATGAACGCGCGCTGGTGTCGGTGTCCTATGTCTTTGGCGGCCGGCTCCCCTCGTTCGGTCGGTGCATTACGAAGGTCACGGAGCTTGAGCAGTTCGCCAAGCAGCGTGGCGATTATGCGTGCTACGTCGTCGAGGTGTGCACGGAGTGCCGCTGGAACCATCTGATCCGGATGTTCCGTCTCGGCCGCGGATCCTCATCCACGGCGACGGGCTGAAGCCACTGGCCCCCGCCTCGTCGTCGAAGTCGTCGAAGACGGCCCGGTCACGGCGGAGCGGCGAGACGCCGGTTCCTGGACCGGCGCCGATCCGACGACAACGGGGAATCGCGCCACCGGAGGATCTCCCCCCACCCCGTCGACCCCGTCGCGTTCGGCGTCTTTTGTTTCGGCTCGCGTTGCTCGGTGTGACGGTCGCGCTGCTGGCGATCGGAGCGTTTGCGGTCCTGCTCGCCACGACGGGCATACCGGCGGCACGCGTTCCTCTGCAGCAGTTGGTCATCGAAGATGTTCGCGGCGTCCGGCTGGCGACAGTGGTGACGGGACGCCCCGAGGAGCGCCTTGCACTGGACGAGATCGCGCCTATCGCCCGCGATGCCGTGATAGCCGCGGAGGATCGCCGGTTCTATGAACACTCCGGCGTTGATCCGGTGGGGATCGGTCGTGCGGTCTGGCAGGCACTGCGTTCGGGGTCGGTTCGTCAGGGCGGTTCGACGATCACGCAGCAATACGTGAAGAACGTCTACGTCGGCAACCAGGCGACGCTGAAGCGCAAGCTCCGTGAGGCCGCCCTGTCGGTGAAGCTCGAGCAGAGGCTGTCGAAGGACGAGATCTTGGAGCGCTACCTCAACACGGTGTACTTCGGTCGGGGTGCCTACGGGATCGGTCCCGCGGCGGACGCATACTTCGGGAAGCGGGCGGCAGAGCTCACGACGGCTGAGGCGGCGTACCTTGCCGCGCTCATCCGCGGTCCGGAGTCGACCGACGCAACCCGCGACCCGAACACGGCGCGTCGCCGTCGCTCGTCGGTGCTTCGGGCGTTGCGCGAGACGGGGGTGATCAGCGCGCAGGAACAGCGTCTCGCCGAGGCGGTCCCGCTGACCGGCGTCGGCGGCATCTTGGCTCGGACGACCCCGAAGGGAGGGGTGCGGTATTCGTCCAGCGCCGCCGGGTCGGAGTTCTTTGTCGATTATGTGCGCCGCGAGCTCGTGAACTCGTATGGCGCGAACGTGGTCGGACGCCGCGGACTGCGTGTGCGCACCACGCTCGACGTCCGCGTGCAGCGGGCGGCGAGGGAGGCGGCGTACGAAGGGATTCTGTCGTCGCCGCAAGCGCCCTCGGCCGCCGTTGTCGTGCTCGATACGGGCGGTCGGGTGCGAGCGATGGTCGGGGGACGCTCGTGGGCCACGTCGCAGGTGAACCTCGCCGTTGGCCGGGGCTTCGGGGGCCGGGGCCGCCCTGCGGGGTCGTCGTTCAAGCCGTTCGCTCTCGCCGCCGCGCTCGAGGCCGGCAAGAAGTTGAGCGACCTCTACGAAGCACCTGCCACCGCGGTGTTCCCGACCGCCGGGGCGGGCGGCGGCCCGTGGAACGTGCGGAACTACGGGGGCAAGGCGTACGGGATGATCAGTCTTCGTGACGCACTCGCGCTGTCAGCCAATACGGCGTTCGGGTCGTTGGTCCTCGACGACGCGGTCGGAGTGGATCGCGTGATCGATGCCGCTCAGCGAGCCGGCGTGGTGTCTGACATCCCCCGCTTCCCGTCGCTGGTTCTCGGGACAGCGGCGGTCAGCCCGCTGGAAATGGCCGACGCCTACCTGACTTTTGCCGACGGCGGCGAACGAGTCTCGACCTCCGCCATTGTGTCTGTGGTTGACGCCGCCGGCCGTTCACTCACCGTGGATCCGCCGAAGCGCCGCCGGGCCTTCGACCCGGCGGTCGCAGCCGCCGTCGACGAAGCGTTACGGGCGGTGGTTTCGAGCGGTACGGGTCAGGCGGCAGCGCGTCCGGACCTTGCCGTTGCCGGAAAGACCGGCACGACCAGCAACTTCCGCGACGCATGGTTCGTCGGGTACTCGCCGGGCGAGTGCTGCGTGATCAGCGTGTGGGTGGGCTTCCCCGAAGGTCAGCGGGCGATGGACGATGTGGGCGGCGATGGCCCGGTGACCGGTGGTGGTCTCCCGGCACAGATCTTCGCCCGGACGCTCGAGGCTGCCCTGCGCGGGTAAGCGCTGCACATCAGCCCGTCTGTGCCGCACATCGGCAGGTGGATGCCGCACATCAGCAGGTTTGGTGCCGCAGGTCAGCAGGTTTGGTGCCGAATTCGACAAAAAGAGCCACATCTGCGGCGTGGTCGGCCCGATCTGCGGCGCCGTGCCCGGCGGTCGAGCGTGAGCGTCGCGAACATCCGCTATTCGGCCTCGATTGGCGCGTGGGGATACATCGACCGGCACACGAAGCACCACGACTCGATGTCGTCGAGGACGCGCACTTGCTCGCTCCCGACGGTTCCTTCCGGCCGAGCCACGAGGTATACCCGCTGCACGCTGATGAGATCGCCGTCACCAGCACTGTCGGATCCACAGCTGTCGCAACGGTTTAGGGGCACCGTTCCACGCTACCCAGAGAGCCCGGCGAGTGGGCTCGGGCCAACGGGAATGACATGGGCCTCGGGAATCGTTATGGTGAGAAGACGCCGGGAGCCGTACGTGCCCTGGACGTGAGGAGAACAAAAGATGCCTACCCCGCTTCGTCGCACCACTGCTCCCAGTGTGCAGGCCCGTAAGCAGCCCCGTCCGTCGTTTGGCGACCCGGCGTCGCCGAGTGTGGCCCGCCTTGCCATGGTCACGGCGTACGACGCTGTGCCTGACCGTGCTCCGAGTGTGGCCCGCCTCGCCATGGTCACGGCGTACGACGCTCCGTCGGCGCGCATTGCCCACCGCGCCGGTGCTGACCTCATCCTCGTCGGCGACTCGGTGGCAATGGTCATGCTCGGCTACGACGACACGCTCTCGGTCACCGTCGATGACATCGCCCACCACACCGCAGCGGTCGCCCGTGGCCTGGCGCAGTCCGAGTCCGCTGGATGCGATCACCCCCGGCCACTTGTCGTTGGCGATCTGCCGTGGATGAGTTACCACGTGTCCACGGATGAAGCTGTTCGAAACGCCGCGGCCCTGATCCGTGCCGGGGCCGGTTCGGTGAAGCTCGAAGGCGGCACGAAGCGTCTCCCGATGATCCGGGCGATTCTCGACGCCGAGATCCCGGTGATGGGTCACCTCGGCCTCACCCCCCAGTCGATCAACGCGTTCGGCGGGTTCAAGGTGCAAGGCAGGGCGGCTGACGATGCGAGCGTGTTGATTGCCGATGCCCTGGCCCTGCAGGCCGCCGGGTGTTTCGCCATCGTGCTCGAAGCGGTGCCAGACGCGTTGGCCGCCGAGGTGTCGGCCGTACTGACGATCCCCACGATCGGCATCGGCGCCGGTCCCGACTGCGACGGTCAGGTCCTCGTATGGCACGACCTGCTGGGCTTCGAGGACCGTCTTGCGCCGAAGTTCGTACGCCGCTACGCCGAGCTCGGTGTAGCGGCCCAGGCGGCCGTCGCCGCATACGTCGACGATGTGCGGTCCGGCTCGTTCCCGTCGATCGCCGAGTCCTATCCGGCCTCCCCGGCGCTCGTTGCGGCGTTGGAGGCCCGTCATCATTCCTTCAGGGTTGGTGGTCCCGACGATGGTGCCGATCTGGCCGAACTCACGTGTGTGGCCGGCCTCGGGGACCAGGCTGAGGAATTCCTCGCCGGTCTCTACGGCAGCCGCTGACCGGTATGCCGGCGCGTCGGCCATTCTCGGCGCGCCGGTAGCATGGGTGGGGTGATGATTGCTTCTGTCCGTCAACGGGGCAGGGGAAGAACGGCCCTCGTCGTGTTCACCTTCGTCGTCTTTGCTTCGGCTTCCTTCGGTTGCTCCGGTGCCGGTGCTGAGGCCAACAACGCCAAGACCTCGGTGGTGGCCAGCAGTCCTGGCGCGCTCGACGGGCTGATGGAGTCGTCAGTGAAGCTGTTCGACGGGTCCGGCGCGTATCGGGAGGTCCGCTTCACGGTGACCCCGCCGAAGACGGTCCGTAGCGGGAAGGCCAAGAAGGTCTTCGAGGGCTGTGCCATGTTGGCCCTGAACGCCGTCGAAAGTGCCCAGGGCATGATGCGGCGGACCGATTTCGCTGGCTACGACGCCATGATTTTCCATTACGAGAAACCGTGGAATGGTGGGTTCTGGATGAAGACGGTGCCGATGGACCTCTCGATCGCGTGGGCTGACGCAAGGGGTCTGGTCGTTGGGACGGCGTTCATGAAGCGTGAGGGCAGGTGTGAGAACTGCCCGGTCTACTCGCCGAACGCGACCTACCGGACGGCGATCGAGGTGCCACCCCGCGGCCTCAGTCGCGTCGGGCTCGACCAGGTGGGCGGCGGTGCGGTGCTCGCCTACGGCGGCCGGTGCAGTAAGTCTCCGAAGCAGACCTGACGCGCTCCGGGTTGCGGGTCGGTCGCGCCCTCGGTGACCATCGGTCAACGTAGGTATCGCCTCCTTCGGTCCGACGTGAACTTCGATCCATATCCATCGACGTCGGTGCGGCGCAGCCGACGCCGGTCGGGTCGGTTGGGCTCGTGCTAGCCGCCGAGTAGAGTTGTTTCCCGCTCCAGAAACGAGCACCCTGCTTCGGACCGTCCGGAGCCCCGCACTGCGGGTCCACAGGGAGGTACCAATGCGACCGTATGAGGTCGTCATCATCATTAATTCGTCGCTCGAGGATCAGCAGATCCAGAGCATCGTCACCCGCACCACCGATGCCGTGAAGTCCGGCGGAGGGTCGATCGGGCGCATCGAACGTTGGGGTCGGCGCAAGCTCGCCTATGAGATCGAGAAGAAGGCCGACGGCTACTACGTGATCATCGAGATCACCGCGGCACCGACGAGCATCTCCGAGCTCGATCGTGGGTTGCAGCTCACCGACGACGTACTCCGGCACAAGATCATCCTGATCCCGGCCACGGGTTCAGGCCGTTCGCTCACGGCCCCGGTGCCTCTGGACGAGATTCCGTCCGGTGGCCGCGATCGCGGCAACGACTGACCAAGCCCTGGTTCTGTCACACGGGTTCCGCCACACTGGGTTTTCACAGATCCCCGAGACCGGCACCCGAAGACACCAGAGAGCGAGATCATTATGAGCGGAAACACCATCACCATCATTGGCAACGTCACCAAGGATCCCGAGCTGCGGTTCACCGCATCGGGCCAGGCGACTGCGTCGTTCGGCATCGCGGTGAATCGTCGTTGGCAGAACCGTCAGACGAACGACTGGGAAGAGCAAGTGTCGTTCTTCAATGTCGTCACGTGGCGAGAAATGGCCGAGAACGTTGCGGAGTCGCTGCACAAGGGATCGCGGGTCATTGTGACCGGTCGCCTTGAGCAGCGCTCGTGGGAAACACCCGACGGTGACAAGCGCTCCGTCGTCGACATCGTGGCCGATGAGATCGGCCCCAGCCTTCGTTGGGCAACAGCCCAAGTTGTGCGCAATGAGCGGCGCCCCGGCGACGGTGGCGACGCTCCGAGTTACAGCAGCAGCGGCAGCAGTGGCGGCCCAAGCCGTCAACAGCAGCCTTCCACTCCGCCCCCGGCTGCGTCTGGCGGCGGCGGTTACGACTACGACGAGGAGCCCTTCTAATGGCACGCAACAACGACCGCGACCGCGGCGCACCCAAGCGCGGTCCGAAGCCCACCGATCGCCGTCCGGCGAAGAAGAAGCCGTCGCCGATTGCCGACGGTACCTATGTGGATTACAAGGACATTGTCCTGCTCCGCAAATTCATGTCAGACCGAGGCAAGATCAAAGCGCGCCGAGTCACCGGTTTGTCCGTCCAGGTGCAACGCGACATCGCGGTGGCCATCAAGACGGCCCGTGAGCTGGCGCTTTTGCCCTACGCAACGCGCACGTCAAGCGAGCGCGGCCCCCGTCGCGGTCCTCGCCGCGACAAGGACGCCGGGCCCGCCGCCGAGGCTACCGAATCCGATGTGTCGGCCGATGAGGTCGAGACCGAAGACGTGGAGGTCTGATCATGACGAAGGTGATCCTCACCGCCGATGTGAAGACGTTGGGCAAGCGGGGCGACATCCTCGATGTGGCCGACGGCTTCGCCCGCAACTACCTGCTGCCTCGCAAGCTCGCCATGCCGCAGTCGGCCGGCAGCGTTGCCCAGGCCGAGGCGATGCGCAAGGCTCGCGACCTGCGCGACGCCAAGGACCGCGAAGGTGCGGAGACCGTCGCCCGTCACCTCGTCGGCAAGACCATCACCATCAAGGCCAAGGCCAAGGGTGAGCGTCTTTTCGGTTCGGTCCACGTGCCGGAGATCATCTCTGCGGTGCAGGCCCAGACCGGTGTGGTCCTCGACCGCAAGTCGGTGCGCCTGCACGACCACCTCAAGAATCTCGGCACTCACGAGATCCCGGTGAAACTCCACGACGCAGTCGAGTTCGCCGTCTCGATCGAGATCGTCGCCTCCTGACCAACTGGGTTTCTGCTGTTCGACGAGCCGTCCTCCGGGGCGGCTCGTCTGCGCGTCCCGGGTCCGATCGATTCGGGCCCTAGCGACCTGGGTCGGGAGAGCGCGTTGGGTCGGGAGAGCGCGTTGGGTCGGGATTTGTGCATCCAGGCGAGCCAGCCGACCCAACGCGATGAGCCGACCCAACTGCACGTCATGCAGCGGTCCAGCCGAGCTTCGTGAGTCGGCTTCGGACGGTTCGAAGGAGCCAGGGCATCTGGGTCGTCGCATGCTTCCAGGTGAAACGATCGACCGTCCAGCCGGCGGTGCGAAGTCGGGCGTCGCGTTCGCGGTCGGCGTCGAAACGGTCGGCGTGAAAGCGCGCCCCGTCGAGGTCCACGGAGTACCGGAACGTCGGCCAGGCCAGATCCAGCAGCATGATCTCGCCGTCGATCTCAACTCTGAAGTTCCGCATCGGCTGAGGAAGACTCGCGGCGCCAACCGCGTCGACGACTCGTCGTTCCAGTTCGCTCGCGAGTATGCCGTCGTCGCTCGCCACCCGGGCGAGTACTTCTAGCAAGACATCCGGACCGACACGTCCGGGCCTGCGTCGACGAATCGCGTCGGCGCGAAGGGCGTTGATGGCCACGAGGTTTCGTCGCGTGAAGGCGAAGACGATGCTGGCCAGCTCATCGGGATACACCACCTGACCGAGATCGCCAAGGGTCCGAATCGGATCGGTTGTCGGAATTCCGGCCTGACTGACGGGCACGATCGCGTTCTGGTCACGAGGCCGGTGAAGGATCACGCCGTGGAGTCCCGTGGGCCGCCGCGGCCGACGGTCACTTCGATGGGTGGGTGCCCGAGTTCGCTCGGCCAACACCCGTGGAGATGCGCGGCACTGCGAAGCGACGCCGTCGCCCCCGCCGGGCAGGCGAGCACCGCAGCACGGATGTTCGCCTCTATCGTCCGCGTCGTTGACGCCAGCGCGGCAACACCCGGGTGGAGGCGTTCGAGCTCGCCGGAGCGGAGCCATCGGCCCCACACTGACGCCGAGACCCCGAACGTTCGTGCTTC
>JANOHI010000249.1:0-5036 GCA_031406385.1 Acidimicrobiia bacterium
TGGCGTCATTCGTCGGTGTTCTCGGCACAATCGCGTCGAAGTCGATGGGGCTGGCAAGGTCGGGTCGAACGCCCGACAGTTCCCCATGCTCGGCAACCTGTCGGGCGAGCGACGCCCCGATACCCAGTGCGAATCCGCAACACACCATCGTCGGCCAGTCCTGAATACCCACGTCGGACCACGCCTGGATCAGCCAGGCGATCACGATGCATACCGACCACGCCGCCGTCGACCGGACCCAAGGAACGGCGCTGCGTCGCCGCGCCCAGGTGGCGTAGAAGATCCCCAGGGTCGGAAGGAGGAAGAACGCCGACGCTCCGGCCACGCCCATGAACGCCCACATCCCGAGGAAGCTGTTGTGGGGGATGAACCGGTACTGCTCGAACACGCTCGACAGATCAACGGCCGGAACCAGTTCGACGTATTCATGACCGAACCCGCTGCCGATGCCGTTGGCCAGCCTGTTGGTGAACAGCAGGTTGATGTTCTCGACGTCGCGGCTGGAACTCGATGCGTCGTTCTGGAACAGGACGCTCTCGGTCATGTTGACGGGCTTGAAGATCGCACTGCTGCTTCCCGCTGCGAGTCCCACGATCACGTAGGCAAAGATGAGCGGCCAGCCGACCGCGAGCAGCCGGGCGAGTTGGCGCTTCACGTGGGGGGTGGCGACCGCGGCGATGAACAGAACCGAGGCCCCGACCGCAACCCATACCGTTCGCCGGTTGTTGATGACCATCCCGAAGAGGAGGGGTAGCCCGAGCACGATCAAGCGACGCCTGGCGCCGACCGTTCGATGCTCGAACCATTCGGCGATGAGTATCGCGAGCCCCGAGGACCACAGCACCGAGTCCGCGTGGATTGTCACGTAGAGCACTTCTTCCCGGTTGGGGAGACCCGGAAGGATCAGGAAGTAGAAGTAGGAACCGAGGGCCACCTTCACCATGCCGGCGAACAGCACTGCGGTGCGGAAGCGTCGAATGCCGAGCGGCGTTGCGGCAACGGAGGCGGCAAGTGCAAGGCACGCCAGCATGGTCGGCACACGGATCTGCCAAAGGACTTGGCGGAAGTCTCCTCCTCGCGCAAGACCGTAGAACGACATCGCGAACACTGCGACGATCGACGCCATGCACGCCTGCGCAAACGGCTTCGGCGGCTTGCGCGTGCCAGCCCCCCGCACACCGTCGCCCAGGGCCACGATCACCGCGGCGCGAAGCACGAGCATGATGATGATCAAGTCGGCGAGTGCCAGCTTGATCGGCAGGTTCTGGTAGATGAGCGCACCGACGCTGTCGAGCGGTGACGACCACTCGCCATCGGCCGGTCGGTCGGCCGGCGGATTGAACGTCAGCATGACTCCGGCGATTGTCGGAGCGACCAACTGGAACGGAAGGGTGATGACCGCCCAGGCGATCAGTGCGGCCAGTGGCGGCACGGCCATGAGGATGCCATTGACAAAGACGCCGAGGAGGAGCGAGGTGCCGATCACCGGAGCCAGCAGCAGCCAGGCGGAACGACGCCATGTGTCGGGCTGCGGTGGGCGGATTCCCCCGACGGAGCGGGCTGCGCGACCAGCCCTCAGGGCAGCCGTCATCGTCGCGCCTCGGCGAACGCTCGGCGGGTGACGCTGACGCGGGCGTGTCTCATCGCCTCAGATCCCCAGCCGAGGGATCACGTAGAGCAGGGCGAAGCCGTAGGCGAAGGCTGCCAGAAGGTACGCGCGCACCACACGACGCGCCGAGAACGCGCCCTTGGAAAGGCGCGTCGGGATCACGACGATGGCGATGATCAACGAGAGGAACACAAGCTTCGACACGTGGTTCCATTGTCGACCCACCGGAGGTACCACTTGAACGTCGGGTCCGGATGGTCCGAGGGGCGGGGTCCACCCCGCAGTGTCCGGCGACCTGTTGACGCTCAGCGTTCCACGGAATTTTCCCCGAGAAGCACCCGCAACTCGCTGACCAGGCGATTGGAGTGTTCGACTCGGAACTGCGGAGGCAGGCGCACCGTCTGGGCGCCGAAGCGGAGAAACACCTCGGAGTCACCGGGATGGGCGAGGAGGAGTTCCTTCACCGACTCGAGGGTATGGGGCGCCAGTGCCCGATCGTTCACGACCAGACGCAGCGGCGGGGCCACGCTGTCGGCCACGAACTCGATCTTGCGGATGTCCATCGCCACCAGCGACAGCGCCTCGTCGCGCTCATTGAGTCGCCCCCGCACGGTGACGAGTGCGTCGTCGGCGAGCAGGTAGCCGATCTCGAGCATCGTCTTCGGGAAGACCATGACCTCGATGGCGGAGTCGAGGTCTTCGAGCGTGAAGACGGCCATCAGCTCGCCCTTTTTCGTGTATTTCCGCGTCAAGCCGGTGATGATCCCGCCGACGGTCTTCGTGTTCGACTCACGGCCCTCGCCCGAGAACGTCGGCGTGGCCCGGCCCTCTCGCAGCTCGGCGATGGTGAGATCGCAGGTCTTGCGCAACGACGCCTGCGCGCCGAGGAGCGGATGGTCGCTGATGTAGAGCCCGAGCATCTCCTTCTCGAAGCCGAGCTTGGTCATCTTGTCCCACTCGTGGTCGGCGACCGGAACCTTCGTGTCGTCGAAGCCAACAGCTCCGCCGTCGTCGGTCCCGATGTCGCCGAAGAGGGATTGCACGCCTGACTCCATTTCGCGGCGTCGGGGGACGACGCGGTCGATGATCGACTCGAAGACCTCCATCAAGCCGCGTCGGCTGTATCCGAGCGAGTCGAAGCCGCCACCCTTGACCAATGACTCGATCGCCCGCTTGTTGAGTACCGGAAGGGGGACGCGGACGCAGAAATCGTGGAAGTCGGCAAACGGACCGTTGGCCGTGCGTTCCGCCACGATGTCGCCGACGATGCCTTCGCCGACATTGCGGACGCCGGCCATACCGAAACGCACCGTCGATCCGTTCGAGTGATCGGTGGTGAAGTCGCTGTTCGATGCGTTCACGTCGGGCACGAGCACCGTGATGTTCGAGTTCCGGCATTCGGCGAGATAGACGGCCGCTTTGTCCTTGTCGTCCTTCACGCTGGTGAGCAGCGCAGCGAGGTATTCGGCGGGATAGTTCGCCTTCAGAAAGGCGGTCTGATAGCTGACGAAGCCGTAGCCGAACGAGTGGCTTTTGTTGAAGGCGTAGTCGGCGAACGGCTCGATGATGTCGAAGATCTTCGTGCCGAGAGCGGCGCCGTAGCCGGTGTCCTCGCAGCCCTGCACGAACTTGTCGCGCTCCTTGGCCATGATCTCGCGGACCTTCTTGCCGGCCGCCTTGCGCAGGTTGTCGGCCTCGGAGAGCGAGTAGCCGGCGAACTTCTGGGCAACGCGCATCATCGACTCCTGATAGATCATCAGGCCCTGGGTGTCGCCGAGGAGCGCTTCGGCGTCGGGGTGGAAATACTCGATCGGCTTGCGGTGGTTCTTGCGATCGGCGTAGTCGTTGTGCATGTTGGCGGCCATCGGGCCCGGCCGATACAGCGCCACGAGCGCACACACGTCGTCGAACGCCGTGGGCGCCAACGCCCGCATGAGCGTGCGCATCGGTCCGCCTTCGAGCTGGAACACGCCGATCGAGTCGCCGTTTCGCAACAGTTCGAAGGTCTTCTCGTCTTCGAGGTCCACGTTGTCAATATCGATTCGGACGCCGTGAGCGAGCTCGATCAGTTCGATCGCCCGGTCGATAACGCTCAGGTTCCGCAGACCGAGGAAGTCCATCTTGAGCAGGCCGAGCTCCTCGACCCCGTGCATCTCATACTGGGTGACGATCGGCGCATCGTCGATGGAGCCACCCGGTTCGGGCTTGCGCTGGATCGGGAGGTACTCGGTGAGCGGCTCCCGGGTGATCACCACGGCCGCTGCGTGGATGCCGTCGCCACGGCGGAGCCCTTCGAGCCCCTTGGCCACCTGCACGACCTGTCGGACGTCGGGATCGGCCTCCACCATCGCCCGTAGCTCCGCCGCCATCTTGTAGCCGTCTTCGAACTTCGGATGAGGTTCTAAGCACGCATACAACGGCGTGTCGCGGCCCATGACGAGGGGCGGCATGGCCTTGGCCACCCGATCTCCCACGGAGTACGGGAACCCGAGCACACGTGCGGCGTCGCGCACCGCGGCGCGTGCCTTGATCGTGGAGAACGTGACGATCTGCGCGACCTTGTCGACGCCGTATTTGTCGCTCGCGTACTTGATCATCTTCGAGCGGTGCCGCTCGTCGAAGTCCATGTCGATGTCGGGCATCTGCTTGCGACCCGGATTGAGGAAACGTTCGAAGAGGAGGTCGTACTTGATCGGGTCGAGGTCAACGATGCGAAGGCAGTAGCTCACCGCGCTGCCGGCGGCACTGCCGCGACCTGGGCCGACCCGCCAACCCTGGTCCTTCGCATATTTGATGAGGTCCCACACCACGAGGAAATACGCGGCGAAGCCCATTTCGATGATGACGTTCAGCTCGAAGTCGAGCCGCTCACGGACATCGGCCGAGAGCGGTTCGCCGTAGCGAGCGCGGGCGCCCTCGTAGACCAGGTGGCGCAGGTACTCGGCGTCGGAGGTGAACCCGAACGGGAGCGGGAACTCCGGAAGGTCGGTGCGGCCGAACTCGATCTCGACGTTCGCCCGCTCGGCGATCCACAGGGTGTTGTCGCACGCGCTCTCCCAGTGCCGGAACAGCGTTCGCATCTCGGCGGCGGACTTCAGATAGTGCTGGTCGCCGTGGAACTTGAAGCGTTTCGGGTCACTCAGGAGCGCACCTGTCTGCACGCAGAGCAGGGCGTCGTGGGCGAGTGAGTCGTGCTGGTGGGTGTAGTGGCTGTCGTTGGTGGCCAGTAGTGGTGCCTTGAGGCGGCGGGCGATCTCGATCAGCTGCGGGTTGGTCTCGTGCTGGGCGGGGATGTCGTGGTCCTGCAGTTCGACGAAGAGCGAATCGCGACCGAAGATGTCCTGGAGGCGGGCGGCTCGCTTGAGTGCGAGGTCGAAGTCTTTCGCCAGCAGAGCCTGGAGGACGACGCCGCCGAGACATCCGGTGG
>JANOHI010000290.1:0-29938 GCA_031406385.1 Acidimicrobiia bacterium
CCTGTTTCTTCCTGGATGAAAGCCCCGTCGTCGGAAAGGCAGAGTTGAATCTCAACCAGCTCTCGTGTGACGAACCGAGTATCGAGAACGACGGCCTGTTCGACCAGTCCGGGTCGGAAAGAGAATCCGTCTTTCCTCCGCTTCTCTAGGCCTGCGATAACCGCTGGCCCTGCTGGTCTGCCCGGGACGCTGAGATCTAGAACGGCTTGGGGGTCGAAGTCAGGCAGGGCGCGCAGTTGCCTTTGCACTTCCTCCCACCAACCGATGGCGGCAGCCTCGGCGGCGATGCGGTCCGCCTCGGTTACTCCTGGCGGGAGGGTCACCGCCTGCCGAGTGGTCGTCGGAATTGCTGTGGCGACCACGGTCGACGGGACGATCGTCGTTGGGGCCGGTGATTTCGGGGCACGTGATGTCGGAGGTGCGGGCGATGTCGGCGCGGCGAGCGTCGGCGGGGCGGTCGAGGCGACGGTCGTGAGTTGCGTCGCCTGACCCCCGGCGGGCGTCGGCGATGCCGTTTGGTCAGCCCCGTTCCCGCCCCCGTCAGTCCCGCGCCCGCCGGCATTGCTTCCGCTCCCGCCACCCCCGCAAGCGGTGAACAACACGGCGAGCGCGGCCGTCGCTCCGAGAAGCACGAGGGTGCTGCGCGGCGATCGCATGCCGGCGAGCCTTTCGCTTGGCCCGGGTGGTGTCAACCGTCTCGCGCAAACCCCCCCGCCTCGGGTGGGTCAGCGCGCCGCCACGGCTCGCGTCCGGTGGACCAGCGCGCCGCCAACCCCCCACCTTCGGTGGACTAGCGCGCCGGGTCGCTGCATCCCAGATGCGCAGGTGTTTCATCCCTGACCGGTCGATATCGCGCTTTTGCCAGTTTTCGAGGCATCTGGGATGCCGTACGGTGCGATGTGGGATGCCGAGCCTTTAATTCGGCTCGCCGGGCGGCTAACGGGCGGATGATGGGGCGGCTGACGGGCCGTCGGCCGGGGCGGATCGGCGGGCCGAGTAATCTTTGACGTCCCGTCGGGCAGGTCGGCTCGAACGCCCCCCAACCCGAAGGCCGACTGAACCCCTCACTTCGAATAGTCCCGCGCCCAGGAGTACACGCCATGCCTCCCGTTTCCACGTCTGATTTCAAGAACGGCATCACCCTCGACATCCCCGAGGGACTCATGCAGATCATCGATTTCCAGCACGTCAAGCCGGGCAAGGGTGGGGCGTTCGTGCGCACCAAGCTCCGCAACGTGCGCACCGGCGCCGTCATCGATCGCACCTACACCGCAGGCGAGAAGATGGAGCAGGCGATCATCGAGAAGAACGAGATGCAGTTCCTCTACCGCGATGGCGGCAACTACGTGTTCATGGACAACCGCACATACGACCAGATCGAAATCGATCCGAAGAAGCTCGGCGACGCCGTGAATTATCTGAAGGAACAGGACAACGCGATCATCAACTCCTACGATGATGAGATCGTCGGGATCGAGCTCCCCGCCGCAGTGGAGTTGGTTATCACGGAATGCGAGCCGGGCATCCAGGGTGACCGGGTCTCGGGCGCGAAGAAGCCGGCCACACTCGAAACCGGCTTGGTCATCCAGGTCCCGCTGTTCGTGAATCAGGGTGAGAAGGTCAAAGTCGACACCCGCACGGGCGATTATCTGACCCGCGTGTGAGCGCCACGCCGTCGCGGCGACGCGACGCCCGGGAGCGGGCGATGGAGCTGCTCTACGAAGCGGAGACCAAGAGTGCCTCCGTGGCCACGATCATCGATGAGCTCCCTCTTCCACCGGCGGAATACGCATCGACCCTGGCGATCGGCGCGGCCGATTGTGCTGAACGAGCGGACGAACTGATCGGAAAGTTCGCGCGTCCCGACTGGCCGATCTCGCGCATGCCGATGCTCGACCGAATCGTGATGCGCATGGCGATCTACGAGCTCCTCAATCAGCCCGACGTCGACCGCGGCATCATCTTGAATGAAGCCGTGGAGTTGGCGAAGCGCTTCTCCACCGACGACTCGCACCGCTACGTCAACGGGATGCTCACCTCGATAGCAAACGAGCTCGGCCGGTAACTGCGAGCTCACGAAACGAGGACAGCAAGCAGAGCGAACGACCTCGGCCGGTAGTCGCGAACGGACCAGCCGCTGACAGCAAGCAGAGCGAACGAGCTCGGCCTGAATGTCTCTGGGTCGGCTGAGCGCGTCGGGTCGGGATCTTGCGTATTTTCGCGTCGGAGCTGACCCAACGCCGTGAGCTGACCCAACGCCGTGAGCTGACCCGGCGCGGTGAGCTGACCCAACGCCGTGAGCTGACCCAACGCCGTGAGCTGACCCAGTAGGCGCCAACGACTGGTTCAGCCGACGGCGCTGGTGTCGGGCGGGAGTTCGAGTGAGCCGTCGGGGCGGCGAGCGAAACGGGCGGTCACGTGGCCGTGGGTCGGATCGTCCGTCGGCCAGGGCCAGCCACCGAACTGGGTGCGCTGGTAATCCTCGAACGCCTTTTCGATGCCGGCCCTATCGTTCATGACGAAGGGCCCATACTGCGCGACGGGTTCGCCGATCGGCGTTCCCTGCAAGACCAGGAAGGTGACAGCTTCGCTGCCGGCGGTCGCCGTCACCGAGTGCGTGGCGTCGAGCACGGTTCCGGTGCCGAGCCCGGCTGGGTGGCCGCTCAGGTCGATGCCGCCACCCTCGAACACGTAGACCGTGCGAATGGTGCCCTCCGGCGCGGTCGGCATCGTCCATGACGCACCGGGCTCCAGCGCGACGCGCCAAATGGCCACGTTGGCCTGCGCCTTCGATGCCCATGAAGCGGGGGGTGGGCTGGGCGGGATATGGCTGGCAATCGCCCCGGCCACCACAGTGATCGTGGCCCGACGGCCGTCGGCGTCGAGCTCGGAGAAGATGGGGATGTCTTCGGACCAGAGCATGGCGAAGTGCGGCTCGGCCATCTTGTCGGCGGCGGGCAGGTTCAACCAGATCTGAAAGAGTTCCATGTGGTTCCCCTCGTCCTCTCGGAGGAGCGGAAACATCTCGGCGTGGACGATCCCTGCGCCTGCCGTCAGCCACTGCACATCACCGGCACCGTAGCGAGCGGCGGCCCGGAGCGAATCGGCGTGGTCCACATAGCCCCGGCGGACGAAGGTGACTGTCTCGAAGCCGCGATGAGGGTGCTGGGGAAACCCCGGGATGGTGCTGCCGTGATACATGCTCCAGCCGTCGGTCCCGGTGAAGTCACTCCCGATCGGACGACCGCGAAGGGTGATGGGAGGTGGTCCGAGCGCACCATTGCCGGCGGGATACGCGTCGTTGTGGTGCACGCAGAACAAGAAGGGATCGAAGGTCTGCCACGGCGGCGAACCGAGAGCGAAGGTGTGTAGCACCGGCGACGCGTCGGTCAGTTCCATACCCAAACGCTAGGTCCCTCCGCGCCCCAACGCCGCACGGTCACTGCGCGGGACGGAGGTGGACGACGTCGCCGGCGGACAGCACGTGGCGCTCGGTGCCGACGGCCGACGCGACCTCGACGATGAGATGGCCCGATGCATCGACGTCGACCGCTGTTCCGACCACCCGGCGTCCTCCGAGTTCGGCCGCGACCGCATGACCGATGGTGGAACACGTCGACCGATATCGGTCGACAAAGCCGGTGGGGTCCGCTGTCAGGGTCGACACCGCACGCTCGAAGGCCCGGAGCACGTCGGCGGTGAAGGACACGGGCGAGGTGAGCGGCGCGTGGTCGTCGAACCACGTCGGTACGGCGTCCGGTCCGAGAGCCGGATCGAGCACAGCGGGCCGCACCAGGTTGATGCCAATGCCGACGACCACGAATCGCTGACGCTCGCCGAAGTGGGACTCCGCGAGGATGCCGGCGAGCTTGCGGTACCCGAACGGTGCGGTGGCATCGCCCACAACAACGTCGTTCGGCCACTTGAGCGACACCTCGACATCCAGCGCGGCGGCGCATTCGACCACGGCCACGCCCATGGCGAACGACAGCAGCGGCCAGCGTTCGACCGGCAGCGCCGTGGGAGCGACGAGCACGGTCATCAGCAACGCCGAGTCCGGGGGAGCGATCCAGGTTCGGCCGAGCCTGCCACGGCCCGCGGTTTGCGAGCGGGCGATGAGCACGGCACCATCGGCGACGGTCGCGCCGGTGTCGTCATGACCGCGAACGGCCCATGCGAGCAACGCCCCATTGGTCGAGTCGATCGAGTCGACGACGCGCACGTCGGCGAAGCGCGAACCGGTGAGCGCAGCTCGCAGTTCTATTCCGTCCAACCGATGTCCCGTACGTGGGCGTGGACGTTGGTGGCCACCGTCAGCGTGAACCCGACCCGAGGGAGATCGGACAGGTCGAGGCCCTCGAAGACGATGATGTCGGCGGCCAGCAACTCGTCGATGTTGGTGAAGCTCTCGTTCGTACCTGCACAGATTATCCGTGCGCTTACCAATGCCGTGATCGACGCGGTCGAGACGGTGAGCGGAACGCCTTCGACGCTACGGACCAGCCATGCGCAGTCCTCCAGATCCAAGCCGGAGAGCCGGGTGAGGTCCACGGGGACCGGCTTGTCCCAGGCGGCACATACCCCGGGCGTGGCGTGAGGCAGGCTGATTCGGCCGGCTGGAAGATGGAGTCGCACAGGAGCATCGACCGCACCGAGGTCGACAAGTCTCACCGTCACAGCGTGACCACGTCGAGGAGCGGGCGGAGATCGAGGTCGTCGACGGCGGGGAGGTAGATGCTCACCGCTTCCTTCTGGAGGCGTTTCCACAGATCGTCGCGGAAGAATCGGTCTCCGTTGGCAATGACATAGTGGAGGATGAAGAACCGGTACGCCTCGCGGGTGAACGCGATGTCGTCGGGCCGCAGCGGGAAGATGCGGTGATACGCCGTGAGGAATTGGATGAAACGCGGCTCCACGAGGGTGTGGGGCGAATACGTGAAGTGGGTCCGGTCGCCGGTCGAGGACGACACGCGCGACAGGAAATAGAAGTCCATCATGCGGGGCTCGATGCGGAACCAGTCGTAGTCCCAGCGGCTGTAGAGCCGGAAGTCGTCGTCGCCTTCCTCGCCGGTGATGGAGAAGTTCCCGAGGTTCCAGTCGATGAGCACGGGCATCTTCGGCCAGTAGTCGTACCGCAGCGTATCGAGGGTCACCAGGAAGTTGTGCGTCTGCTGGGCAACGACGGCGAGCTGCGCAGCGTTGAGCACGAACCGCTTCGCCGAACGTGCGTTGGTCACAAGGTCGAGCAGATGAATGGCATCAGCTTTGATCGATGTGCTGGTGAGCGGGATCTTCGGGGCGATGTCGGCGCATGCACGGTGGAAAAGAGCGATCTCCTGGGCGAAGGTGGTGATCTGAGCGTCGGTGAGGATGCGGGGGAGCGAGCGGCCTCGCGGAACCTCGTCGTAGAACACCACCCAGGTGCGGCCGTCGTAGTGCGTAAATGGTCGCCCATCCTCGGTGAGAACGTCGGCGAGTAGGCGGGCGTGGCGGGTCCCGTCGAGCAGCCGGTGGCACGCGTGGAGCCGGTCGTGGTCTTCGCAGAACAGGAAGTACGAGCCGTACGACGACACCTTGGCGATCACGGCAGAGCCGTCGCTCAACAAACAGCGGTACACATGGTTCGTCGAAACGAACGCGCTGACCTCGGTGATGTCGACGATGACCCGGTCGTCGTCGTAGGCCGCCCACGCCTCGACGGCTCGCTGCGGCCCGCCCGGGGTGGGATCCGGCGTGTTGATGGGCTCCACAGTGTCCAGGCTACGCGGGTGCGGCCGCTTCACCCGGCGCGATGCCTCTCGGTCGGCGCAGCGGGCCGGTCGGTGCGAATAGCCTGTGGGTTCGTGTCCGTGAAATGAGTCCTGTGAGGCTCATACGGAGAGGAGAGAACGATGGCACTCGAAGCGGGGCTTGCTGCCCCTACCGGGCCCGGTGGGTCCGCCCCCGCCCGTGAACGGCGGGAAGTGCTCGACGCCGCTGGCGTCGATCGCGCCGTCCGGCGAATGGCCCACGAGATCGTCGAACGCAACGAAGGCACCGACGGTGTCGTCCTTGTTGGGCTGATGAAAGGTGGTGTGTGGCTCGCCGAGGCGTTGGGCGTGGCGCTCGAGGCGCTGGGCAACCCGGTGCCTGTAGGCCGGATCGACGCCAGCTTCTACCGCGACGACCTGCAACTCCGCACGGTCACACCGATGCCGAGCGCACTGAGCTTTGCGGTCCACGACGCCGTTGTTGTGCTCGTGGACGATGTGCTCTTCACCGGACGAACCGTTCGAGCCGGTCTCGACGCGCTGCGCGAGTATGGCCGGCCCAAAGCGGTGCAGTTGGCGGTCATGGTCGACCGCGGTCATCGGGAGTTGCCGATCCGCCCGGACTTCGTCGGCAAGAACCTTCCGACGTCTCGAACGGAATCTGTCCGTGCCACCGCCGACGGGGTGGTGCTGTCGTGAAGCATCTGCTCTCGATCGAGGACCTCGGCGCCGACGGACTCGAGCACCTGCTCACCCTTACCGACCGCTTCGTCGAAGTCAGCCAGCGCAAGGTCCCACGCATTCCTGCGCTCCAGGGCAAGACCGTCGTATCGTTGTTCTACGAGGACTCCACGCGCACACGGCTGAGCTTCGAAACGGCAGCCAAGCGATTGTCGGCCGACGTAATGACGTTCTCGGTGTCGACAAGTTCGGCCAACAAGGGCGAGTCGATTCGCGACACCGTCGAGACGATCGAAGCGATGGGCATCGATGCCATCGTTGTGCGTCACAAGGCGGCCGGTGTACCGCTGCAGATCTCGCGGTGGACCCAAGCGAGCGTGGTGAACGGCGGCGACGGCTGGCATCAGCATCCGACGCAGGCGTTGCTCGACTGCTACACGATCCGAACCAGGCTGGGCAGCCTCCGGGGTCGCTCTATCGCCATCGTCGGCGACATCAAGCACTCGCGAGTGGCGCGGTCGAACGTGCAGGCGTTCACCGCGTTGGGGGCCGAGGTCACCCTCGTGGGCCCGGCGACGCTGCTCCCGCCATCGCTCGAGGGCTGGCCGGTCAAGGTGGAGCATGAGATCGAAGCGGTGCTCGGCCGCGTCGACGTGATCTACCTGCTCCGGATGCAGATGGAACGCACGACCGAAGCGCTCGTCCCGTCATTGCGTGAGTACACCTCGATCTATGGGCTCACCGATGAACGATCAGCGCGCTTAGCAGACGATGTCCTCGTCATGCACCCGGGCCCGATGAATCGCGGTGTCGAGATCGGCCCGTCGGTTCCCGACCGCCCCAACACTGTCATCACCCAGCAGGTGGCCAATGGCGTCGCGGTCCGTATGGCCGTGCTGTTCGAACTATTGACCGGAGAACGATCATGACCACACCTGCGCTCGCCATCCGCGGCGGTTCCGTCCTCACCGACGGTTCGTCGCAGCCTGTTCGCGCCGACATCCTTGTGGTCGACGGCCGAATCGTCGCCATCGGCGGTTCGGTCGAAGTGCCGAGCGGGGGAGAGGTGCTCGATGCGACCGGCTGCGTCGTCGGCCCGGGTCTGGTCGATCTGCACACTCACCTGCGTGAACCGGGGAACGAGGCCGCCGAGACGATCGAGACCGGGTCGCGTGCGGCGATGCTCGGCGGCTACACCGCGGTGGTCGCCATGCCGAACACGACGCCGGCGATCGACTCGGCCGCAGTGGTCGAGCAGGTGCTGCGTCTGGGCCGCACCGCTGGATTGTGCGAGGTTCTCGTCGCCGGCGCGATCACGGTCGGCCGAGCCGGAGAGCGGCTCGCGCCGATGGCCGAGATGGCCGAGCTCGGCGTGCGCATCTTCACCGACGATGGCGCGGGCGTACAGAACAACCGGCTCATGCGCCGGGCGCTCGAATACGCGAGCTCCCTCGGCGTTACCCTCGCCCAGCACTGCGAAGACGCCGCGCTTTCCGAGGGAGGCGTGATGCACGAAGGTGCATGGTCAGCACGCTTGGGTCTTCCCGGTCAACCGTCGGAGGCTGAGGAGCTCATGGTGGCGCGTGACATCGCGCTATGCCGCCGCACCGGCACCCCGGTGCACTTCCTGCACATGTCGACCGCCGGTTCGGTGGAGCTGATCCGTCGGGCCAAGGCCGACGGGCTGCCGGTCACGGCGGAAGCGGCACCCCATCACTTCACGCTCACCGACGCCTGTCTGGCCGGCTACGACACGGTGTTCAAGGTGCATCCCCCGTTGCGAACCGACACCGATGTCGCTGCGGTGAAGGCCGGACTCGCCGACGGCACGATCGATGCCATCGCCACCGATCACGCCCCGCACACCCCGGAAACCAAGGAGCAGTCGATGCTCGACGCGCCGCCGGGGATGCTCGGCCTCCAGACCGCGCTGTCGCTGGCCATCACCGAACTCGACCTGCCGATCGCCCGAGTGTTTTCGCTGCTCTCCAGCGGTCCCGCCCGGATCGTCAAGGCCAACGATCGCCACGGCCACGTGTCGGTCGGACGCGCCGCGAACCTCTGCGTCGTCGATCCGCTGGCCACCTGGACGGTCAACCCCGCGGCCCTGGCGTCCAAGGCCCGCAACACTCCCTACGCCGGCCGAACGCTGTTCGGAGTCGTCCGCCACACGGTCTTCAACGGTCTCGCAACCGTCGTCGACTCGACCGCTCGCCGCTGAGGGTTCGTCGGGTCCCGGGGTGCTGACCGCCACCGCGCTGGCGCTCGGAGCGGCGGTACTCCACGCCGGCTGGAACCTTGCCGTCAAGCAGGCGACCGGGGACAGGTTCCTCATGCTTTGGGGGCAGTTCACGATCGCCGCGCTGTTGTGCATGCCGATCGTGTTCCTGTTCGGAGGACTGCCGGCGAAGTCGTGGCTGTGGGTCGTGGTGTCAGGGTCGGTGCACCTGCCGTACTGCATCTTCCTGGCCAAGGCGTATGACACCGGCGACTTCTCATTCGTGTATCCGATCGCCCGCGGCGGCGGTGCGATGCTGGCGGCGATCGGCGGGGTGCTGCTCCTCAGCGACTCGATTCGTCCGGCCACCTCGATCGGTATCGCCACGGTCGGTTCCGGGCTGTTTCTGCTCGCCGGATTTCGCCGATCGACGGCCCTTCGCAATGCGGTGATCGTGGCATTCACCATCGGCGCGTATTCGCTCTCCGATGCCAAAGGCATTCGTACCAGCGGCACGCTTCGGTACGCGTTTGCCGCCCATCTCGGCACGGGTGTGACGACAACGCTCTATGGTCTCGGGACCGGACGGGCGTCGGAAATGAAGGCGACGATCACCGCGAACTACCGACGGCTCACGCTGGCGGCGCTCGCCTCCACTCTCACCTATTTCATGGTGCAGGTCGCGTTCCGTTCCGCTCCGGTCGGCTACGTGACGGCGCTGCGCGAATCGAGCGTCGTGCTCGCCGCGCTCATCGGCTGGAAGACGCTCGGCGAGTCGGGCGGCCGACGACGACTCGCGGCGACCCTCGTCGTTGCCGCCGGCCTCATCGTCATGGTCGTCAGCCGCTGACGACCACGAACCGGTTCAGTGTCCCGTCAGCGCGGCGGATTGCCAGCGCATGGCGACCGCTCGGTGGGTGGCAAGACGGTCCTCGAGCGCAGGGTGAACGAGGGTGGCGTCGCGGACGACGAAGCGTCCGTTGACGATGGTGTGGCGCGGCGCGAACGGACCGCAGCGCAACCATCCCTCGATGGCATCGGTGTGCGCCCCGGCGAAGAGCACGCCGCCGATCGGCCACACGACCACGTCGGCCATCGCCCCGACGCGAAGTTGACCGATCTCGCCGTCGCGGCCGAGACATGAAGCCCCACCCCGCGTGGCCACCTCGAGAGCATCGCGCGCCGAGAACTTGGTCGGGCCTTCGCGGAGCCTGCCCAAGAGCAGCGTGTTCCGGGCCTCCATCCACAGCGACGCCGAATCGGTCGACGCAGAGCCGTCGCAGCCGAGGCCGACGGGCACACCGGCCGCCCGGTAATCACGGACCGGCGCAATGCCCCCGCCACCGATCATGCAGTTCGATGACGGGCAGTGCGCCACACCCGTGCCCCAGCGACCGAGTCGGTTGATCTCGTCGGCGTTCGGATAGATGCAATGAGCAACCCACGACCGGTCCGTGCCCCACCCGACTTCCTCGAACTGTTCGATCGGGCGGCGGCCAAATCTCTCCAGGCAGAACGTGTCCTCGTCGGGATCTTCGGCGAGGTGGGTGTGCAGCCGAACGTCGAGTTTCTCCGCCAGTTCGGCCGTGGACTTCATCAGGGTGGGCGTGACGGAGAATGGCGAGCACGGTGCCAGGGCGACGCGGACCATCGCGCCGAAGGACGCGTCATGGTGCTTCTTCACCAAGCGCTCCGAGTCGGCGAGGATCTCCTCGTCGGTCTGGACGACGGAGTCGGGCGGGAGGCCACCGTCTTTCTGCGAGAGGCTCATCGAACCGCGGGTCGGGTGGAACCTGAAGCCAAGCTCGGTCGCCGCCGTGATCTCCGCCGTGATGAGGTCACCGCCGCCCTTCGGATGGACGTAGAGGTGATCGGTGCTGGTGGTGCAGCCACCGAGGGCGAGTTCCGCCAGTCCAATCCATGCGCTGATGTACGCCGCTTCCTCGTCGAGCTGGCTCCACACCGGGTAGAGGGTTGTGAGCCACTGGAAGAGGGTGCCGTTCGTCGCCGGAAGGTAGGCGCGCGTGAGGTTCTGATAGATGTGGTGATGGGTGTTGATGAGTCCAGGGGTCACCAGGCAGCCGGCGGCGTCGATTAGCTCGGCGCCGGAGGTCTCGGCCGCCGTTGGCACGCTCTCGGGTCCGCCGATCCCGGTGATGAGGTTTCCTGTGAGGGCGATCCATCCATTGCGGATCTCACGACGCAGGTCGTCGACGGTGGCGATCAGGTCGGCGTTGCGGATGAGCACGTCCATGGGCTCCAGCATTGCCCATCGGCGGCGGACATCACCGGTTCGCTGCGGCCAACGGAAGAATTCTCACGTCCGTAACACAGCCGGGCTTGTTCAACGGGGCGAAGGGAACAGTATTGGAGATGGCCTTCACGACCTTTCCCGACCTCCTCCGCCGAGCCGCGCACCGGACGCCCGACGCCACATTCCTCCGGTGGAGCGATCGCGGTCGATCGCTCAGCTTCGCCGAGACAGAGGCGGCAACCGATCGGGCGGCGTCGGCCTTCTGGGATGCCGGTGTCCGCCCGGGTGACCGTGTCGGTCTCCTCGCCCACAACGGGCTCGACTACATCGTGGCGATGTGGGGCGCATGGAAGATCGGTGCCATTAGCGCGCATATCAGTGTGCTCGTCGTCGATGAGCTCGCCGACTACGTGCAGGCGTGCACGCCGAAGGTGCTCGTCTACACCCACGACGCCCTACCGGCGATCGATCGTGACCGCGCGGACATGCCGAGCATTACGACGTACTACTGCATGGACGGCCCCCAGGAAGGAGCCGTTGCGTGGGCCGATGCCTTGACCGGCGCACCATCGGCCGTTCCCGCTGTTGGCGTCGACGACACGATGGCCGCCCACCTCTCGTTCACCTCGGGCTCCACCGGACGCCCGAAAGGTGCGGTCCTTGCGCACGGCTTCACTGCTCGCGCCTCGGCCTGCATCGCCGAGCGACTCGGCCTCGGTCCGGACGACTCCTCGCTGGGAGCGACCGGCCTGGCCTCCTCCTACGGTCTCGTCGTGAACCTCCTCCCCGGAGTGCATCGCGGGATGACGGTCGGTCTGCGCAAACAGTGGGATCCAGAGGCGGTCTGGCAGGACCTCGACGACAATTCGTGCACATACTTTCCGGCCAACCCGCCGTTCCTCACCGACCTCCTCGTCGAGTCCCGCAAGCGTGGGCGAGCGCCGCACTCTCTTCGACTCGTGGCATCCGGAGGGGCTCCGGTTGCGCCGGAACTGAAGCGCGCATACTTCGACGAACTCGGCGTCGCCTTCTGCGAGAGCTATGGACAGAGTGAACTCGGTGGATTCGTTGCCCTCGGGCGGCCGTCTCGTCCGAGTGACGAACGGCTTGGTGCCGTCGGCGAGCCCCTGCCTGACAAGGAGGTGCGGATCCTCGATGACCTCGGTGATGAGGTGCCGATCGGCCAACCGGGAGAGCTCTGCATCCGCGGTGGGTTCATGATCGGCTACTGGAACGAGCCGGAGAAGACCGCTGAAGCAACACGCGATGGCTGGCTGCACACGGGCGATGTCGGACGGATGGACGCCGGCGGATTCGTCACCACGCTCGGCCGCGTGTCCGAGCGGATCGAGTCGACGACGGGCCCGATCTACCCGCGCCCGATCGAAGAGGCACTGCAACGTCATCCGTCGGTTCGCTACGCCGCCGTGATTCCGGTGAAGGCACGGCCTGTTGCCGTGGTGACGTTGTGGCCTGAGACGGTCGCGGTGGACGCCCCGGCTCTTCGTGCGTTCTACGACGCGCAGCCTGATGCCGACGCTCGGCTGGCGGCGATCGAGATGATCACCGATATGCCCATGACGCCGACGGGAAAGCTCGACAAGATCACCCTCCGCAAACGGTTCCCCGAAGCCTGAGTCGCGGCTGCCCGGTCGAGCGCCGCTCGCGCCAGCGTTCTCGGCGACGAGGGTGGGACCAGCGGACTAGACCCCGCGGAGGAAGGCCACGAGGTCGTCGTTTCCGGAGTCCATGCCGGCTTGTCGCGGCGTCAGGTTGTCGTAACCGAGCCAGTCGAGGTCGGCCCCGTGCGCGACCAACATCTGTGCTGTCCGCAACTGGCCGGCCCGGCACGCATGCCAACACGCGTTGGTGACGTCGTGCCCGGTATGGGTGCCCGCGTCGAGGAGACGGACCACCTCTTCGGCGTTCCCCAGCGCGGCGGCCTGCCAGATCGTCATGCTCGCGCCCCGCTCCACCAGTCGGCGGGCGGCGTTCCACTGGGCGAACACGACGGCATCCGCGAGCGGCGTGCCATTGGTCAGCACCGCACCGTCGGCCTCGATGTCGGCACCGGCGTCGAGCAGGGCGTCGAGAGCATCGGCGTCGTCTGAGCTGGCCGCCCAGTGCAACGCGGTCTCCCGATGCGGGCCGGCGAAGCGACCGTCGACGGGGGCGCCAGCCGCCACTATTGACGCAATGGTTCGCGCGACCGAGGGGTAGTGCCCCGGCCAGTCGGTGGCGACGTGCAACGCAGTGCACGACATCCCGGCGTCACCGAAACGTTCAGACGCCAACGACGGATTGGCGGCCAGCAACGTGTTCAGACCGATGACGTCCCCGTCGCGGATCAATCCGGTCAGCGAAACCACCAGCGGGTCCTCAGCGGAGAGCACCCGTCCAGGTTAAGGCCGACGGGGTACGGAGTTGTTTCTGTCTTGCTCGAGCGAGCTGTCGTTTCGCACCCCGGCTTCGGTCAGGAGGCGGTCGACGAGTCGACACCGCTCGTCCTCCGTCATGTCCTCAACAACGGCGGCGTGTTCACCCACGGCGAACCCGCAGAGCGTCGGTCGGCCAACGACATTCGAGACGTCGACAAAGAATTCCAGCGGTTGCTGCTCGGTGCCGGTGAGCGAGAACGCCCGATGGGGCGCCCAGAACGGTTCATCGAACGTGGTGACCACCTTTGCGATCGGCCCGCACCCGATCCGGTTCATCGACGAGACGATGGCGTCCGGGAGTGGCGGCTCGAAGGCGAGGCGTCCGGACAGGACCGGGGGGAGCGGTGTCGCGCAGATGACCGCGTCGAACGCCTCCGCGGGACGGTCGACGAAGTGGAGTGAGACCTGGCCGCCGGTCGACTCGATGGTGAGGACCCGAGTGCTGAGATGGATCGTAAGCGCGCTGCTCAATTCGTCGAGCACGGTGTCGAGAGGCGACGTGATGAGGTGATCGTCGCCGGGAAGCTCGTAGTGCTCGGAGCGCGCCGCCAACGCGAGATCGTCGAGCGGCGCGGCGTAAAGGTTCTCGAACTCGCCGCGCGCCCAGCACATCAGCACCGCCGAGTCGAGAGGGTCCTCGGCCAGATCGTCGACGATCGCTCGGAGGGAAGGTCCCAGGGCACGTTTGTCGTCGGGCAAGGTGTCGAGCCGGGCTTCGAGCGCTCGGTACAGCGCCGCTAGTCGGGACTCGTCGTCCTCGGCGAGCTGACCGTGACCGACGACGAATGTCGGCGCAGGATCCCAGCTCCATGGGATCGCCTCGACGAGGGTGCGGAGCGGATGGCCGATGATGCCGTGCATCCAGGCTCCACCGAGATGGATCGGTCCGCCAACCGTTCGGTCGGTCGCGGCCCGGCCGAAGGGGCGACCGGACGATTCGAAGATCTGGGCTGTCCGGCCGGCCTCGCGCAGCAAACGCGCCGCTCCCAGACCGGCCATGCCTGAACCGATCACGGCAACTTGCTGCAGCTCGCGGCGTTCGAGGACGGCAGCGGCGGCTCGTTCGCCGCTGAACCACGCGCCGTGCAGCGTTCCCGGGCCGGCTGACCACGTGTATTCGCCGGACAGCCACACCCGGGGGAGTACCTCGACGCCGAGGGCATCGCGGTCTGCCGACGTGCCGCCCGGACGCAGGTAGGAATACGCGCCACCGATATCGGGGTCACCCACCCATCGGCTGACGACAGAGCGACGAGCGGAGCGGGGATCGGTGCCTCGGGTCATCACGGTCACGTTTCCTCCATGGGCCACTGCGGGTCCGACGACCCGTCGGCGGTGCTCCGGTGGATTCCTGCCGAGGGGCGAGCTAGAAGCGGCGGTCGTTCGTCTTCTTCTTCGGCGGTGCTTTGAAGGGAGCCTCCAACAGCGCCTCAAAGGTCCCGTCGTCGGGCTGGTTGCGCTCGTTCAGACGCTGGAGGAACAGCTTCAGCGCAGCGCGTCCGGGAGCCACGTGGTCGCCCTTGAGGGTTGCCGAGCGGGCAAGTGCGTCCTTGGCCTTCTGGACGCGCTCCTTGCGAGCGGTCTTCTCCTCCTCGGTGCGCTCCACCTTGGGCCTGTCTGCGGCACTGCTGCCAGGTGCGGCCGAAGTGGCAACGGTCGTGAGCTTGGCGCGAATGGCCACCGGACGAATCTCCTTGTCAGGGCCTCGCACACACGAGGCACAGATGAACCCGTAAAGAGTAGTCCGACGAATCCGGCGAACCGCTCACATCGCCGGTCGGACCGCCGGACCCCGAAGGCGGAGCGTTCGCCACGCAAGCACCAGCAGCGCCAGAGTCGCCACGGTGCCGACGTTGGCCAGCATGTGGAAGCCGAACGACCGCTTGATGAATCCGGACGCGAACGCCGCTGATCCGCCGCACAGGCTCATCAAGAGATCGGCCGAGCCCTGCACCATCACCCGGTCGTTCTCCAGCACGGATTCCGACACCAGTGCGGATCCGCCGATCATGGCGAAGCTCCAACCGAGTCCGAGCAGGAACAACCCGACGAACAACAGCGCCGGGCGGTAGCCGGCCAGCGCGGAAACGACGGTGGACGCGACGAGAATGGACGCCCCCATCGCGATCGCAGTTACCCGGCCCGCCCGATCCACGAAGCGCCCGACGAGCGGAGCGAGTCCGAACATCCCGATCACGTGCACCGCGATCACGTAGCCGGCGAGCGTCCCGGAATGCCCGTGGTCGGCCATGTGGATCGGCGTCATCGTCATCACCGCAACCATCGACGCCTGAGCGATGATCATCGAACTCAAGCCGACCTTGGCCATCGGTGAGGCGGCGATCACCCGGAGCGCAGGGCGCAGAGGCGGGAGCCGGAAACCGCCAGGTGCGTCCGGGTTGACGCGTCCGGCAACGACCAGCGGATCAGGTCGGAGACGCACGGCGATGTTGGTGGCACCGATGGCCAGCATGACCGCCGCGAACAGAAACGGCCCGCTGTATCCCCACAACCCGAGACTGCGGGCCGCTCGTTCGCACGGGCCGACGAGGATCTGGGCACTGACGGCACCGAACGTGGACCCGAACAGCAGCAAGGAGATAGCCTTTCCCCGGTTCGCCGTGGTCGCAAGATCGGCAGCCGCGTAGCGCGACAGGAGATTGGTGCCCTGGCCGACACCGAAAAAGAGAAGGGCGATGAGAAACAGGATGAAGGCGCGGTTCTCCAGCGCGATGACCGTGGCGATCGCCCCCGTGAACGCAATCACGTAGCCGCGGAACAGGCCCGGCCGACGGCCACGACGGGCCATGAGGGCCGAAAGAGTGAGGCCGGCGACCGCTCCGCCGAGGGTCACGGCGGCACTTGCCGACCCGGCGAACGTGTCGGCGCCGAGCATTGATTTTGCCGCTCGGCCGCCAACGGTGACAGCCACGGAGTTTCCCGCCGAGCCCAGTGTCTGGCTGACCATGAGCACACGGAGAGTCCGGCGCTGGATCGCCTCCCGAGCGATGACCTCGTCGCTCGCAGTTGGAGGGGACGTGCTGGACACGGGAAGCGACCCTACAGCCAACGCCCGGAAGGGACTCGGCGCATTGCCGCTTCGACCAGGCGAACAACGACTCCCGCGCAAGTGGATCTCTGGGCGTGTTTGCAATCTCAGTGGCGCGAACCACTAGAACTTCTGGCGTGAGCTCTTCGTCAGCCGATTTCGCCCCTGCTGCGCCGGGAGCGTCGTCGCCGTTGATCGCCGCATCGACCGTGATCCTCGTCCGCAACGCCGAGAATGCCGACGCCGGCCGGGTCGAGACGCTCATGCTGCAGCGGGTGGGCCGGGGAGCGTTTGCCGGCATGTGGGTGTTCCCAGGCGGCAAGGTCGACCCCGACGACCGCGTGTCGATCGCTGACCTCGACCTCGCCCACGAACTCGCAGCAGCTCGACGCGCCGCCGTGCGCGAAGCGCAGGAGGAGACCGGGCTGATCGTCGATCCCGCGGCGATGGCCGCGCTGTCGCACTGGATGCCGCCCCCGACCGAGGCTCGCCGCTTCTCCACGTGGTTCTTCGTCGCGCCGGCGCCGAGCGGAGACGTGGAACTCGCCCTGGAGGAGGCGACCGCTCATCAGTGGGTCACTCCGGAAGACGCGCTCGCCCGCAACGCCGAGGGATCGCTCCCGCTGGCCCCGCCCACGTGGACGACGCTGCATCACATCGCCCACGCGAACGATGTGGATGATCTCCTTCTCCGGCTACGTCTCCATACGCCGCCGCGCATGCATACCCGGGTCATCTCCACCGATCCGCTCACGCTGGCCTGGGCCGGCGACATGGCCTACGAGCACGCCGACGGTGCAGTCGACACCGCCGCCCCGGGGCCGCGCCACCGCCTCGTGCTCGACCGGGCCGGTTGGCACCTCGAACACTCCTGAGATCCGGAAACAGCTCGTTCTCGTGCACTCAGTCGCTCCCAGAGCGACTGAGTGCACTATCTCCCGAGATGTCGATGCGGCCTGCACCCTCTCGCGATTCCGGACAGGCTCCGAAGTCGGTGGAGCAGATCGTTCAGGTTGGGTGGCGAAACGAGCGGCGAACGGACGAACGTGTGAGACTCGCCCAATGACCCAGTTCTGGGTGGCCGACACCGAACCGAACGAGCGGTTCCGGTTGTACACGAGGGGCAACACCGGCGAGGTGTTTCCGAACGTGATGACCGCGCTGACCGGCACGCTCATCGGCGACGCGGTGCGCGAGGCACAGACCGAGGTCTTCGTCGAGATGGGAGTTCTGCGACCTCACGAGGTCAGCGGCCCATCTGTTGGTACCGGCGTGTTCGGTGGGTACCTGTACATGAGCGGGTCGGCCATGCGGCTCTTCGGTGTGCGCATGCCGGGCATGTCCGCCAACGATGCCGACGAGCAAGTTTTGGGTGAAGTCGGCGACCTCCCGCCCTACCGGCGGGCCAAGGGCGACCGTGACCTGATCGCCACGATGCGGCTGAGTCGCTACGTGCTCAAGCTGCTCCGCTCACCGGACCTCAGTTCCCTCGACAGCGCCCGGGCCGAGGCTCAGCTCTGGCTCTCCACGATGCCTGACCTGCTGACGGCCGCAGACGCGGATCTGCTTGGCTGGCTCGACACCTATCCACCCCGCGTGGCGGCGAGCATGAAACGACTGCTGCAATTCAGCATGCTTGCGGGCGGGCCGCGCGGCCTTCTCGACCGGACGTTGGCCCGTCCATCGATGCCACCGGGAATCGCTAATCGAATCGTTGGCGGTACCGGTGACATCGACTCGGCCCAATTGGCGAAGCGCCAGTGGGCGCTCGGTCGTCTTGTCGCCGCCAGTGCCTCGCTCACCGAGGCGTTCGACCTCGGACTCCACGACATCGCCGAGCGAACCCGCACGACGCCGTTGCGCGCGGCCGTCGACGCGTTCCTCGACGAACACGGTCACCGGGGCAACGACGAGTACGAGCTCGCCACTCCGGCGTGGGTGATGGACCCGACCCCGGTGTATGCGGCCATCGATCGACTGCGTCACGCGCCCGAGCATCGTGACCCGTTTCTCGGTGATCGCCACCTCGCCGAGGACGCCGAGCACGCCCTCGCTGATGCCGTGAGGCTCGTGCCTTGGCCGCTCCGATGGATGACCCGTCGGACCGCTCAGGTGTCGCGGCAGGGCTCGATCGGGCGCGAACGCGCGAAGGACATTCTCGTCCTCGAAAACCTCGGAGCCCGAAAGGTCCTGTCCGAGCTCTTTCGGCGGGCATCGGAACGTGGCGGACCGGCGGATAGGCGACTGGCGTTCTGTGTCACCGCGTCTGAACTTCCGGCATTCGTCGCCCGGCCCGGTGACTTCGCCGAGGTGATCGCCACCCGGTCCGCCCAACAGGACTACCTGAATGAGCGGGTTCCGCCACCGTGGTTCGAGGGTCACATCCCCGATCCGTCCACCTGGACACCGCGCAACGAGTCGCACCAAAGCGCCCCGCCCAGCGGGACGACGATCTCGGGAATCGGCGTCAGCGCGGGCACCGCCTCCGGCCCTGCCCGGGTCATTGCTGACCCGTCTGACCCACGCGGGATCGAACCCGGCGACGTCCTGGTGTGCGCGATCACCGACCCTTCATGGACACCACTGTTCCTCGCCGCTTCGGCCGTCGTGTGCGACACGGGCGCGGTGCAGAGCCACGCCGCCATCGTCGCCCGCGAACTCGGTATCCCGGCCGTCCTCAGTGTCCCCGGGATCACGGCGATCGCTGACGGCACTATCCTCCACGTCGACGGTGACGCTGGCACCGTTCGCATCGGCTGAAGCGAGGAAGAGCGAGTGCGAAGCGTTGCGTTTGCGGTCATGGAGCGCACCGCTTTCTCCCACGTCGTGGATGCGTCGACCCGTCTCGCCTCGGGGGTCGCGCAGGTAGCTGGCGTGCCGGATCAACCCTCATCGCCCTCTGGGCCGCGGCGCGTCGGCTCGCTCGCTGGCGAACGGAGGCGACGTGCGCACTGCTGACGAGATTCGCGCTGAGGTGCGCGCCTGGCTGCTGTACGCATGGGATCCCGATGTCGGATTGCGGGTTTGGCGCGAGCGTCTCGTGGAGGCACGATGGGCCGTGCCATCGTGGCCGACGCGTTGGCATGGGCGGGGTCTGCCGAGCTGGGCCGATCGCATCGTTGCCGACGAGATCCGCGGTCACGGCGCCGTCGGCACGCCTCTTGGCGGCGGCACGTCGCTTGCCGCTCCGACGGTGCTGGAGCACGGCAGCGACGACCTTCGGGACCGCGTGCTGCGGCCCACGTTGACCGGCCAGCTTCGGTGGTGCCAGTTGTTCAGCGAGCCAGGTGCGGGATCGGACTTAGCCAGCCTGTCGACGAGCGCGGTCCTCGACGGCGATGAGTGGATCGTCAACGGGCAGAAGGTGTGGACGACGAGCGCCCATCACGCCGACGTCGCCATGTTGCTCGCCCGCACCGACCGAGGCGTCCCGAAACACGACGGCCTCTCGTACTTCGTACTGCCGATGCATCAGGCCGGGGTCGAGGTTCGACCGATCCGTCAGATGAACCGTCATGCGTCGTTCAACGAGGTGTTCCTCTCCGATGCCCGCATTCCCGCGACCAACCTCGTCGGCGCCCTCGGTGATGGCTGGCGCATCGCCCGCACGACCCTCTCGCACGAGCGGTCCTTCGCCACTCTCCGGCCGCAGCGATATGCGAACGTAGGGTCGCTTGGACGCACGATGACCGAGGCCGACGCTGAGGCGGCAGAACATTTCGCCACGTATGTCTGGTACCCGCAGCGCGCTGGCCGCGCCGATCTCGTGATCGATCGCGCCCGGACCAAGGGAGTGGAGCACGACCCCGTCGTGCGTCAGGAGATTGCTCGGCTCATTTCGTTCGCGCGAGCGAACGAATGGACCGCGGCCCGTGCTGCTGCGGCCCGTGCGCTCGGTCGACCGCCGGGTCCCGAAGGCTCGCTCGGCAAGCTCGCCGCCTCCGAGGTCGCCCGGCGTTCTGCCCGCGTGCATGGACTGATCGCCGGTGCATCGGCGATGCTCTCTGCTGGGAGCGACCCGCTCGACGCGGTCATTGCCGAGGTCCTGCTGTCGACGCCAGCACAATCGATCGCCGGTGGCACCGACGAGATCCAACGCAACATCATCGGCGAGAAGATTCTCGGCCTGCCGCGCGAACCGTCGGTCCGATAGGGAAGGCCACACAACCGGTGTGGGACAGGAGAACGCAGAAAAGCCGGTCAGTCCTGGCCCGAGATAGCGAGCCGTCCCACCATCGCGGGGTCCGGAGGCGAACCCCTGGGCCAGTCAGGCGTGGCGGTACTTGTTCGCTGCGGCGAGGGCCCGGCTCATCTCCAACTTGGAGTCGCGCTCGGCCAGGGCCTGACGTTTGTCATAGCGCTTGCGACCGCGGGCGATCGCCAGCTCCACCTTCGCCCGACCGTTCGTGAAGTAGATGCTCAGCGGGATCAGCGAAAGCGCGTCTTTGTCCGTGGCCTCGGCGAGGTCAGCGATTTCTCGCTTGTTCAGCAGCAGCTTGCGGGTGCGCTTCGGGTCGTGGGCGCCGAAGCCGACGGCATAGGAATACGGCGAGATCTGGATGCCGTGGAGGTACACCTGGCCGCGGTCCACGCGGGCGAACGCGTCGATCATTTGAACCTGGGCGTCGCGAAGTGACTTGACCTCACTGCCGTAGAGCACGATCCCGCATTCGTAGGTGTCGATGATCTCGTATTCGTGGCGCGCCTTGCGGTTCGAGGCGACGACTTTCTTCGCCCCTCCCGTCGCCCCCGCCTCCGGGCCTTTGGTCTTCCCTTTTCCAGCCATTGTCACTTCATCTTCTCGCACCTCGGTGGGCGCGGCGGCACGACGGCGAGTGCGTACAGTTCTCGGCGTGAGCTTGCTGATGACCCGCAACGTGCTTGACGAGATGATCATCCACGCGCTCGACGGCTACCCGCTCGAGGCGTGCGCCCTCCTCGTCGGGAGGATGACCGAGGACCGGGACACGACGATTGTGCGTCTTGTCCGCTCGCCGAACCTCGCAGCGTCGGCGCTGGTCTACACGATCGATCCGAAGGTCCACCTGCGTGCCGAACGCGACGCCGAGGACGAGGGTCTGGCGGTCGTCGGGGTGATGCACAGCCACACCCATACCGACCCGTTCCCGTCGCCCACCGATGTCTCGGCGGCTCCCGATCCCACGTGGCAGTACGTCATCGTGAGCCTGCGTGACGCCTCTCCGGCGCTGCGGAGTTACCGCATCGTCGACGGGATCGTCACCGAAGAGCCGGTCGTCATCGAGGACTGATCGGTAGGAGTCCGCCGGAGCAGAGATTCCCTACTTGTTCAGTCGGGAATTAGACTGGACGATGCCCGGTTGGACCGGGTGTCACGCCCACCGGTCTCCGAGGTTCTCCCACATGTCTGACGTCATCGAAACCACCACCGCTCCCACGGTGAGCATCCGGATCCCGATGATCCTGCGCCCCCACGTGGGAGGGGCGAACAAGGTCGCGGCGACCGGCGCAACGCTCGGCGCGTTGTTCGCCGACCTAACGACCCGGTTTCCTGGTATCGCCAGCCAGGTGCTGACCGCCGATGGCACCCTGCACAAATTCGTGAACGTCTATGTGAACGATGACGATGTGCGCTACCTGGGCAAACTCGACGCCCCGATCAAGGCCGGCGACGAAGTGACCATCCTGCCCGCAGTGGCCGGCGGGTCGATCTAGGCGTCGGACGGTTGCCCCGATGACCGTATTCCACAGCATCCTGGACACCATCGGGAACACGCCGATTGTCGATGTTTCCGTCCTGAGCCCGAACCCGCGCGTCCGCATCCTTGCGAAACTCGAGGGGCAAAACCCGGGCGGATCGGTGAAGGACCGCATTGCGCTCTCGATGATTGAGCAGGCCGAGAAGGACGGACGTCTTGTTCCGGGGTCGATCCTCATCGAGCCGTCGTCGGGCAACACCGGCATCGGTCTGGCCATGGTGTGCGGCCAGCGTGGCTATCACATCAAGATCGTTCTGCCTTCGAATGTCACCCCGGAACGGCGTCAGATGCTCGAGGCCTTCGGCGCCGAGATCATCGATTCGCCTGGTTCCGAAGGCTCCAACGGAGCCGTGAAGCTCGCCAAGGAGTTTGCCGAGCAGCATCCCGAATGGGTGTTCCTGTACCAATACGCGAACCCGGCGAACCCACAGGCCCACTTCGAGGGCACCGGTCCCGAGATCCTCGCCGATGTCCCCGACATCACCCACTTCATCGCTGGCCTCGGCACCAGCGGCACCCTGATCGGTGTCGGCTCGTTCCTGAAGAAGATGAAGCCGGACGTGCAGATCTGGGCCGTCGAGCCGCCGAGCGGCGAGATGGTCGACGGACTGCGCAACCTCGATGACGGCTACATCCCGCCGATCTTCACCGACAACAACGGCTTCGAACTCCTCGATCGCAAGAAGGTCATTGGCCCTCGGGAGTCCCTCGAGGCGACCCGCCGGATGGTCCGCGAATGTGGCGTCTTCGCCGGCATCTCCTCGGGGGCGATCATGGCCGCCGCCATCAAATGCGCGGCCGAGATCGACGAGGGGGTCATCGTTACCATCGTCTGCGACGCCGGCTGGAAATACCTCTCCACCGGCGCCTATTCCGACGATCTCGACCTCGTCACCGAACGCGCCAAGAAAGTCATCTACTTCTGAGCCCGTGGGAGAGAGGTTGCCCCCATATGTTGGGGCAAAACACCTCCCAGCGGCGATAGGAGGTGAATTGCCCCCATATGTTGGGGCAACCTCTCTCCTAGCGGAACGACCCGGTTTGGTGCCGGGCATCCTCTAGCCTCGACGGCCGTGTTCACCGTGCGTAGCTATGACCGTTCCCCTGCCGACCCCCGACCGGTGAGCTTCGTGCGCGACTACACCGAGTTCGCCGCCGGGTCTGTCCTGGTGACGTTCGGACGCACCCGGGTGCTGTGCACCGCATCGATCGACGACGACGTGCCCCGCTGGATGAAGAACAGCGGCAAGGGGTGGGTCACCGCCGAGTACTCCATGCTCCCCGGCGCCACTCCCGAGCGCAACAACCGTGAAGCCGCCAAGGGCAAGCAGTCGGGCCGTACCCAGGAGATCCAGCGGCTCATCGGACGGGCACTGCGCGGCGTTACCGACATGCGAGCGCTCGGGGAGCGCCAGATCGTGCTCGACTGCGATGTGCTCCAGGCCGACGGCGGCACCCGCACGGCGAGCATCTGCGGCGCCTACGTGGCGCTGCACGATGCCTGTACCCGACTGGTCCAGAGCGGCGCGATCAAGACTCACCCACTCGTCACGTCATGTGCCGCGATCTCCGTCGGCATGATCCGCGGTACGCCGATGTGCGACCTCGACTACAGCGAGGACTCCACGGCCGAGGTCGACATGAACGTTGTCATGACCGGCGACGGCCGATTCGCCGAAGTGCAGGGCACTGCCGAAGGGAAGACCTTCACCCGGGTCGAGCTCGACGCATTGATGAACCTCGCTGAGGGCGGGATCACTGTGATCAATGCGCTGCAGGCCGAGGTGCTCGCCACCCCGCCGTCGCCGAGGGTGTGACGATGGTCAACCGGGTTCCCATCCTGCGTCCCCGGCTGGTCGCCGGCGCGCTCCTCGCGGTGCTGGCCTTTGCCGGGTGCACCGATTCGAGCGCCGAGACGAGCAATTCGGCGTCGAGCGACGCCGCCGGCGTTACGTCGATCGTGCTCACCGCACCCGCCCCGCCGTCGACCACGGTCGCGCCAACCACGACCACGCTTGCACCCACCACGACATCATCGACCACGACCACAACGATTGCACCCGTCAGCACGATTCCCCACGGCGCCGGGCCGATCCTCACGGCCAAGGACGGGTCGTCGGTCGATCCCGATGCCGCCGCGACGGCGCGGGCGATCTACGACGCAGCGATCGTGCGCGACTACGCGACGATCAAGGCGATCATTGGCGATCGTCGCTTCCGGTGGGGTTTCGTCGGCCAGCGGCGTCCAGCCGACCAGTGGCAGAAGGAGTTTGATGAAGGCGGCCCTGACGCGCTCTCCCGCATGATCGCCCTTCTCGACCTGCCCCCTACGGTCGACAAGCGGGGCAACACGGTCTGGCCTTACCTTGCCACCATGGACCCGGCTGAGTGGAACGATCAGGACCTCGTGGTCCTCGCCACGCTCGGATTCCGGCCCGAGGACATTGAGGCCACCAAGTTCAAAGGGGTCTACAAGGACTACCGGTTGATCATCGGCCCAGACGGGATCTGGACTGCGTTCGGTGTCGGCTACTAAGGGTCCGCCTCAGGATAAGGCGCGCGTGTGTGGCGAGGACCAGGCGTTTGTGGCAAGGACGCACAACGCAGCGCCTGTCTGGTCCAACCGCGAGGCGGAGGACGCCGCCACGGGCGCCTGGGGCCGCCAGAAACGCCGCAGTTATCCTGCGGCGGACCCTAAGCGCGCTGAGCAATGATCCTTCGACTGGTCACCGCAACAGCGAACCCGGCGAAAGTCGCCGAGATCGAGGCAATCTTCGGGCGTTCTCTCTACGTGGAGTTGCTGCCTCGGCCAGCGGACGTCCCGGAAATCGTGGAGGACGCCGACTCGCTTGTGGAGAACGCCCGCCTGAAGTCACGCGCGCTGTGCGCAGCGACGGGGATCGCTGCGGTCGCCGATGACACCGGGCTCTTCGTCGACGCACTCGACGGCGCCCCCGGTGTCCACTCGGCGAGGTACAGCGGGGAGGCGGCCAGTGCGGAGACGAACTGCGCCAAGTTGCTTGCCGAGCTCGACCGGCTCGAGGTGCACTCGCCGGAGGAACGTTCCGCGTCGTTTCGGACCATTGCGATGGTGTCGTTCCCCGACGGCACCGACGTGTGGGCCGAAGGGGTGATCGAAGGCACGATCGTCGCTGCGGCGCGAGGAACGAACGGGTTTGGCTACGACCCGCTGTTCGCCCCTGACGATTCGTCGGTGCCCCCGGGGACCACGTTCGGCGAGCTCGACGCCCAGACCAAGAACCGCATTTCCCATCGCGCCCGGGCCTTCGTCGCGCTCGCCGAACTGCTTCGCAGCGGGCCAAGGTCGTAGGCGCGCCTACCATCCGCGCAGGTCCACCGTCCATACATCGACGACGTCGGCCGGTCCGTCGTCGATCGACGCGATCACGTTGTAACGCTCGTGGTACGCCACGGTCGGATCGCAGTGCGCCGGGATCAATCGAACCCGGTCGCCAACCCTGACCCCGGCGAGCGGTCCATCAGGATGAGGCGCGAACGTGACGTGCTCATCGGAGCAGAGCCAGACATCGGCATCAGGGAGCGACGGGTTTCCGTGATCCATTCCGAACGACTTGAGGCCGGCATCGGCCACGGCGAACGGGCGACGACCCGACCGGTTGGTGCTTATGACAGTGGCCTCGACGAACAGCGCCTGGCGTAGGCCCTGCGAGAGGGTCGCGTAGTGCGAATCCATGAGTACATACGATCCCGCCTGGATCTCGTTGGCGTGATGGTTGGCGAGGTGGGTGCCCGTCCCACCCGATGAGATCAGCGATCCGCCAACCTGTTCGTGAGCGGCGAGAAGGAGTGTCATCGCGGCGTCGACTCGCGCCTGTTTCTCAGAGTCGTCGACCATCATGAGGTGCCCCTCGTACCCCATCACGCCACGCACAAGAAGACCGAGTGAACGCGCCAGCTCGGCCAGCGGCCCCGACTCCTTGACCGAGCATCCGCAGCGAGGGAGCCCCACGTTGATGTCGATGACGACCTCCCGTACGCCGCCGCGTTGCGCGGCTTCGATCGTCTCGATCGAGTCGACAGCGAGCGTCACGCGCGCACCGGTGGCCACGACCGCGCCGAGTCGGCGGGCATCGACGATCTCGTTGGCGAGCAGCAGGTCATGGCCAAGGCCGCCCGCCGCCATTCCTTCGACCTCGCGGATTGTTGCGCACGTGAATCCGAGGTGTCCGGCGTCCGCCTGCCGACGGGCCAACGCAGTGCTCTTGTGGGCCTTCACGTGCGGCCGTAGTTTCGGCCCCGGGTGTCGCGTCGCCATCAATGCAACGTTGTGGGCGAAGGCTCCGTGGTCGAGCAGCAGTGCCGGTGTGGTCAGGTCCGTGGTGCGCACGAACGGACCGTAGCCTGACGTGATGCCGTTGTCCGACAATGCTCTCGAACGCGCCATCAACCATGCCGATCTCGACGCCCTCACCGAGACTGTCGACTCGATGTGCCTCGACGAACGCTTCGATGAGATCGTCGTACTCCGTCATCGTTGCCGCGCCGCGCTCGCCCGAGGGCTCCAGCTGTGGCCCGTTGCGGCCTACTGCGACTACCGACTTGCGCTCGATGCACCGGACGCCAGGGCGCTGACCGGTCTGGGCGAGGTCAGCGAGCGGTTCATGCTTGGGCCGCTTGCCGAAGTGTTGGCAAGCACGCATAGATTCTCGTCGCTGTCGGGTGCATTGCCGATCAGTCCGGACAGCGCAGCGTTCGCCCACGAGTGTGTGGTGCGGGGCGAGGACCTGAGCCACGACGCAACGGCGGTGCGTCTCCCCGACGTGCTCGGCCTTCCCCTAAGACTCCATTCCTGGGAACCGATCTACGCCCTCGCCGAGTATCGGCCCGACCGCGTGCTCTTCGACCCTCCGAAGGCACCGCGCTCGTGGGCCCCCGTTGCGCTGTCAACGGGGGAGCGGACCACTGATCCGGCGGTCGAAAGTGCGCTGCACGACCTGGTGGCTCCATGGCTCGTGGGGTCGAACGGGCGGGTCGAGGTGGTGAGTGTCGAGGGCACCGCTGAACAGGCCGTCGGCGCTCTCGGCCTGCGACGTGCGTCGTTTGGCGAGGTTGCGACGGCGGATGCCATGGCGGCTATGGCCTGGGCGGCATCCACCGGGGGAGCGAATGGACGCCGTCGGGGGGCGGCCACGGGGCGGATGCGGGCGTGGTGGGCCCTACGCGCGCTTACCGGTCTCGACGAGGACGAGGTAGATCCCGACGAGTTGGCGGAGGCCGCCGCCGAGCTGCGCTTCTTCGTCTGGAACGACGGTTCGCCGGAAACGGGGTGGTCACTTCGCCTCGCTGTCGAAGACGCCATGGAAGGGCTTGCATGGGCGATCGCAGCGATTGACGCCGCCTGAGCGGCGCGACGAACACGGCCGAAGGACCGGTCGTTACTTCTGCAGCCGACCGATCAACGCAGGGAGCTCACGGAACGACGAAAGCTCCCAGAACGCGGCGCCGTCCACGTTGCGGGCGTGGGAGCCGAGGTCGCTCTCGTGAACTCTCTCGTGGGCCCACGTGAAGTGGTACGGGATGTGCACACCGACCGCCCCTAACGCCAACGCCGGCAATACGTCGGATTTGACCGAGTTGCCGACCATCACGAATTCGTCAGCTCGCAGATCATGTCGGCGCAGGACTCCGGCGTAGGTGGCGACGTCCTTCTCCCGGACCACTTCCACACTGCGGAACCGGTGGTAGATCTCACTCTCCTCCACCTTGCGATGCTGATGGTGGAGGTCGCCCTTGGTGATGACAATGAGCGGATGCGATGCCGCAAGCTCCTCGAGGGTGTCGGCAACGCCCGGCAGAAGGTGCGCAGGGCGCTCCAGCATCTCCTTGCCGCGCTCCAGCAGTATGGCGAGATCAGACGAGCTGATCTCGCCCTCGGAGAGCGTCATCGCCGCCTCGATCATCGAGAGCGTGAAGCTCTTCACCCCGTAGCCGAACAGCGCAAGGTTGCTCGTCTCGGTCCGGAGCAACTCGGCCCGCGCGATCTCCGGGCTCACCCACGCGCTGACAAGATCGGCGAACGCGTCTTCCGTCGCGGCAAAGTGATCCTCGTTGTGCCACAGCGTGTCGTCGGCGTCGATGCCGATAGCTGCAATCTTCATCACCCGATTGTCGGCCAACGCGGATGAGAAGATGAGGATGAATGCATTCGAGCCCCCTTGGTGGCGGCCTCACGCAAGGTTTCGGGCGGTTGACGACGTTCGGGACTGGTTCGCGGCGTGGCCACCCATTCCTGCGTGTTGCCACCAGTCCAGGTGCGTGGCCAGTGGCGCGAGCTGTGGGTCGTCAGGCGACCTGTGCGGCTGCTTCGCGGTCCGCCGCCACGGCATCGAGCGAGGCGTACTCGTCGCCCGTGTCGGCCCAGTGCTCGTATTCGATCACGCCCATCTCGGTCCACTTCTGACGTAGCCAGCCGTCGCCGGCGTCGAGCAGCCCGAGCTTGCGGCAGTTCGGGACGATCTTCGAGAAGAGGAGCTTCTGGAAATCCTTGTACTCGTTGGGGATCTCGAGCTGGATCTTGACCATCTTGCGGACGTCGACGCCCATCCGCTCCCACACCTCTTGCTGGAGGAAGCGGTCGCGCATCCGGATACCGGCTTCAAACGCGAACTCCTGACGCTCGCGGATCTCGGCGGCACCCATGCCGTCGTAGGCCTCCTTCAGCGAGATCACCCCGAACGCGACGTGGCGGGCCTCATCACTCATCACGTAGCGCAACAGCTGCTTGAGGAGGGGTTCTTCGATGAGCATGTGCATGAACCCGAAGGCGGCCAGGGCGAGACCCTCGACCATGATCTGCATGCCGAGGTAGGTCATGTCCCAACGACTGTCGCGGATGATGTCGTTGAGCAGGGCCTCGAGGTGGGCGTTGATTGGATACGTGCCGCTGAGTTTGGTCAGAAGGTACTTGGCGAATACCTCGACATGGCGGGCCTCGTCGACGACCTGCGTGGCCGCGAACAGCTTGGCGTCGTACCAGGGCACCGTCTCGGTGATGCGCGCGGTGCAGATCAGCGCGCCCTGCTCGCCGTGCAGGAACTGCGAGAGGCGCCAGCGCTGCCCCTCCATGGCGAGTTCGGTCCACTGCTTGTCGGTCCACCCCTTGAACAGGCCCTCCTCCTGGGCCCGGTCACGGATCCAGCCGTCGCCCGGCGCTACGGCGAGCAATTGGCGCGCCGTCTTTTCCTCGTCGACCTCGATCGACCAGTCGAGATCCTTCTCGCCGTCCCACTGGCTGCCCTTGGCCTTTTCGTAGAGCTTGTTCAGGGCAGGACGCTCCGCCTTGCGGTAATCCCAGGTGAAAAGGGCCTCGTAGTGGGACTGGACCGAGCTGAGCTCGGCTTCCATGTCTCGATTCGTCAACGCCATGATCGACTCGACGTCGTTGACATCACCGCGAAGGCGCTCCCGGTCGGTGAGGTACGTGTCGGCGTCGAGGGGCATTGCAGCCTCTTTCAAGGGAAGAATCCGAGTAATTGCTCAGGTTAGTGTGCACGAGTGACACCGTTCACGTCAACGGTCCCGGGTAGCTGGACATCGACCGGCTTCGGGGCGACCTTGACAGCACCTGGCAATCTGGTTGGGTGAGCTCCGACGGTGCGCTGCGACGACGACCCCGTCAGGCAAGAGCGCAGGAACGAGTCGAGCGGATCCTTGCAAGGCCGACGCGCTCCGCTCCGCTGCCGGTCTCGGCGCGCTCGTCGCCGGCTAGCTAGCCCGCGATCGTCGCGCCGGTGCGCTTCACGTACAGGCCGGACGCGGCCTTCTCGCT
>JANOHI010000324.1:0-18779 GCA_031406385.1 Acidimicrobiia bacterium
GGGGGTTCTACGTCGACGGTACCTTCGTCGACCACAAGATCTACCTCGCCGACAAGCCCAAGGACGTGGCGGCGTGATCTCACTGCACCCGGCCAACACGCACTTCCACTGGATCGACCGTCCTCACGACGAACTGCGGCACCTCAGCCCCGACGAGGTGCAGCAGTTCGACGAGCACGGCTACGTCCTCGTCCGCGACGCGTTCTCCGCCGCAGAGATCGCCACACTCCGCGACGACATCGACGAATGGGAGTCACGCACCACGGAGTTCCTGCGCGCACAACCGAACGCGTCGATGTCCATTGCCACAGCCGACGAGATCACCTTCACCATCCACCTCGTGCTCCGTTCGGAGGCCGCTCGGGAGTTCGCCCAGCACCAGGCGCTGGTCGGCGTGTGTCACGACCTCATCGGCCCCGAAACTCGGCTCTACTGGGACCAGGCCGTCTACAAGAAGCCCGAGCCGCACCGGGAGTTCCCGTGGCATCAGGACAACGGGTATGCCTTCGTGGAGCCCCAGCAGTACCTCACGTGCTGGGTCCCGCTCACCGACGCCACGATCGACAACGGGTGCCCTTGGGTGATGCCGGGCCTCCACCGGAACGGCACCCTCGCCCATTGGACGACGTCCGTCGGCTTCCAATGCCTGGGTGACTCGACCGGTGCCGTTGCCGTCGAAGCGCCCGTCGGGAGCATCGTGGTGTTCTCCTCACTCACCCCGCACCGCACCGGTCCGAACCTCACCGACGAAACGCGCAAGGCCTACATCGTGCAATACGCCGCCGACGGCGCGGAAGTCGTCGACGTGACGACCGGTAAGCGCACACGTCAGGACGACCCGGCACGGCAGTTCTTCGTAGACGAGCGGGTCGCGCATCCCACAGTGGCTACTGCGACATCCCAGATGGCCTGAAACTCGCTCTTTCCTGGATGGGGCGAAAACGAGGGTATGCGGGATGCAGGATTGCGGGGTCTGGGATGCCGACCCGCGAGTGGATCGCCGAATCACAGCTACTGCCTGCGGTCCGGCCGTTCGCCAGCCTCAGACGCTCTCCGGGACAATCGCGGTTGCCACCGAGGCATCGAGGTTGGCCCGGTTCATCGCGCCGCGGATGGCGATCGCCACGAGTTGTGACGGACCCGACGTCCACGGTCCTTCGTCGGTGACGGTCGTGCGGGTGCCCACGCGATGCACGACCACTCGCCGCTCCGTTTCGTCTGTTGCGCTGGTCGCTCGGACGATGCCTTTCACCCTCACGACCACCTCCGGCCACGACGCCACCACATCCCGGAGTACGTCGCGGTCGAGGGTGCGGTCCGACGTGAAGCTCCACGTCTCGAACACGTCATCGGCCATTGCCGCGCCCGCCAACTCGCGGCCCGACACCGGAGCCTCCGAAGAGCCGGCACCGAGGAGCACGTTCAGAGGCGCCGCCCCGTGAACCGCCTCGATCAGGGGCCGGTTCCCGGCGATGCCGGCGAGCCACACCCGCAGTCCGGCCAGGGTGTCCTCGTCGATCAGGTCGATCTTGGTGACGAGGAGAATGTCGGCACCCGTGATCTGTCGGAGGACAGTGTCGCCGACGTAGCGATCCTTCGTACGTGCACGTATCGTTTCGGCGTCGATCACGGTGACGACGCCATCGAGGCGGAGCCCTCCGTCGTGGGTGTACGCCGCGATCGATGCGGGATCGGCCACGCCACTGGCCTCGATGACCAGTCGGGCCGGGCGGGGGTGCATGGCCCGTACCCCGTTGAGGGCCACGCCGAGGCCGTCGACGAGGCTGCAACAGATGCACCCGTTGGCCAGCGTGATGGTGTCCTCGTCGGCCGAACTGATCAGCGCAGCATCAATGCTGATGGAACCGAAGTCGTTCACCAGCACCACGATGCGCTCGTTCGACGTCCGCAAGATGTGGTTCAGCAGCGTCGTCTTGCCGGCACCGAGATAGCCGCCGATGACGGTGACCGGGACCTCTGATCGGGAATCGTCGACAGGCATGGCCTTCGAAGTGTGGTCGAACCTCGATGGTTGTGCACGCACGAAGTCGGCGACGGCACCAGGCGGATCATGGGGCCCGGCACGATTCTCCTCGCCGAAGACACCACCGGACAGGGCCACATCAGCCGCAACGTCAACGGTGAACCGCGGACTTGCGTGTTCATCCATCTCGACGCGTAGCCGACCCAGGGTCAACCCGCGTGACAGACCCGCCGCAGTCCGACATCATGACGAAGCGAACCGTCGCGAAAAGAGGGGAATCGCCATGAAACTCGGGCTGTACGGAAGTACCGGAGAGGGCGCCACTCCACAGGGCGCGATAGCGATCGCTGAGGCGGCGGAGACGGCCGGATTCGAGTCGATCTGGGGTCCCGAACACGTCGTCGTGCCGTCGGGTTACCAAACTGCGTACCCGTATGCGACATCGGGGAAGATGGCCGGCGGGGCAGAGGAATTCGACCTACCCGACCCGCTCATCTGGTTGGCCTACGTGGCGGCGAGGACGACGAGGCTGAAGCTTTGCACCGGCATCTTGATCCTTCCGCAACGCAATGCGTTGGTCGCCGCAAAAGAGATCGCGACGTTGGATTCGCTGTCGGGAGGGCGGGTCGTGCTCGGAATCGGTGTTGGCTGGCTCGCTGAAGAGTTTGCGGCGATCGGTGTTCCGTTCGACGACCGTGGCAGCCGCACCGATGACGCTGTCGCCGTGATGCGGAAGCTATGGACGGGAACTCGAGTCAGCCATGACAGTCCGTACGCACAGTTCACGAACTGCATCTCGCGGCCGCGTCCATCGAACGGCACCATTCCAATCGTGATCGGAGGCCACTCGAACGGCGCAGCGCGGCGCGCCGGTCGCCTCGGCGACGGCTTCTTTCCAATGGGCACGCCGTCCGACATCGAGCCGCTGCTCGCAACCATGCGACGGGCCGCAGAAGACTCCGGCCGCGATCCGTCGCTGATCGAGGTCACGGCCATGTGCACGGAACGCCAGGTTGATGCCGTCACGAGAGAAGCCGAAGGTTTCGCGGCCATCGGCGTCCACCGAGTCATCGTGCCAGCCGGCACGCCGGACTCTCTCCAACTTCAGGGTGAGAAGCTCATATCAAGACTGGGTTGACCTCGTCTGGCACCCGCTTGGACGACAGGAAGCACACTCGCCACGCAACCGAGGTCGACGAACATGTCCCGGACTGCCGCGTCAGGGGCCTGGCCGAGGCCGGACAACCCGTGCCCGTGGAACGGCGCGGCTCCATGTACGAGAGGATCCGGTCATCGGGCGGCACCCGCTGTCCGGCCCGCTCGGCCCGGAGCGCCTTCCAGAGTCCTCGCAGGTCGGGGGCTCCGTCGACCAGCGGCTCGGTGCAACCGGCAAGCACGGGCGCGGGGAAGTGTTCCCCGAAGCCGCCGGGAGGGGTGTGGGCCACAGCGATGTCGTCGGCGAGCATGCGCGGCAGCGTACCGGGCAGCGGAGTCGCGAACGACGTCGGTTCGTTGCGCCTCGAGGGTGGGGCTTCGTCGCCACGCAAAGCGGGGCTCAGGCGATTGCCGTGCCGAAGACCTTGCCGATGCCGAACGTGATGACCGAGGCGAGAACGACAATCGCGAGCTGCCGGACTGCGCCACGTGGTGCGGAGTTGCCGCTGGACCTGCTCACGAGTCCGCCGATCGCCAAGCTGGCGACAACGGTCAGCAGAACCGAGAGCGCCACGGCGGCACCTCCCGAGGCAAGGAACCATGGCGCCAGTGGAATGAAGGCTCCGATAGAGAACAGCGCGAACGACGTCGTGGCAGCAGTGACCGGCGATCCGAGTTCGTCTGGATTCACGCCGAAGACGGTTTTGGCGGTGAAGTTCAGAAAGCGGTCTTCGTCGAGGGGAAGTTCGGCGCTCGCCTGATTGGCGGTTTCACGGCCGAAACCGTCTGAGACGAGCTGATCGGAAAGTTCGTCGAGGACGAGTTTCGGGTTCCGGGAGATCAGTCGCCGCAGTTCGCGAAGCAGGCCCGAGGCCAACTCGGCATGACTTCGCACCGAAACCCATTCACCGGCCGCCATCGAAAAGGCTCCGGCGATCAGACTGGCAAAACCGGCGAGGCGAACCGACGATGCCGACGCCCCGGCTCCCGCGACGGCGAGTATCAGGCAAAGGTTCGTGACCAGACCATCGTTGGCCCCGAGAACGGCGGCTCGAGCGGCGCCGCGCGACACCTGATCGGCTTTGCGCCGGAGTGCGGCCGTGTCACCGGCAGCATCGCGGACCGCACTGTCGATCGGAATTCGTGTCGGGCGCACATCGCCGTGTTCAGGCACGCAGCAATACCGCGATATCTGCCAAAACGTCAGCGGCATGCGCTGCCACATCCGTGACGCTGTACGCACGTCTGACGACGCCGGAACCGTCGATCAGGAACGACATGCGTTTCGGAAAGTTCGCATACTGATCGTCGGCCGGACGACGAACGCCGTAGGCCGCCCCTACTCTTCGATCGGTATCGCTCAGCAGCGGATATGCAAACCCCTGGGCGTCGGCGAAAGCAAGATTCTCCGCCGGAGTATCGAACGAAGCGCCCAGTATCGAGCAGTTCGCAATCCGAAAGTGTTCGGCATTGTCACGCAACGCCTGTCCTTGAATCGTTCAACCGGGGGTGGATGCCTTCGGATACCACCAAAGAAGGACCCAGCCTCCCCGGAAATCCGCGAGGCAGACCTCGGTACCGTGTTGGTCGGGAAGGCAAAACGGAGGAGCAGAGGATCCATCGACGATCATCCGCAGATGCTAGGGGAACGAACTCGGCGGCGACTCCAGGCGGTCCCGGGTAGAACGGGTTTGTGAACGCAGCGATTCGGAACTGGGCGGGGAATCACGAGTTCGCCTTCACCTCGGCAATCGAAGCGGGCACGGCGGCTGAGATCGTGACCGCGATCGACGGGTTTGGGCCCGCGAAGGTGCTCGGCTCGCGGCACTCGTTCAACACCATCGCCGACTCGAGCGGCACCATGATCACGCTCGACGCGTCGGGCCCGGCGATCCACCTCGATCGTGTCCGGCAAACGGTGACCGTCTCGGGTGGCGCACGCTACGGCGACGTCGGCGCTGCCGTGCAAGCCGAAGGGTTTGCCCTCACCAACCTTGCGTCGCTCCCCCACATCTCGGTTGCCGGAGCATGCGCCACCGGAACCCACGGCTCGGGGAACGCCAACCCCGTCCTCGCCTCGTCGGTTGCGGCGCTCGAGCTCGTCACCGCCGCCGGCGAGGTGCGGCAGTTCTCGCGAATCGACGATCCCGAGGTGTTCCCGGGTCTCGTCGTGCACCTCGGTGCGCTCGGCGTCGTCACGTCGCTCACGCTCGACGTCGCCCCCTCTTTCAACGTGCGCCAGCACGTCTACGAGCGGCTGTCGTTCGATGCCGTGCGCGAGCACTTCGACGAGATCATGTCGAGCGCCTACAGCGTCAGTCTGTTCACCGATTGGCAACGACCCGAGTTCACGACCGCGTGGCGCAAGGTCCGCGTCGGCGACGTCGATCTTTACGATCCAGCGGTCCCGTTCGTCGGTGCACCTCCGGCGACCGAGCACCTGCATCCGCTCCCCGGGCTCCGCGCGCAGCCTTGCACGCCGCAACTTGGTGAGCCGGGGCCGACGTCCGCCGTTGCTACCCGCGGTTGCCAGATTTCGTCGACGTGTCCCGGCATCTCGATCCGTCGGGCCGGTTCCGCAACGCGTTCCTCGACGAGTTCGTCTTCGGCCGATCGGGGCAAGGCGGATAGTTGTGCACGTGGTCGCTCCCAGAGCGACCGAGATACCAATCTCCAGGAGCAGAACGAACTCAGCCGTCGATGGAGCTCGGGTCCGACGGCACGTCGACGGCATAGAGCTTCAGTACGGCGAGCGGCACGAGGTCGAGAACCTTCTCGTTGGTCGACGCCAGCACCACATGGGCCGCGGCCCCGTCGAGGTGGGCACGGAGCCAGTTGCGGGCGGTCACACACCAGCGGTCCCCCGGCACCAGGCCCGGGAAGTTGTACTGCCGCATAGGTGTGGCGAGATCATTGCCGATGCGGCGTTGGTGCTCGAGGAACTCAGCCGTGACGACGGCGCAGATCGTGTGGCTGCCGACATCGTCGGGTCCGGTGTTACAGCAGCCGTCACGAAAGAAACCGGTCAACGGTTCGGTGCTGCACGATTCGAGGTCACCACCGAGGACGTTGCGTTCGGGCACGGTCCCAGTTCATCACTTCGCCAAGACCTCCGCCGACTCGCGACGAGGAACGGGTCGCAACGACGCCGAAGCCGGTGCGACCTCCACCTACGCTTCTCACCGTGACGACGTCCTGGAACCCCTCCGGCTACGACGAGGCGTGGACGCAGATGGCTGCGGCGGGCAAGGACCCTCACGGCGAGGTCGCCTTCCTCGAACGGCTTCACGAGCGGCATCCGGGCCTCACCGGGCCGATCCTCGACGCCGGATGCGGGACGGGTCGAGTGGCCATCGAACTGACCCGACGCGGTCATCAGGTCGAAGGAATCGACATCGACGCCGACATGCTCGGACATGCGCATACGAAGGCGCCCCACGTTCGGTGGCACCTGGGGGACCTCGCCACGGTCGACCTCGCCAGACCTTTCGGTGTGGTCATGATGGCGGGCAACGTGATTCTCTTCGTCGAGGCCGAAGACCGACCCGCAGCGATCGCCAACGTCGCCCATCATGTCGCACCCGGAGGTTTCGTCGTCGCCGGCTTTCAACTCACAAGGAGTGACGGTCGCCGTGTGCCGGTCGAGGAGTGGGACGTATGGACATCCGCGGCGGAACTCGACCTCATCGAACGCTGGGCCACCTGGGACGACGTTCCCTGGATGCCGACGTCGGACTACGTCGTCAGCGTGCACCAGCGACGGGAGTGACGCCCGCCTCGAACGGCACGCCACCAAGGACGGTGCCCCACACGCCGATGTCCTTCAGTGTCACCGGATCAACGGTGAGCGGGTCTTCGTACAGAACGGCAAAGTCGGCGAACTTGCCGACTTCGATGCTGCCGATCAGATGGTCGACCTTGAGTTGGAATGCCGCGCCGATCGTGGCCGCGTGCAGCGCGTCCATCACCGATATCCGTTCATCCGGACCGAGCAGATGACCGGTCGAGGTGAGGCGGTTCACCGCGCACCACATGGTGTGGAGATGACCCATTGGGGTGACCGGGGCATCGGAGTGGATCGACATAGGCACGCCCTCGGAGAGTGCCGTGGCACACGCGTCCATCTTGGCGGCGCGTTCCGGACCGATGGTGCGATCGCGATGCTGATCACCCCAGTAGTAGATGTGGTTGATGAAGATGTTCGCGCACATACCAAGTGCGGCCATGCGGCGATACTGCGCCGGCGTGGTCATTTGGCAGTGCTGGACGGTGTGGCGGTGATCCCACCGCGGGTGGCGTTCCAGCGCTGCCTCCACCGCATCGATGAATGCCTCCGTGGCCTGATCGCCGTTACAGTGCGCATGCACGACGAGCCCGGCAGAGTGGATGGTGCTCACGATGTCGGTGAGCTGATCGGGCGCGATCAGCCAGAGGCCGTTCTCGTGGTGCCCCTCCGGCGGGCGGTAGTAGTACGGCCAGGAGATTCGGGCCGTGTACCCCTGGATCGAGCCGTCGACGACGAGCTTCACCACACCGAAGTGGAGTTTGTCGGCCGACTCGTGCCGGAGCCGATTGGCCAGCTCGGCCAGGGCCACCGGGTCGCTCGGTCCACCCAGGGAAGGTGCCACGGCAACCATCACCCGCACGGGATATGCCGGATCGTCGGTGACGCCGTGCCACGCCTCCAACTGGTCCGGACCGGCGATCGCCGCCGGGCTCAGATCGGCCACAAACGTGTGGCCGGCGTTGCGAGCCTCGTAGGCGTAGTTCCACTTGCCATCGGGCGAACCCCACGCCGCCATGAGCTTGCGAAAGCCCGAGGCGGCAAGGAACATCGCCGCTTCCTGCAGCTCGCCATTCGCATCGCCATTCGCATCACGGGCTACGCCGGGCGTGGTGGACGCAGCGGTGATCCCCGACGAGAGCAGCATCGCCGTGTTGACGGTCGCCAGATGCCCGCTGGCGTGGAACACGAAGATGCGTCTCGTCGTCGACACGCGATCGAGGTGTTTCGCGAGGAGGCGCTCGCCCGGGAAGTAGATCGGATCGAGACCCCATGCGACGAGAAGATCGTCGGGGTCTTCCATCAGCGACTCCGCCTCGACCAGCCGATCGATCACCTCGTCGATCGAGCCGCAGCCCTTCCACGCCCTTCCTTGCGGGTCGCGTCGATCGAAGAATCCGACATACGGGTTCTTCCACTGACCTCCGGCCATCACGTGCGAATGGGCCTCGACGAAGCCGGGCACGAGCACCCTGTCAGCAAAACGGTCATCGACGCGACATGGTCCCCACGACGCCAGTTCCGCGACCGTACCGACACCGAGGACCCTTCCATCTCGCACCGCGACTGCTTCGGCAAAGGGCTGGCCTCGGTTCATCGTGATGACGCGGCGGGCGGGGTAGACAACGGTCTCGTCCATGCCGTGCGACGGTAGCCGCGCGTGAAGTGGGCAACCCACCCGCGTCGCCGCGCCCTGCGAATGCTCATTCGCAGACGTTCCTATGACATCGAAACGTTCCGGTCCGCGATGCCTACGGCATCTCTGACGAAACCGACGCCGCAGGACCTCCGCGCCGCCACTACCGGCCGAGGAGGCCGAGGAGCAATTCGGGCCGTCCGGCGATGATGCCGTTGGGTCGCTCGGCGAGCAGGGTCTCATAGTTCACCCTGTCGTCGGTGGCGGAGTCAGACGGCCATACCCAGATGGCGATGCCGTCGGCCGCGGCCCTTGTGCGGAGCGCGTCGGTGAAGATCGGCAGTCCCTGCAACTCGGGCGGGATCTGGATCACCGGGGTGCTGGGGAGGGCAACGCCACTCAGCACGTAGCGGGTGAGCGCACCGAACCCGGGCGAGGTGGCGATGTCCGGTGCCGCTGTGTTGAACGCCTCGATGGTGGCGTCGTCGAAGCTGACCACGACGAACCGATCAGGAGATTGATCAGCGCGCAGACGTTTTGCCAACGCCTCGGCGACGGGAACTCCCCCGCCTGGTCCATCGGCCTTGATCTCGATGTCGATCACGGTGTCGGGGTACCTCGCCAGGATGTCATCGAGCGTGGCGATACGGAAGTCGTCGGCCTTCACGTTGTCCGGTGCAGGCGTGGTTCCGAGACGCACACCGCGATAGGGACGCGCACCCGTCGCCGTCCGGCAGTCCCAGCAACCCGGCTGGAACCAGTGCGCGTTGTCGAGCGCAGCGAGTTGCTTCGCGCTTCGAGTGGCCACGGGACCGGTCTCGTTGGTGGTGCGGTCGACATCGGGGTCGTGCTGCACGACGAGGACACCGTCGGCGGAGAGCCGCACGTCCATCTCCAACACGTCGACGCCGAGCTTCGTGGCCCGATCGAACGCGAACGGGGTGCTGTGCGGCGCTTCGAGATCACCGCCGGCGTGGGCGATGACCAACGCCTTGGCGGCGCCACGGTCAAGAGCAGCACGGAGCTTCCCTGTTGCGCCGGGCCAGCTCGCAGCACCCGCAACGGGCGGCGTTGTGAGTGTGGTGACATTCGTCGACGCCACCGGCAATCGCTTGGTGATCCAGGCGAGCACGTCGGTGAGCGACGACAGGGCGACATCAGCGTGACCTGCGCCCGGGTAGACGATGCGCTCAACGGAGGTTCCCAGTTTCTCCAACGAAGTCTCCAGCACGGCGGAGGTGGCGACCGGGACGAGCTCGTCGAAGGATCCGTGAATGATCAGCACGGGCGCGTCGATCTTCACCTCTCCGGGCTGGTTGGCGTCGAGTGCGGTCAACCATTCGGCGGGCACCGGCGAAGCGAGACGGATGGTGTCGCGGGCCGCAGCACTGTTCACCTCCGACGAACACTCGGTGTCCAGCCGTTCGGCAAGAGCAACACCTCGCGCGGTGAACACGTTGTCGAGGCGCAACGACGGATCGATGGCCCGAAGACCTTGCGCGACGAGGAGCGCGTAGCCGCGGTCCGGTGTCTTCTCGATGGAGGTGAGCAGCTCTCGCAACTGTGACGGGGGCGCCCCGGCCACCACACCCGCTAACTCTAGGGACGGCGCATACGTCGGCGCCTCTTGGGCGGCGAAGAGCGCAGCGTGGCCTCCCTGGGAATGCCCCCACAAGACCGTGGTGGTCGAAAGCGACAGACCATCGATCGCTTTCGCCGCGACCGCGATGTCGAGGACGGATCGCCCCTCGCTGATCCCATCGAGGAACGGATGCGGCCCATCGGTGCCGAGGCCGGGGTAGTCCGTGGCGACGACGACCATCCCCACCTGCGCGGCAAGTGTGGCGATCGTCGTCTCGAGAATCCCGATATTGCGTGAAGGCGCGCACCGATCGGCGAGACCGGTGGTCGGGTGAGCGAACGACAGCACCGGCCAGCCACCGGGCGGAGCCGGCTTGTCCGGGGCGAAGACGAGTCCGCTGACCACCGTTGGCCGGTCGTCGCGGATCTCGGAGTCGTAGAGCACCCGCCAGGCCTTCGTGCCGGGCGGTGAGTCGATCGGCACCGATGCACGAAGCACGCCCGGCTCGGCCGGAGTCGATGGTGTTGGGACCGCGTAGGGGGTGTTGTCAGTCGATCTGGACGACCCGACGGGTGCGGCCGAACCGGTCGGTGCTGCACCGGTCGTTGCCGAACTGGACGGTGTTGCACCGGTGGGTGCTGCACCGGTAGGTGCTCTACCGATGGGGGACGTCGCCCGAGCACTCGTTGGGGCTGTCGACGAGGCACGGGTCGCCGAATCTCCGCCCGGCGCCGTTGCCCTGCCGAGACCGAAACCGACAAGCAATCCTGTGACGGCGAGCGCTCCACCGATGACCCCGGCCCGTTTCCCGGCGATCACGCGTCGCCGCGACGGTGTGGCGAGAACGGTGGTTTGACGTCCGTTGAGGGCGGCAAGCATCGGGAGCCGAGCGGCTCGACGACCGGGAACGATGGACGCCAGCAGCCCGGTCACGGCGGCCAACACGGCAAGGGATCCGACCCCGACCGTCGGAACCGAGAAACGCGACAGCCCTTCGTCACGGAGCGCCTGCAACAGCGCCCACGATGAACCGATACCCAGCATCACCCCGATGCTCACGGCCAGGAGCGAAATCACCACAGCCTCGCTACGCAGCATCGATCTCACCTGCACGCGCGCCATACCAAGTGTGCGTAGCAATCCGATCTCGCGGATCCGTTCCACGACGCTGAGCGACAGGGTGATGGCGATGCCGAGCACGGCGATGGTCACGACGAGGATCAGCAGGCCGAGAATCAAACTCAGAAGCTGATCGAGCGAGTCGGTGATGCGGGCCACGTATTGCTTCGGGTCTTCGACCTTGGCTGTCGGATACTTTGCGGCCACGCGCTCGACCTCGGGGCGAAGCTGCTCAACGCTGGCACCGTCTCGGGCGGCGAGGTACACCACGAAGTCGAACTGATCGGCAACGACGGCTTCGTAGTCAGCATGGGAGATGGCGAAGTCGAAGGCGATGCCCTGGCGGAAGATGGCGTTGATGCGAAACGGGGTCGGCTCCCGACCGGGGAAGGTGAGCTGGAGTGTGTCGCCGAAGTTCCATCCGCGGTCGTCGAGCTCCCGCTGCGAGATGGCGATCGTGTTCTCACCGAGATCGCCGAATGACCCTCGTTCGTTGCCGAAGTCGAGGAGTCGATCCGCGGATGCCGGATCCAGGGAAGCGATTGGTCGTCCGCCGCTTCGTCTGACTGCGGAGACGCGCCGGGCCTCGCGCTTGGGCCCGTCGACGGTGGCAAACCCGTAGCGCAGACCGGACACGGCCTCGACGGAAGGAAGCGAGCCGATCTCTTTGGCGAGCGACGTCGGAAGACCGCCCACACCGAAGGAGCCCGATCGGACCACGAGGTCGCCCCGAAGTCCTCCGCCAACGGCCGTCTTGAGCGACTGTGACAGTGACGCATTGAGGATCAGGGCGAAACAGGCGACCGCCGAACCGAGGGACAGAGCAAGCGCCGTTGCTGCCGTGCGGCGCGGGTTGCGCGTCGCATTGCGAACGGCGAGGCCGGACGTGGTCCCGAACACCCGGCCGACGGGCTCGACAAGGAACCGGGCGAGCGAGCCGATGGCCGGAGCGAGCAGCACAGAAGCAGCAAAGAGCAGCGCTACCCCGATGCCGGTCTGCGGCAGGCTCGGAGCCAGCGCGCCAGATCTCGTGACAACGATCGCGACCACGAGTATCCCGAATCCGAGAAGCGTCCGCCGCAGCAGCGGTGGTGGTTCGATCTCGCTATCGCGCATCGCCGCGACCGGGGAGATCCGCGCTGCCCGCAGGGCCGGCGTGACGGCCGCACCAACGGTAACCACGATCCCGATGCCGAGGCTCCACGCCACGGTCGCCGCCCGCACCACGAGCGGCGACGGCGGAAGGTCGACCCCGGTTGCCCGCAGCACCCCCTTCATCAGCTGGGCCAGCCCGATTCCACCGAGCAGCCCGAGGGCCGAGCCGACGATGCCCATCACGGCCGCTTCGCCGAGGACCATTCGGGCGATCTGGACGCGCGACCCACCAACGGCGCGGAGGAGTGCGAGTTCGCGCGTTCGCTGGCTGATCGACATGGAGAAGGTGTTGGCAATGATGAAGGCGCCGACCACGAGCGAGAGCACAGCGAAGATCAAGAGGAAGGCAGTGACGAACCGCAAGCCCGATGCCACCTGGCTCTCCCGTTCCGCCGTGACCTTTGCGCCTGTGACGGCCTCGATGCCGTCGGGAAGCGCGGCCGAGATGGCCCGCTCCAACGCCGCCGCCGAGGTCCCGTCCTTCGCCCGAACGATCACTGCGTCAACTCGACCAGGCTCGCCGAGGAGTCTCTGGGCATCGTCGGTGCCGAACAGAGCAACGGGCACGGCGCCGGGGCTGTCGACGGACCCGAACCGCACGATGCCCGACACCCGGCCGGGCACCGAACCGTCCTTGGTGACCACGCTCACCGCGTCACCGACTCCTATGCGCGCAGCCTTTGCCGTGCCGCGGTCGATGACAAGGTCGCCGTTCGCGATCGGCTCGTTCCCGTCAACGAGCGTGAACGGATTCAGGGCCTCGTCGGTCACCCAGTTCTCGGCGATCGGTGCACCTCCGGTCTCACTCGACACGTTCGGCGGAGCGACCCCGTCGGCGCTCACCACGTAGGCGTAGCCGGTGATGCGCGGCAGGGCTGCCTCAACGCCGGGAACGTCGGCAACCGTGGCGACCAGACCCTCGTCGATGCGCCCCCGGAACGTCTCGTTCTGCCGGACGATGTCGGACTGCTCGCGCACCACCACCGACACGTTGCGGTAGGCATCGCTGAACAACGATCCGAAGCCCGCCTTGACGGTATCGGTGATGGTGAGCGTCGCGGCAATGAACAGCACCCCGATAAACACCGAGAAACTCAGGAGGGCGAACCTCCCGCGGTTCGAACGGATACCGGACAGCGACAACCGGAGAATCGGCCGTCGCAACGAGCCCTCCGCCGAACCGCCGTCGACCCTCGCCGCCGTCATGCGCCGACCCGAAGGGGCAGGGCGACCGGCCGGGCGCGAAGGAGCTCAACGAAGGTCACCGGCATCCAATCGAGGGTACCGCCGACTTCGCTCCAGGCGCTTCACCACCGGAACCGTCACCATTTGCTCGGCTCCGTCCAGCCCGAACGCGAATGCCCGAGAAAACCTCCTCAGCCGAGGCACGAACCTGCCGATAGTGCATTCGGCCACCAGCCAGGAAGGGAACTCATGGGGTTGTTTCGCAAGAAGCGCGCTGAAGGCACGCCGGAGGTCGACATCACAACGCGGCTGATCTCGGTGGTCACCGGATTCGACGTGGTGGCTGAGCAACGGCAGGCGTTCACCGCCGCCGAGCTGGCACCCATCGTCCTCCGCTCTGCCCGCCAGTGGGGCAACGACGCCAGGATCTACCTGATCATCAGCGACACGGTCCGTTCCGACGGCTCAGCCGACGATTGGCAGTTCCACGCCCTGTTTCCGACCTTGCAGGCCGAGGGCACGTGGAAGCTCGGACCCTCCGAAGATGGTGCGTCGTCCATCCTGTCGAGCAAGGTTTCGCCCGTTCCGGAACCGGGCACGACCGAGTTCCTCATGGCGCAGATCAGCCCCCGGTTGATACGCGATCAACAGCAGGCATGGGACCTCCGGTTGAGCTTGCTCGCCCCGCTCCCCGAACAGTTCGTCGACAGTCCATCGGTTGTCGCAGCCCTCGAGCAGAACGAGCCGATGACATTCGCATTCGGACCAATCCGATTGAAGGCGCGGACCCTTCCGACCGGCGAGTCCGTGTGGGAGTGGGCTGGGAACGAGGTCCTTCATGTCCCCTTCGCGTTGTCCGAAGCCGACGTCGCACCAGCTTCCTCGACGGTCTAGCTCGCGGGTCGGCGGTCTCGAACGCGCGAGACCAAATGCGCGTCGGCGCGAAGACTGCGATGCCGCGTCGCCGTTCGGCTTGTGCGCGAGCGCGTCAGCCCTTGCGGAGGAAGAGCAGAATCGACGCGACGAGCACCCAGAGCATCCAGCTGACAAAGCCAACGAACTGCAGGACCATGAACACGCCTGCCTCGGTTCCCGCTCCGATCGTGGCGACGGCGCAGGTCGCGGCGGAGGCGAGAGCGAGCCACCCCATCCACACCGGGAGGAATTTCTTCCACAGGACGAGGGCGGCGAGGGCCAACATGTGTGCGGCGGTCGTCGCCATGACCATGCTGTAAACCCCGAAGCTCGCCACCCAGACGAACTCGGCCGAGCCGCCCAGGGTCTCAGCACGAAGTGTCGGGGCGACCACGAGCGCCTGACCGATGCCCGCCATCGCGCCACTCATCACGAACCCGAGTACGGCGATGAGCGCAAGACGAGGGCCGCTGGGTTCGAGTCTGCCGATCACCCGCCACAGCGAACCGAGCCACCACAAACCGAAGATGAGCGCGATCCCGAACAAGGCCGTTGCGAACTTGATCCCGCCGGCGTAGTCCACCAAGTACTTGTTGATCTTCTCGGCTGATGCATCGCGCGCCGGGGGCGAACCGCTGGTGATCAACCCGATCACGTTCAAGACGACGAAGACGACTCCGGCGAGCAGGCCGTAGCGCTGCCACTTCGCGTCGTCCCATGTGCTGTCCGTCGACACGGAACTGCTCATCAGATACCTCCTACGACCACTTCGGCGGTTAGGGATACTACTTTTGTTAACGCTGAACAGTAAGCAGGTCTCGGTTCCGAATACAAGGACCACATATGAACGCGGAACGTGGGCGCACGGGGCTGCGGCCGCAGATTCTCGCTTTTCTTCTCCGAAACCCTTTAGGCGGGAGGCCGGCGGTCCGATTGGACGGACAGCAACCGAATCCGATTTCAGAACTGATCCACGCACCCCGCAGAGGAACCACCACTACTCAATCCCCGACCACCTCGAACCCGAGGGAGGATCCACAACATGTTGGACACCGGCCACGACCTTCTCGTCGAACTGCGCCTTGCCGCGCACTCCGCCACAACGACCGCGGAGGAGGTGATCTACCTTGAGCAATACGTCGAGCTGGTGAAGAAGCATCCGACGATTGCCGCCAGTGCCCACGCCCGCGTCTTTGCGATGATCGAAGCCGCCGGGTTCGACAAGGACCCCGTCACCGGAACCGTGCGCGGATCGTTCTTCGACGGCGAGGTATTCGGTCTCGATCAGCCTTTGGCCGATCTCGTTGAGTACTTCCGCACCTCCGCGCGCGGCCACCAAACACGACGGCGCATTCTGTTGCTGTGGGGCCCGCCCGGTGGCGCAAAGTCGACCATCGCCACCACGATCAAGCGTGGGCTGGAACGCTGGTCACGCACGGACGCCGGTGCGGTCTACGCGTTGCAGGGCTGCCCGATGCACGAAGAACCGCTCCACCTCATTCCCGACGGCGGCGAACCCGGCGGACCGAGCCTACGTACGAGGGTGCAGGAGTACGCCGGCGCGGAAGTCGAGGGTCACCTCTGCCCGAAGTGCGCAATGCGGCTCAAGACCGACTTCGGCGGCGACTTCTCGAAGTTCCCGATCACTCGCATCTACCTGTCGGAGTCCAAGCGCATCGGTATCGGCACGTTCGCTCCAAGCGACCCGAAGTCGATGACGACCGAGCAACTCACCGGCGGCATCAACTTCAAACTCCTCGAGCAATATGGATCCGACGACGATCCCCGCGCCCTCGACTGGGCCGGTGAGTTCTCCAAGGCGAACCGCGGCGTCCTCGAATGCATCGAGTTCCTGAAGAACCCGAAGGAGTTCCTCGTCGAGTTCCTCACGCTCTCCCAGGAGCGCCAGTTCAAGGTTCCGAAGTTCGGCTTCATCGATGCCGACCTGGTGATCCTGGCCCACACCAACGAGTCCGAGTTCCGTCAGCGCATGTCGGACCCGACCAACGAGGCGTTGCAGTCGCGGCTCTACACGATCCCCGTGCCGTACAACGTTCGAGTGTCCGACGAGCGGCGTATCTACGAGAAGCTGCTTGCGCAGTCGCAGCAGCACTTCCACTGCGACCCCCACGCCATCGAGGCGGCCTCGACGATCGCCGTGCTCACGCGTCTGGCCGACTACCCGAACCTCTCGGCCATCGAGAAGCTGCACCTCTACGACGGCCGCGAGACCGGCGAGTTCAAGCTCACGCAGGTGCCGGAGATCCAGAAGGCGGCCGAGCGCGAAGCCCTCGACGGTATCGACCCGCGCTTCGTCATCGACGCGCTCTCGCGTGCCGTGACCGACGGCGACCCCGGCGCCCACGAGCACACCGACGGCGAGCCGTGCCTCACCACCGTCATGGCCATCCGGGCGTTGCGCAATTCGATCGAGCGGGCCCATCAGCTCTCCGACGACCAGAAGAAGAAGTCGCTGGCGCTGCTCACCGAAGCCCGCAAGGAGATCGACCGCCAGCTCAAGGATGAGGTGCGCAAGTCGTTCATCCCGGCCTTCTCCGACAAGGCGCAGGAGATCCTCGAGAACTACCTGAACCACTGCGAGGCGTATTGCGAGAAGGAAAAGCTCCGCGATCCGATCACGAACGAGGAGATCGAGCCCGACGAGAAGTTGATGCGTGGCATCGAGGACATGGTCGGCGTGTCGGAGAACGCGAAGGACGCGTTCCGCTCCGGCGTGCTGATGCGCATCGGTATGTGGCTTCGCAAGGGCCGGCCGCTTTCGTACCGTTCCGACGACCAACTCGGCCGGGCGATCGAGAGCTACCTGTTCGAAGAGATGAAGGACATCGTCCGCATCACGGTGTCCAAGCGCAGCCCTGACCAGCAGCACGCCGAGCGACTCAACGAGGTCATACGCGTCCTGTGCCAGGACCGCAACTACTGCGCAGTGTGCTCGAGCGCGTTGCTCGACTACGTGGGTGCGCTCCTCAATCGCTGAGGACCGCCACTCCACTTCCCTCCCCGCCCGCGATACAACGTAGACATAGAACCCCGAGGACACCATGACGGTCCTACGCGATCCCGGCATCTTCCACGACGAAGGGAGCCGTGACGCGCGACGCCATCACGACCGGGTGCACAAGCAGATCGCCGAGCAGCTGAAGAGCCAGATCGGCGAAGAGAAGCTCATCACCGCCGGTCCCGACCGACGCATCCGAGTCCCCGTGAAGGGGACGAAGGAGTGGAGGTTCATCTTCGACCGCGGTAGGGCCGACGGAGTGGGCCAGAGCGGCGACGGCAAACCCGGCGACCTCTTCGACCTCGGCGGCGGCAAGCCAGGCAAGAAGGCCGGCGAGGGCAAGGCGTCGAGTGACCCCGGCTCCGTCGAGTACGAAGTCGAGCTCGACATGGACGAAGTGGAACAGCACCTGTTCGAACAGCTCGGACTCCCCCGTCTCGCCCCGCGGGCACGCGAACAGATGGAGACCGACTCGATCTTCTGGGATGACAGGGCGCGCAAAGGCCCGATCCTCGACAAGAAGGCGACGATGCGCGTGAACTTCCGCCGCAACGCGTCACGGGGTCATGCGCGGATAGGCGACTTCGAGCGTGAAGACATCCGCTACCTCACCTATCGCGAGAGCCGCCGGCCGAAGTCGCAGGCCGTGGTGTTCCTGCTCATGGACGTGTCGGGGTCGATGGGTACGTTCGAGAAGCGGGTGTCGCGCCTGTTCTTCTGGTGGGCGACGCGTTTTCTCCGCCGGAGGTACTCGACGATCGAGCTGGTGTTCATCGCCCACCACACCGAAGCAACGGAGTGCGACGAGGAGCAGTTCTTCACGCGGGTCGAGTCGGGCGGCACGAGGTGCTCGTCGGCATACGAGTTGGCTCTGTCCATCCAGCGGACGCGTTTCCCGCTGAACGAATGGAACGTCTACTTCGCGCACTGTTCCGACGGCGACAACTGGGCCGACGACAACCCCCGCCTTCTCGAACTCGTCGCCGAGGCAGCGAAGATCGCCAACCTCATCGGCTACGTGCAGATCGACCGAGCCCAGCGCTACCCGTGGGGCGGCGAGCACATCTACGGCCTGCTCAGTAGGGCCAAAATCGACGGTCTCGAAACCGCCCGCGTCACCAAGGACGAAGACATCTGGCAGGCCCTCAAGACCATCTTCTCTCCGGCCCCAGAGGAGGTGCTGAGCGCATGATCGGATGCTGTGCCGCACTCGACGTCCGCGCACCGGACACCGACGCCTTTGCC
>JANOHI010000337.1:0-3240 GCA_031406385.1 Acidimicrobiia bacterium
GCCGGCGGGGTGATCGCGCTGCCCTGCCGGAAGTAGATCCCCTTGGCGTTCTCGCCGGCCTCCTTGGCCTTCACGTCGTCGGTGCAGGCACCAGAAAGCACCAGCGGCGCTTTTGCCGATGACCAACCGAGCTTGGTGAGCGTGGCCACAAAGGCCCAGCAGTCAGCGTTGGCCGCCGAATACACGATGACGTCGGGCTTGAAGTCGAGGACCTGCTGGACCTGCGGGGTGATGTCGGCGGTGCCGGCAACAATCGGCACGCCGATGTGCACCAGCTTCGGCTTGGTCAGTGCGGCCACGTTGTCCTTGGCGGGAGTGGTCCCGTTGAGGACGTTGAGCGGCTTCTTCTCGAGGTCGTGGTAGCAGAAGACGCCTGGTGCCGAGTTGGCCCACGGCACGGCGACCCGCTGGCCCTTGAGGTCGTTGGTGGCGGCTTCGATCAAGCCGGTGTGCACACCGAGGCAGCCACCGCCGCCACCGATGGCGTAGGTACCGGGGCTGGTGAAGTCAGCCGGCGAGATCGGCGTGCCGACCAGCACCGGGATCTTGGCCGCGTTGTAGGTGGCGAAGTGGTTGCCGAAGAAGTTCAGCGACGAAAAGACGATGAACGGCTTCTTGGCGGCGATCTCGTTGGCGCACTTGGTCGAATCGGTCGGCACGAGCAACATCACGCAGGTCTCGAGCTTGATCGGCCGCCCGGGCTTGCCGGTAGCGAGATCGGCACCGATTCCGCCGAGTTCGTTGTTGATGTAGGCGACTGCGGCCTCAGCGGCAATGCGATACTCGGGGAACGAACCGCCCGGGTCACCCTCGGGTGTCTGGAAACCGACGAGGACCGGATCGCCCGCAGCCTTGAGTGGCTTGGCCTCAGAACAGTCTTGCGCCCACTTGGTCCATCCGGCGTTGGTGCCGAGAGTCTTGTCGAGCGTCGTGTCGATCTTTGCCGCGCAGGGGCCGGCAGCAGCAGCGGCCGGGGCGGCTGTGGCCGCCGGGGCGGCCGGGGTCGCGGCCTTCTTGACGACTTTCTTGGCGACCTTCTTCGTGGTCTTTTTGGTGACGGCCACGCTCGGAGTGGCCGGGGCGACGAGCGCAGCGGCGACGGCGATGGCGATCAGTCCGGCGACGGACCTTTTTCTTGACATGCTTCCCCCTAAGTGGAGCCTGATATGACGGCAGGTGCCTGGATTGGACGGCGGCGCTGGGGAAGTGGGCGGCGACCCGTGACCGGGCCGTCCGTCACACGTGACCGGCGACACAGACAGTCAAGCAGGACCGAGTCGTCAATCCAAAATTCGCCGTTCAGTGAATTAGCACGCTGCCATCTGGTAGAAGTCGGTTCGCAAGCCCCGGACAACCGCCGCGAGAGTGCCACCACCACCTGACACCGCCCGCTCCAGGAGCCGACCGAGACTGCACTCTCCGCTCTGTTCGAGGAGAGGCTCGCTAGCTCGGTCCCGGGACCGAATCTCCGTAGATCGCCGTTTCGAAGCTCCCGAGGAGCGATGCCAGTTGGCTTGCGTCGCAGATGCGGTGGTCATAGCTGACACTGATGCCGAGGAGGTTCGCGACCGCGGGCGCGCCGTCACGCACGACCACCCCGGGAGCGACGGCGCCGACGGAACACACGAGGGCGCACCGCGTGAACGGGACAAAGGGAACATCGACGGCCGGAAGACCGAACCTGGCGACCGACGAAATGAGTGCCGCCCCGAACGGCGCTCCCGGAATTCCCATCACACCGATCCCCAGCCCAGCGGTGAGCGCCGACCAACATCGGAGCGTCGGCCGGCTCACCACGACCGGAACGACCTCGACCAAGCGCGTGGCGCGAGCCAACGGTCCCGTGCGATTGCGTGCGGCACGGGCTGATGCACGGAGGGCACGTTGGAACTCCGTCGGACTGAGTTCGTCGGCGCGGTCGACCACGGCGATTCGAAGGTCGTCCGACGCATGAACAGCAAACGACAAACGGACGGTTCGATGAGACCGCACCCGCCACAGCCCGGCGCGCCGGTTCGCTGCGGGAGTGGCGGCGAGGGCTTGGCCGAGGGCGAAGCCAACGATCGCGACCGGGGCGATGTTCGGATGGGCGGAGGAAATGCGGTCCCAATCGAGTTGGAAGTGCATGCCAATCCGGGCGTTGGTGCTGCTTGGCCACGTGGCCATGGCTACTCGGTCGCGATGCCTCCGCCTGTCGGAAGTCGCGTTCATGCCGGCGGAAGTACGGCGCCTTCGACCCCAACTCATGTGGGCACGCTACGAGAGCTGCGGCGACCTCGTGCGCCGGCCAGTCGGCGACTCGCTTCGCGGCAGCGTCCTCCATCCGGCCGTCGTCGCTACGACTCGAAGGACTGATGACCCTCAGATACGGCTTGCAGCGACCTTGTCGTGGATCCACGCATAGGTCGCTTCGAGCCCCCTCTGCAGCGGAATCGACGGACTCCAGCCGAGTGTCGCCTCGATCAGCGTGTTGTCGCTGTTGCGCCCTCGCACGCCCTGAGGAGCGGAGAGATCGTGGCGCCTCTCGAGCTCGACGCCAGCGATGGCCGACACGGTGTCGACCAGCTCGTTGATCGTGACCAGCTCGGCGCTCCCCAGATTGAGAGGCGTGGTCACACCACTTTCGACAATCCGCCGTGTTCCGAAAATGCAGTCATCGATGAACATGAAGCTGCGGGTCTGGCTGCCGTCACCCCAAATCTCTATTTCGTGTCGACCCGACAGTGCTGCCTCGGCAACCTTGCGACAAATCGCGGCGGGTGCCTTCTCCCGGCCACCGTGCCAGGTGCCGTGTGGGCCATACACATTGTGGTACCGAGCGATTCTCACGGGAGTGTTGTAATCGTGGAAATAATTGTGACAGAGCCTCTCGCCAAATAGCTTCTCCCATCCGTAGCCATCTTCGGGGTCTGCCGGATACGCGTCATCCTCGCGTAGGGCCGTCACTTCCGGCCTGCTTTGCCGTCCAACGGGATAGACGCATGCGGTCGACGCATAAAAGAAGGCAGAAAGGTCGGCCCTCCGAGCGGCATCAAGGAGGTGCGTGTCGATAAGGACGTTCATCATGCACGCGCTCTTGTTGTGCTCGATGAATCCCATCCCGCCCATGTCAGCGGCCAACTGGTAGACCTCGGTTGCCCCCTCGCAGGCGCGGTGGCACTCTGCCAACAGCTGGAGGTCGGCCACTACCGTCTCGGCGTCAGGAAGGACCTGGTACCACTCGTCGATCGGTTTGATGTC
>JANOHI010000339.1:0-7577 GCA_031406385.1 Acidimicrobiia bacterium
CGTAGGCAAAGGGCTTCGCTCCCTTGTGGACCTTGTGCCAGATCATCTCGGCGAGCGCCAGCACGGTGGTGGACTCCGCGGTGGAGATGTTGAAGTCCTCATTCAGCGCCGCCGGGTGCTCCATGCAGGTCACGATGCCGCGGGCAAGATCGGCCCCGTAGGTGTAATGGCGTACCTGGTGCCCTTCACCGAGGATGTGCAGCGGATCCTGGCCCTTGAGAATCTTCTGGACAATGTCGGGAACCACGTGGCTCATTGCCAACTCCACGTTGCCCGACAGCACAACGTGTTCGCCCTTGGCCCGGGATTCGCCAATGCCGACGCAGTTGAACGGACGCACGATCGTGTAGGGCAGGCCGTACTGGTCGAAGGCCGCCTTCGCAAAGTATTCGACGGCCAGTTTCTGGAATCCGTAGGACGACAGTGGCGGTGGGATCTTCCGCTCATCGCCTTCGGCCGACGGCCAATGGGGCGTGGACTCGAAGACCATCGACGACGAGAGGTACGTGACCTTCTGCAAACGACCCGCGCCTCGGGCATAGGCCTTGAGCGCCGCGTCACACGACGCCGCCATGATCCGCTCATTGGTCGCCAGCAGATCGTAGGCGTACGCATGGAAATACGTGATGCCACCGATGAGCGCGGCGCCGGCGATGAAGTGGTCCACGTCGGAGCAGAGCTCCGTCATCAACGCGACGTCGGTGCAGTCTGCCTCCACGAAGGTGTATCGGGGGTCGTCGTCGTAGCTCTTGGTGACCTTGCCGTACTTCGAGTAGTTGTCGATGCCAACGACCTCGTGGCCGCGGCCAAGGAGTTCCTCGACGATGTAACCACCGATGAAGCCGGCGGAACCGGAGAGCAGAACACGAGCCATGAGCGTTTACGAACCTTTGGATGAGGGGGAGGGTGAAGCAGCCGACGCCGGGGGCGATGTCGGTGGGTAGGGCAGCCCGGCGCCGTAGGCGTAGCGGTACCAGCGCAGGTACTTCGGCAACCACTTGGCCATGTTGAAGTTGGAGATCCCGTATGCCCGATCGAGCCAGATCGTCGGCAGCTCAGCCACCGGCTGACGGTGACGACGGGCCTTTGCGACGAGTTCGAGCCCGACCTCGAAGCCGGCGTCAGACTCGATGCCCACGTGCCGGACGAACGACGCGTCGTAGGCCTTGAACGAGTTGGTCGCGTCGTGGGTGCCGACCCGGGCGAAGAGATGCAGCGACTGTCCGGCGAGGCGCGACAGCGTCGCCTTGAACCAGGGACCACCGACCTGCTGTCCACCGCGCATGTAGCGCGATGCCGCGGCCACGACGACGCCGCGCTCCACCAGCTTGGTCAGTGGGTCGATCTGCGCTGGGTCATCACAACCGTCGGCCATCGTGACCACGACGACCGGTGCGCTCGCATGATCGATGCCGTAGCGGATAGCAAACGCCGGACCGCGGCCGTAGGTGTTCAGCGTCGGCTTGATGCGGGGATCGCGCGCCGCGAACGCTTCGGCAAATGGTCGCGAGGTGTCCTCCATCGAGTCGAAGACCACCAGCACTTCGAACGGCAGCCGAACGGACTCCACGATCCGGGCGAGGCACTCCGTGACCATCTCGCCTTCGTTGTAGACCGTGACGATCACCGAGACGCGCGGGCGAGCGTCGAGGTCAGGTGGGTCCGAGAGTCTGCGGGGCGAGTTCATAGGTACACAGATAATCCCGTTGGGTCAGACCCGCACGCCGTTGCCGGTGACGCCCCAGATGTCGATGATCGGCTTGTCGGTTGCCAGCGCGCGATAGCGCTCGTGCGGTGCACCGATCACGATCACGTCGGCTGTTGCCATCAGCTCTTCGTGGGGAACGAGCCTTGGGTCGGTGGTGACGTAGGGATCGGAGCAGACCACCGTGCCGGCGCGAAAGCGAAGGATGCGGCGCAGTTTGTACGACAGCGACGAGCGGGTGTCGTCGGACTCCGACTTGAACGCCATGCCGAGGATCCCGACGGTCATTTTCGACAGGTCCGGGAACCGCTCCCCCATCTTGGTGACCACATAGAGCGGAAGGCCCTCGTTGACGAGCATGGCCGAGTGGCCGAGCACAAACTTGTTGTCGGTGAACGCCGCAAGCTGCATGGTGTCCTTGAACAGGCATGGCCCGGCGGCAAACCCGGCGCGAGGTATGTCGTTCGCCCGGGGATACTCGAAGGCGAGCGCGCTGCGGATGCGCTCGTAGTCGAGCCCGAAGTCGTTGGCCATCATGAACAGCTGGTTCGAGGCCGCGAACTTGATGTAACGCCACACATTGGTGAAGAGCTTGGCCAGCTCGGCCTCTTCGGGACTCAGGCGAACGGTGACCCCGGTGAGGTTCGAGAACAGCTTGTCGGCCCGCGCCACCACGGCATCGGTACGTCCGCTGATGATCTGCGGGAGCGAGAACAGCTCGGTCATGGCCTTGCCCTCGGCGATGCGCTCCGGGCAGAAGGACACGTCGATCTCGACCCCGACCCGCGCCAATTCCGATTCGACGAGGGACGTGACGCCGGGAAAGACCGTGGAGCGGAGGACCATCAGCTGCCCGGGACGAAGCCGATCGGCGATGGCCAGCACGGCATCGGGCACCGCTCGCGCATCGGGGTTGAGATGCTCATCGACCGGCGTACCGATCACCACGATCACGTGCTCGGCCTCACTGATCACCGCCGGATCGTCCGACGCCCGGAGCATTCCCGATGCGATGACCCGCTCGATGACCGGCGTCGCGCCCGGCTCGTCGAAGGGCAGCTCGGCCCGGTTGACCATGGCCACCGACGCGGAATTGATGTCGTAGACCACTGTCTTCAATCCCCGGTCGGCGAAGCCGATCCCGAGCGGGAGCCCGACATGACCGCAGCCGCCGACAACGACGACGTCAAGGGAAAAAGCCACCGCCGCAGGTTACAAGAGGCCCCCACCGGCCCCGGGCACTTGGCCGTCAAGGGGCCGCGGCGACCCAGCGGGCGTCGGCAACGGAGGGTGCGAGAACTCCTTGGTCGACGGCTACGTCGCGGCCGAGCGACTGCGATTCAGGCGGACGCCACGGCACGGCCGCGCAACGGGGCGGCGGCCTCGGCCACGAGCTGGGCAAAGAGTGCCGGACTGGTGAGCGGCCACGAGTGGATGCCCTTCAGGGTGCGTCCCTCCACCTTGGCCGCCGCACAGAGCGACTCGAAGCTCGACTGCGGGATCACCCCGTCACGGTCGCTGTGCACCACCGTGATCGGGACTCGGCGGTCGGCGACGGTGCGAAGCGCGGCGACGAGGTCGGCGTTGCGGGCGAGTCGCCCGACCTTGGCCACGCCGAAGGGATTGCGAAGCACGTTCGGCACCAGGTCTTGGAACACGCTGGGGAGCATCGAGCCGGCACTGCCGAGCAGGCCGACGACGTCGACCGGAATGGCGCGCCCCCAGTCCCACATCGGGCGCTCGGCCATCGGCTTCTCGCCTCCGCCTTCGGTCCGCCATGCCCCACCGACGCTGTTGATGAGCACCAGCGCCTGGGCGTATCCGGGGTTGTCGGCCATGACTCGAATACCGACACCGCCACCGAAGGAGTGCCCGACGATCAGCGTCGGGCTGATGCCGGTCGCCTTCACGAACCGGGTCAGCCAACGTGCGTAGCCGACGAAGGTGCGATTGCCGGGTTCGAGGTCGGGGGTGCCGCCGAAGCCCGGGAGCGCCGGCGCGACCACATGGAAGCCGAGCTGCGCGAGCCGGCGCAAGCCACCCCGATAGGCGTTGTGGCCGAGACCCCAGCCATGGAGGAACAAGATCGTGGGTCCGGTTCCGCCGACGGTGTAGCGGACGTCCTTGGTGTCGACACGGACTTCGGCGACCGAGACGATGTCGTGTCCGGACGACGCTTTCGGCGAATTGTCACCGGGAACGGTGTCGATGGTCACGCCGCGAAGCGTAGGAGATGTCGCGGTGAACCGGAAAGACCGTGCCCCGGGTCGGCGCGGGAAGTGGAGCCGTTCGACCGTCTCCGGCCGCTGGCGAGCCGCTCAGCCGGCGAGGCGACTGAGGAGTGTTCGACGCTCACCCTCAGTAAGACCACCCCAGATACCGTGGGGCTCACGGATCGCGATGGCGTAGTCGAGGCAGTCTTCGCGCACGGAACATGCGGCGCAGATGCCCTTGGCGTTGTATTCGCGTCGGTCCTTGTCATCTTTTCGTTCGAAGGTGTTCGGCGGAAAAAACATCGACGATTGCGGTCCCCGACACGCTGCGCGTGCCTGCCAGATAGCAACGGACTGAACGGTCATAGCGCTCTGCAGCATGTGGACCCTCTCCCCAGATCGGTCACTGAACAGCGTAACGCTGGTGTGACGCCCGACACAAGAGGGTGAGAGCAGAAATCTCCGGATCGACCACGTAGCGGCGTTCCTGCAGCCTGCAGGGTCTGCGCCAGCCGGCCGACCTGCGGGCGCGGGATCGGTCAGTGACCGGCGTCCTTGGCCCCGCCTTCGAGCGGTTCGACCTCAAGCAGGAGTCCGTCGACGGCCACGACCCGGACCGGGGCGCCGGCGGCAATGGGTGTGGCCCGGTTGGTACGAGCCCGCCACGGGGCACCGAGCACGCGGACCACGCCTTCGGGGCCGACCCCGTCGACGGCGGTGCCGACCTCGCCGATCATCGCCTCGCGCCCGATGGTCGGGGTGGCAAAACGGGTGCGAACCATCGTCGGCATGCCGTTGACCATGAACAGCACCGTCATGAGGACCATCACTCCAATCATGTAGAGCGGCACCCGGATCCCGTCGGCGAACAGGGTGAAGGACCCGGCGACGAGCCCGATGGTGCCCACCCCGGTCCAAAAACGCGGGGAGCCGGCCTGCACGTCAATGGCGAAACCCGCCATGGCGATCACGATCAGGATCACCCCGATCGGCCGCGTCGGTAAGTTGCCGAGACCGGCCACGGCGAGGACGAATGCCGCAAGTCCGACGAACGCGGCGATGCCGATACCGCCGGTGAAGAACTCGAAAACGAACAGAGCGAGCGCGATGACGAACAGCAGGTAGGCCACCGACGGATTCACCGCGGTGTGCAGCAACCGGTCGAGCAGACCGAGCTTGGCGAAGCGGACGGCGTTCACCTTTGCGGTCAGCTTGCCGTCGGCCTCGGTGGCGGGGAAGGCAGTATCGAGGGTCTTCCCGGCGACGGTCCGCCCGTCGAGCTCACCCACGAACTGCACGAGCACCGGGGCATTGCTCTGGGCCAGCCCGGCCTTCACCGCCTCGTTCTGGGTGTAGCGCCGGCCGACCAGAGGGTCGCCGGCGACGCCAGGTGTGGAGTTACCGATGCGGGTGCTGGGCGCCATCCCCACGACGTCCGCCGCGGCGATGAGGCGATTGGCGCCGCCGCTGGCCCGGGCGCCGAGCGGTCCGACCCACACCGCAATGGGAATGCGGGCCTCGTCGCGCAGCGATTTCTCCAGCGCGTCGAGCTCTCGCTGGGTCAGGAGCGAACCCGGGGAGTCGAGCTGGATGACCAACGCCTCGACCCCATCGGACACGGCTTTGTCGACCGAGGTGAGGATGAACCGCTTCATGATCGGGTCGATGTAGCCGGTCACCTCGATCACGTTGACGCCCTTCGACGACGTCGGAGTGGCGTCGGCCGCAGTTGTCGCGTCGGCCGCTGGCGTCGCGGCGTCGGCGGCTGCGTCGGTCGGTGGAGTCGTGGATGCCGACGCCACCGGGCTAACCAACCCGGAGACCGCCGCGAAGAGCGCCACTGTTCCCAACACCACCCGGCCGATCCGGACCAAGCGCGCGGCGACACCGCCAGCTCCGGCGCAAGGGCGACCGGAACCTGGGTTGCGGTGTGGGGCACGTAGCGTGATGGAGCGCACGGGAAGGCTTTCGGGTCGGTCGGTCGGCATCGAGCGCCGCACGAGACAGCGCGGTTCAACCGAACAGGATGAGGCACGAGGGAACATGGAGGTCGAGCAATTCTTCAGCACCGTTCGCCTGCTGCTGGTCGTCGGCAAGGGCGGAGTCGGTAAGACCAGTGTGGCCGCCACGATCGCCAACGTCGCCTCGTCTACCGGGAGGTCCGTCCTGATCGCCGATTCCGATGGCCGCCATGGCGCCGCCGCCGCCTTCGGGGTGACCGATCTGTCCTACGACGAGCAAGTTCTCGTGCCTGGGGATGCCAACACGGGGAGAGGGACCATATCGGGCAGGACCCTCACCGCCGACGACGCGCTCGTGGAATACCTCGCCGACCACGGCATGGGACTCCTCGCCCGCAAATTGGCGTCGAACGGAGTGGTCGATGTCATCGCCACCGCCACCCCGGGGATCAAGGATCTGCTCGTGCTCGGAAAGGTCAAGCAACTGGTCACCGAGGGCCGTCACGACCTGGTGATTCTTGACACACCGGCGTCAGGCCATGCCGTGACGTTTCTTCGCAGCGCACGCGCGCTGGCCGACTCGGTGGCGAGCGGACGCATCCGGCGCCAGGCCGACGAGGTGATGACCGTCCTCGGCGACCACGACCGCTGCCGGGTGGTACTCGTCACGCTGGCCGAGGAGACGCCCGTCAACGAGACCATCGAGACGGCCTTTACCCTCGAGGACGAGGTCGGGGTGGCCCTTGCCCCGATCGTGGTCAACGCGGTGCTCGACATACCGCCGCCCGTCCCGGCGGGAGCGCTGGCCCGGCTCGACCCGGCCGAACGGGAAGCGGTCTCCGCCGCCCTGGGCGTGGAGCGGACCCGCGCCGAGGGCCAGCATGTGCAGATTTCCCGCCTGGCCGCGGCGCTCCCGCTCCCCCAGATCGTTCTCCCCGAGCGAGTCGGCACGCGCCTAGACGCCGTCGATTTCGCCGCGCTGGCCGACGCTTTTGTGGCGTCGCTCTCCCGCATAGGGAGTGGGTCGTGACGCAATCACCGACCGAGGGCACCGACCGGTTGCCGGCGCTCCCCGGGAGCCGCTCGTGAGCCGCTCGCTCCACGAGCTCACCTCGACCCGGCGAGTGCTGGTCACCTGTGGCGCAGGCGGCGTCGGCAAGACCACCACGGCTGCGGCCCTCGGCCTCGCAGCCGCGCTCGGTGGACGACGGGTGGCCGTCGTCACGATCGATCCGGCCCGGCGTCTCGCCGACGCGCTCGGTCTCGACGCGCTCGCCAACCAGCCGCAGCGCGTCGACATCGAGCACGTGCGCAACGCCGGGCTCGCCGAGGGCCGTCGAGCCAACTGGTGGGCGCCGGTCGATGCCACCTCGGCCGAGGCCAGGGCAGCCGCGTCGGGTGAGCTCTGGGCGCTGATGCTCGATGCACGGGCCACCTTCGACGATCTGATCCGTCGCCATGCACCCTCTGCCGAGCAGGCCGAGAGAATTCTGACCAACCGCCTCTACCGCAACATCTCCGGTGCCCTTTCGGGCACCCAGGAGTACATGGCGGTCGAGAAGCTCCACGAGCTCGTCACCGCACCTCGCGATACAAATGATCTAGTCTCATTATAGCCTGATTTCTTCAGGCTGTACTGCTTGACAATGATAAAAATTATTTGTACAATAAAATTAGTTTTTACAATCAAGCGTGTGG
>JANOHI010000430.1:0-2314 GCA_031406385.1 Acidimicrobiia bacterium
AATGCCGGCGACAATTGCCGCAGGGACAGACATGCCGGGCTGACCCAACACCAAACCGACGATGAAGATTCCAGCGCCGATCAAAAACATGTTGAAGGGAAATTCAGTATATTTATCAAAAAAATTACTGAAGGCTGGCACGGTTTGGTCTAGTAAAAACCATGCGCCAATCAAAACGAGAATAACACCTAATGCAAGTTGTGAATTCCACTGCTGCTTGATCAACGAGCGGGCATAGGACCCGCCGGAACCGGTGCCATAGAACTCCATCTCCTCATAGCGGCCACCGGTCACGTCGTAGTTGAAGATTCGTCCCTGATTCCGGCGGAGGTCGTATCCGGCGAAGATCGGGATCACCACCAGACCCGCTTGCATGGCCATCGGCAGGTTGTTCCGGATCATGTTGGCGAGGCGCGTCGCCTTGCCGTCAAGGGAGAGCGCCGTTCCCTCGACCTTCTCGTAGTGCTCGAGCTCCAGCTGAAACAGCTTCACCATCTCCGAAGCAACTCCAGCCACGCCCGAGATCGACACTCCGCTCCATCGGTCCGCCGGAAAGACCTTCTGCATCGACCGGTGCGCAATGACGTTGCCGGCGGTGGCGCGGCGGTCACCCGCCATGACGACGCCGTCGGCATATCGCAGGGCGACAATGGTGGTCGCGTGGGTCAGGTCACGGCCCGACGCTGCCAGCGAAGCACCGACCCCGGCGGACATTCCGGCGAATGGGGTGAGACCCTCATGGCGAAGGAGTTCGGCGAAGCTCGACCGGCGCTCGTGATCGACGGTCATCGCGTGGAACGGAAAGTCTGGAGACACCAACTCGACACTAGGAGACAGTGGGGCTGTCCGGTTGCTCACGACCACTGTCCGAACCCGTCCAAGAAGGCGGAGCTCGGCGGAGACCGCAACCTCCGCTGGCTGCTACTGCCCGCCCTTTTGCACGTAGCTCTTGACGAACTCCTCGGCGTTGGTCTCGAGGACCTCGTCGATCTCGTCGAGGAGGTCGTCGAGGTCAGCCTTGAGCTTCTCGCCCTGCTTTGCGGGCGCGACTTCGCCAACGGCTGCGTCCTCGCGTTCCTTTGGTGTCCGGCGGATCTGTTCACGTTCGCTCATTGCAGGCTCCTCCTTCAGGCTCCCAGCCGAGCGAGAAGCTCTGCCGGGCTGTTGCAGCCCTCTAGCAATGTATCGACCATCTCAGCCGTACCTTTCAACGGTTCGAGCATCGGCACCCGGCGCAGCGGGTCGGTCCCGAGGTCAAAGACCACAGAATCCCAGTTGGCAGCGGCAATCGCCGCCGGAAAACGCTGCAGGCATTTCCCTCGGAAATATGCCCGGGTCTCACGCGGTGGCTCGGTGGCCGCAAGATCGACTGCCTCCGGGGCAAAGAGCGTCTCGAGGCCGACGCGAGCCGAGAGCGACTTCGACGGACGGATGTCGTGGTACTGCAGGTCGACCGCGCGGAGCCGAGAATCACGGGCGGGGAGGTGATGGCGCTCCCGCAAACCGTCGACGAGGCGCTTCTTGGCGACCCAGTCGACGATGTGCGCCTGCGAAAGCGGGTCGCTCTCCAGTCCGGTAAGCACCGACTCCCATCGTGTCAGCACGTCAGCGCCGACGGTTTCGCCGACGCTCTCGAGACCGTGGCTCGCCGCCCACTTCTTGGCCCGCTCGAAGTACTCCCACTGGATGTCCAGCGCCGTGCGGCGCGACCCGTCGGCCATCTCGACGGTGAGAGTGAGCGATGGATCCTGGCTGATGCCTCGTAGCGACGGGACGGGAGCGGCGAGGGAGAACGTGCCGGAGTCGAGGACACCGTCTTCGATCATCGCCAGCACGATCGACGTGGTGCCGATCTTGAGCAGCGTCGCCACGTCACTCGGGTTGGCGTCTCCAACAATCACGTGAAGACGTCGATACTTCGACGAGTCGGCATGCGGTTCGTCTCGGGTGTTGACGATAGGACGCTTCAGCGTTGTTTCGAGGCCGACCTCCTCTTCGAAGAAGTCGGCCCGCTGGGAGAGTTGGAATTCGACATCGGAAACGCCGGGCAGTTCGCTACCGACCTTGCCCGCACCGCAGAAGACCTGGCGGGTGACGAAGAACGGGATCACCGCACCGATGACCCGGGTGAACGGGACGGCGCGGTCCATCAGATAGTTCTCATGTGTCCCGTAGCTGTTGCCCTTGCCATCGGAGACGAAAACGTCCTCTTCGTGATCGTCGAGATGGGGTCACGCGATGGCGACGGGAAGCGCTTCCGGTCGAACCGGCTGTCCCGGACTGCCAACTCCAACGAGGTCGCGCCGCCGCCGGA
>JANOHI010000458.1:0-10219 GCA_031406385.1 Acidimicrobiia bacterium
CCATCTGCAAGCTTTCTACGGCGGGCAAACACCCCTGCGCTTTGCAGGCACACCGCTAAAAGCCGCGCGGCAAGCCGAAAAAACCGATGAGTCCGAACACGCCGAAGACCTCGAGCCGCAGCGCCCAAGGGAACAAGAACACCGCTTCCACGTCGAACATCACGAAGAGCAACGCATACAGGTAATAGCGGATTTGGCTCTGCGACCACCCGGTGCCGACCGGGTCGACACCGGATTCGTAGGCCACCAGCTTCGAGGCCGATGGATTCTTCGGCCGGACCAATCGCGAAATGGACAGCGTGCCGCCAACGAGCACGAACGCGGCGATGGCCAGGAAGACAACCGTGAGATAGGAGCGGTGGAAGTCCGACACGAGCGGAGAGCCTACCGGGAGAGTGAACGGGACATGGAAGTGAACACGGCCTAGCGGAGCAGGGCGCGGTCGGCGAAGTCGATGATGGTCTGGGGAAGGATCCCGATCGCAACGGTGAACGCGAACGCGATGGAAATGGCGATTTGGGTAGCGATCGGCATGCGGATCTGCGCGACCACGGCTTCGTCCGCACCAGGTCCGACGTCATGGTCGTCGCCACCGGCCCACATCCGCAGGATCACCCGAAGGTAGAAGAACGCACCAACCACCGAGATCAGCATGGCGAGAATAGCGATGGCATAGGAGTTCGCATCGGCGGCAGCCCGGATCACGCCGAACTTGGCAATGAAGCCCGAGGTCGCCGGTATCCCCGCCTGGGCGAGAAGAAACACCGTGAGCGACAGAGCGAGGAACGGGGATCGCTTGGCCAGCCCGTTGTAATCCGACAGGTCATGGCGGGAATCGCCCCGGCCACCGACAACCGTGACCACACCGAAGGTGCCGAGCACCACGATGGCGTAGGTGAAGAGATACACCAGGGAGCTGGACAAGCCAATGGCGTTCCCGGCCTGGAGTCCTATCAGGATGAAGCCGGCGTGACTGATCGACGAGTAGGCCAACATCCGCTTCACGTCGCTCTGCACGACGGCGAGCACGGCACCCACAAGCATCGACGCAACCGCCAACACCCAGATCATCGGCTGCCAGTCGAGGCGGCGCGAGCCGAGACCGGTGAGCATGATGCGCAGCAGTGCGGAGAAGCCCGCCGCCTTCGCAGCGGCGGCCATGAACCCGGTGACCGGCGACGGCGAGCCTTGATAGACGTCGGGTGTCCACACGTGAAACGGGACAGCGGCGATCTTGAAGCCGAGCCCGACCAGCATCAGCGCCAGACCGCCGACCAGCAGACCGTTTCGCAGGATGATGTTGCCGGCGAGAAAGTTCGCGATCTCCGTGAGGTTCGTGGAACCGGTCGCCCCGTAGGTCAACGCGATGCCGTAGAGAAACACGGCGGAGGAAAACCCGCCGAGGACGAAGTATTTCAGAGCCGCTTCCTGCGACTCAGCCCGGCGAAGATGCGAGCCGGCAAGGACATAGAGCGCGATCGACAAGATCTCGAGGCCAAGGAACAGCACGATCAGATCGTTCGCCGACGCCATGATGATGCCGCCGGAGGCAGACAGCAGCATGAGCACATAGACCTCCGGACCTTCGAGTTCCTCCCGACGGAGGTAGCCGTCGAGCACCAGCGCGGCGAGCGCGACCGAACACACCGTCAGCACGGCGAAGAACACACTGAAACCGTCGACATGCAGCGCGTTCGCCACGGCGGACGACGAGCGGCCGTTGTTGACCCTGTCCCAGAGCGGGAATGTGAACCCACCGGCGGTGATCGCGGTGCCCATCGTGAACCAGGTGGCAAACCCGCGGGCCCACCTCATGTGCTTCGCCAGCGATGCAACAACGATGAGGAGCAGTGCCCCCGCAATCAGAACCGTTGCCGGTCCAATAGCAATCCAGTCGATCTTCGGGGTGTCGAGCGTTGCCGAGATCACGTCTTGGACAACCTCGGGCGTCTCTGCGGCCTGGGCGAGAACGTTCATCATCACTGGCCCTCCCCCTCGGCCGCGGACTCGTCGGATTGATCTTCGGATTCGCTGTCGTTACTACCTTCAGACGACGGAGAACTGGCGGCTACTACGCCGCGGTTCTTGGCCGGAGCCGGTTCACGTTCACCAGTCTTCGTCTCGACATGGGTGATGAGTGCCTTCACGGACGGATCGATCCGATCGAGGAATGGCTTCGGGTATATGCCCATGAGCACGATGACGACGAGGAAGGGAACAATGACGATGCGTTCGCGAAGTGTGAGGTCATGGATCTGAGAAGCGTTCGCCTCATCGGGCTCGCCGTGGAACGTTCGCTGGTAGGCCCAGAGGAGATAGATGGCGGCGAGGATGACACCGCTCGCCGCGACGACGGCCCACCAACGATGATCGACGAAGGTCCCGACAAGAATCATGAATTCGCCGACGAAGCCGTTCAGGCCGGGAACGCCGATCGACGAGAGCATGACGATCGTGAACGCTCCGGCGAGGACGGGTGCGACCTTCTGGATGCCCTTGAGGTCGGAGATCAGGCGGGTGTGGCGACGTTCGTAGATCCATCCGACGAGGAGGAACAACGCCCCGGTGGACACGCCGTGGTTGATCATCTGGAGCACCGAGCCCGACAGCGACTGGTTCGTCAGCGCGTAGGTGCCGAGCACGATGAAGCCGAGGTGGGCGACCGACGAGTACGCCACCAGACGCTTCAAGTCCTTCTGCACCACTGCGGTCAGCGCGCCGTAGAGAATGCCGATCACGCCGAGCGTGAGCATCACCGGGCCGAACCACATGGAGGCTTCGGGGAACAGATACAGGCCGAAGCGGATGAGTCCATAGGTGCCCATCTTCAGCATCACGCCGGCGAGGATGACCGAACCCGCGGTGGGCGCTTCCGTGTGGGCGTCGGGGAGCCATGTGTGCAACGGAAACACGGGGACCTTGATGGCGAACGCCGCCGCAAAAGCCAAGAACAGCCAACGCGACGTGTCTCGCGACAGACCTGCCTCGGCCAGTTTGGTCACGTCGAAGGTGAGCTCACCGATGTTCTTGCGGGCGAGGAACGCCAGCGTCACCATGGCGACGAGCATCAGCCCTGACCCGACCATCGTGTAGAGGAAGAACTTAGTGGCGGCGTAGGACCGGTTGCCGTGACCCCACCCACCGATGAGGAAATACATCGGTACCAGCACCACTTCGAACATCACGAAGAACAGGAAGAGATCGAGCGAGAGGAACACGCCCATCACGCCCGCCTCGAGAAGCAGGATCCAGGCGGTGTAGGCCTTGCGGTTGTGGCGCTCGTCAGGACCGAGCAGGGCGAGTGGGAACAGGAAGCCGGTGAGCACGACGAGCCACAGGGAGATGCCGTCGACACCGAGATGCCACGACGATCCGAACGACGAGATCCACTCGTGCTTCGACACGAACTGGAAACCGGCCTCGTTCTTGTCGAAGGCAAACATCATCCAGCCGGCAAGTGCCGCTGCAGCACCGCTGAACAGCAGGCCGAGCGGAAGCACGAGCTCGTTCACCCGCGTGTCCGGGATGAACATCACCACCAGCGCGCCAATCAGCGGGAGGACCACCAGCATGGTGAGAAGGGGGAAAACGACTGCCGTGGACCCCTCGCTTGCGGCGAGCATTGTGGACAGCATCAGAACCCCGTCCGAACAATGGCCCACACGAGCAGAGCGACCAACCCGCCGGCGATACTGAGTGCGTAGGACCGCACGTAGCCGTTCTGCAGCTTGCGCAGCTGATTTCCTCCACCACGCACCAGCGTGGCCATGCCGTTCACGACTCCGTCGATACCACGACGATCCACGACGAACGCCAGGAACTCGCTGAACTTGCGGCCGGGCACTTCGAAGATCTTCGAGTAGAGAGCGTCGACACCGTATGCGCGCTTGAGAAGTGGGAGTTCGAGTTGCGCTTGCGACTCGGGCGTCGTGCGCTTCAGCCACTGCGACGCTCCCAGGGCGATGCCGGCAAGCCCGCACAGTGTGGCGATCACCGCAAGGGTCAGCTTGGTACCGCTCGCCACCGAACCGTGCGAGCCCACGAAGGCGTGGATCTCTGTCCCCGGAATGAATGACTCGTCGAGCCAGTGTTCGAGCTTCATGGCCAGGTTCTTCCCGCCGAAGGGCTGGTTGATCGCGCCGCCGACAACCGCAAGCACCGCCAGCACACCCAGTGGGAGGAGCATGAGCACGGGTGACTCGTGCGGCGTATGCGCATGTCCGCGAGCGTCGGCGTGGGAGTCGGCGGCGAAACGCTCCTTGCCGAAGAACACGAGAACGATCTGGCGGGTCATGTAGTACGCCGTGAGGAGTGCGGTGACCAGCCCGATGATCCAGAGCGCCTTGTTCTCCTTGTAGGCATCAAGGAGGACTTCGTCCTTCGACCAAAAGCCCGAGAACGGCGGGAACCCGGAGATGGCCAACCAGCCCATCAAGAACGTGCCCGTGGTGATCGGCATCCACTTCTTGATGTTGCCCATCCACTTCATGTTCTGCTCGTCGACCACGACGCCGTGCATGCCGTGAATGACCGAGCCGGCCGCAAGGAACATCAGCGCCTTGAAGAACGCGTGCGTGACCATGTGGAAGATTGCCGCCACATTGCCCCCGACCCCGACGGCCAGGAACATGTAGCCCAACTGGCTGATCGTCGAATAGGCAAGGACGCGTTTGATGTCGTCCTGGGCGGTGGCGATCGTTGCCGCGAACAGCGCGGTGAGCGCGCCGACCCACGCAATTGTGGTCATCACCCCCGGCGCCAGTTCGAGGAGGGGATGCACCCGGACCATCAGGTACACACCTGCGGTGACCATGGTGGCAGCATGAATCAGCGCCGACACTGGGGTCGGACCCTCCATAGCATCGGGCAGCCACACGTAGAGCGGAAGCTGCGCCGACTTGCCGCAAGCGCCGAGGAAGAGCAGCAGACAGATCGCCGTTGCCGTGGACGAGGCGATGCCGTTCTCCTCGATCGAGCGGAACACGGCGTGGTACTGGAGCGAACCGGTCTGATTGAAGATCAGGAACATGGCAATCATCAGGCCGAAGTCGCCGACCCGGTTCACCACGAACGCTTTCTTGCCGGCCGTGGCTGCGGAAGGGCGCTCGAACCAGAAGCTAATGAGCAGATACGAACACGTGCCCACCCCTTCCCAACCGAGGAACATCAGCACGAAGTTGTCGCCCATGATGAGCATCAGCATCGAGAAGACGAACAGGTTCAGGTAGGTGAAGAACCGGGAGAAGCGCGGATCGCCGTGCATGTATCCGATGGCAAACACGTGGATCAACGAGGCGATGCCGGTCACGAAGAGGACCATCGTCATCGAGAGCGGATTGGCCAGCAGCGCGACATCTACCCCGAGCGAAGGCAGCCACGACCAAAGCACCTTGGTGTACGCCCGCTCCTCGGCGCTCTTCGATGCGAGGTCGGCGAACACGCCCACCGAGATCAGGAACGAACCGGCGACCATCGCCGTGCCGAACCAACCGGCGAGGGGTTCACCGATCCGCTTGCCGAACAGGAGTAGCACCGTGGCGCCGAAGATCGGCAGAGCCGGAATGAGCCAGACGAGAGAGAGCACCGGTCGTCAGCCCTTCAGAAGCACGGCGTTGTCCGCCGTGGTGCCGATTTTTCGGCCGCGGAAGATGGACACGATGATGCCGAGGCCGACGACCACTTCGGCCGCCGCAACGACCATGATGAAGAACACGACGACCTGCCCGCCGATGTCGTTGAGCATCCTTGCGAAGGTGACGAAGGTGAGGTTCACTGCGTTGAGCATGAGCTCCACGCACATGAACATCACGATCACGTTGCGCCGTAAGAGCAGCCCGACCATGCCGATGGTGAAGAGCACTGCGGCCACGGCGAGGAACCACTGCCCGCCCGGCCCGGAACTGGCTTTGTCGACGAGCACTGCGCCCTGCGCCTGGGTCATGCGGTCATCTCGTCGGTGAGTGGTTTGGGCTTACGGGCCAACAGCACGGCGCCGACCACAGCGATCACGAGGAGAACGGAGGTGATCTCGAATGCATACACGTAGCGGGTGAACACCGAGTCGGCGATCTTCTCGACGTTGGTGCCCGGACCGTCTGCTGCGCCCGCGGTGGATGGCGCTCCGGTAGTGAAGTTGACCTGCGAAAGCGCGACGAGGAGGCCGATCGACGCGACGCCGATCACGGCCGCTGCAGGCTTCTGCGCTCGGAGCGACTCGGCCCCGATGTTCGCCTCATCGCGGTCCACACCCAGCAGCATGATCACGAACAGGAACAGCACCACGACCGCGCCGGCATACACGATGACCTGCACCACGGCGAGGAAATGGGCGGCCTGCGCCACGAACAGCACCGCAACCCCGAAGAGCGTCAGAACCAACGAGAGCGCAGCGTGCACCGGGTTCGGAAGGGTAACGACACCGATCGCTCCGCTCAGGGCGATCAGCGTTCCAGCAAGAAAGACGATCCAATCAACCATGGTTTAGTGATGCCCACCGTTTGATGGTTCGTGCTCCGCAACGGCCGCAGCTTGCTGGCTCAGTCGAGCAGTCCGCTCAGCCACTTCAACCTCTTGGCCGGGTTCGGCGGAGCGTGTGCCGGCACCGAGATCTCCGGACCACAACGTCTTGCCTAGGTAGTTGGCATCGCCCCCAGGAGATGTGGCCCGCATCCAGCCGGAGATCGGGGACTCGGCGCCTCGAGCGTCTTCCCATGGCTGCACCTTTGGAAGCCCGTCGTTTCCGACGACGAGTTCATCTTTGGTGTAGATCGCGTCACGACGGTTCGTGAAGGCGAACTCGAAGATCTTCGACTCGGTGATCGCCTCGGTCGGGCACGCCTCCACGCAGAGGTCGCAGTGGATGCAGCGGAGGTAGTTGATCTCGTAGACGAAGCCGTAACGCTCGCCCGGCGAGGTGGGGTCCATCGGATCGTTGTCGGCCCCGCGCACATAGATGCACTTCGCCGGGCAGACGCCGGCGCACAACTCGCAGCCGATGCACTTCTCCATGCCGTCTTCGTAGCGGTTCAGGACAGGGCGTCCGTGGAAGCGCTCCGGCTTCGGGCGAATCGTGTCGGGATAGGCCTCGGTCAGGCGGTCCCGGAACATCTCGGCGAACGTGACCTTGAAGCCATCGAGATATCCCACGGTCAGAACCTCCCCGGGCGACGACCGTCGGCATGCGACGTGGCGGCGGCAAACTCTTCTTCACTCGTCCGTCGACCGACACGCATGGCCGCAAACAGTAGACCGGCCACGGCTGTGGCCACGATGAACGCAATCAGGACATTGCGGAACTTCTCGGCCCGGGAGTCACCGGCCTCGCGGGCGGCGAGGATCAGGAGCCACAGCAGCGATGCCGGGATCAGCTTCTTCCACCCGAGGTCCATCAGCTGGTCGTAGCGGAAGCGCGGCAGCGTGCCGCGCATCCAGATGTAGGTGAAACAGAGACCCATCACCTTGATGAGCAGCCACAATGGACTCGACTCACCAATCAACGCGCCGACGAAGGTGACGTTGTCGAGACGGAGGATCGCCGCCAGGTTGAAGGGCATGGTCGGTCCTCCGAGGAACAGCGTGGCGATGAGTGCCGACATCGTGATGGTGTTCATGAACTCGGCGAGGTAGAACATGGCGAAGCGCGCCGACGAGTATTCGGTGTGGAAGCCACCCACGAGTTCTGACTCCGCCTCGACGAGATCGAAGGGCGGACGGTTGAGCTCCGCCGTGCCGGCGATGGCGAACACCACCGCAGGAACGAAAATGAGCTGCCAGAGGTTCCAGTTCCAGCCGGACTGGGCGGCCACGATCGACTGGGTGGAGAGCGATCCGGCACCAAGCACGACAGCGGCGAGAGACAGGCCGAGGGCTGCTTCGTAGCTGATCATCTGGGCGCTCGCCCGGACCGAGCCCATGAGGGGGTATTTCGAACCCGACGCCCAGCCGGCGAGCATGATTCCGTACACGGCGATCGACGACACGGCGAGAGAGAACAGCACGCCCATCGGCGGATCGGCGAGCTGCAAGATCGTGTCGTGCCCGAAGATCGTTGCGGTGCCGCCGAGCGGGATCACCGCAAACGTCAGGAACGCTGGAACGGCACTCAGGTAGGGGGCCAGCCGGAAGACCATCTTGTCGGCACGGTCCGGGAACAGCGCCTCTTTGAAGAAGAGCTTCGTACCGTCGGCGAGCGTCTGGAGGAGACCCCACGGGCCAGCCCGGTTCGGGCCGATGCGGTCCTGCATGTCGGAGATGACCTTGCGCTCGGCCCAGACCATGAAGACCACGCTCAGAAGGCAGATCAGGAACGCGAGAATCGCTTTGGCGACGATGATCAGCAGCGGCATGCCGAAGAGGTACTTGCCCTCGGCAAGCAAGGGGTCGCCGATCTCGGCGGCGAGCACACCACCGAGCGAAGCGGAAATACTCATGCGTTCCTCCCGCTCTCGAGACGGACCTTCGTGGTGCCGTCGGCGGCCAGTTCGGCGTCGTTGATCAACATGTTCGCACCGGAAGAGGCCGTGTTCCAGGCAATGAACGCCACACCACGGGGAAGCCGGTCATCGGCTTGCATGGGAAGGGTCAGCTCGCCATGCTGGGACACCACCCGTACGAGATCGCCCGGGTGCATGGCGTGACGTTCGATCTCGCCGGAATGCAGCCTCACCGTGGCCGGACGGGCAAGCTTGGCAAGCGACGGGCTGGCCTGCACGATCGACCCGAGGTCGTAGAGCACTCGTGAGGTGACGAGGCGCAGCGAATACGAGTCGGGGACCGGGACCACGCCTTCTGTCGATCGGACGCGAATCGGCCGGGGAACAGCCAGTGCGGGCATCACGGGCTCGTCGGGTGCCTCTGCACCGTCGGCTGGCGCCCCTGGCATCGACTCGGGGGTAACCTCGGAAACCGGCACGAGGATGCCGTCGGCATTGGCGGAGCGGCTGAGGGCATCGGGTGTGGCACCGGCGTGCGTCGGCACCACCGCGGCGATGTCGGCGGTGATGTCACCGACGAGCTCGTAGCCGAAGTCGACACCGAGGATCAGGGCAAGCTCGGATGCGATCATCCAGTCGGGCCGGGAAGTGCCGACGGCGCTGACCTTGGAGTTCAACACGGTGACGCGGCCCTCAAGGTTCGTCGTGGTTCCCGACTTCTCGGCAAACCCGGCGGCAGGGAGAATCACATCGGCATGGTCATTGGAAGCGTTCGGGAGCGTGTCGATCGCAGCGAGGAACTCGACCTTCGACAGCGCCGATTCAGCAAGCGCGCGATCGGGGCAATCGGCAACCGGATCGGCTCCGAGCAGAACCAGGGCCTTGATGGTTCCCGCCGCAGCGGCGGCGAGCATGCCCATCGTGTCGAGGCCGACCGCTGTCGGCGCGCTGCCCCAATGAGCGCCGTACCAGGCGGCTCCTTCGCTCTGGGTCACCCGACCGGGCAACAGACCGGGCGCCATGCCCATGTCGAGGGCACCGTGCAGGTTCGCCCGCCGCATTGCCGGGAGCACGACGGCTTCCGGCGACGCGCCGCATAGCCAAAGGGCCGCCTCGACGAAGGAAGCGCTCTGTTCTGCCATGGAACCGCGGCCGAGGACCACGACGATCTTCTTACCGCCGGCGATGGCCTTGGCGAGTACGGTACCTGCGGCGTTGACGACATCGCTCTCGGCACCGCCGATCTGCCGCTCGGCAGCAGTCCCTCCCGCAGCGGCGACAACCGCCTTTGCTGCGACCGCGACCTCGCCCGGTCGATAGCGGACCGACGTCGTTGCATACGGCGTGGAACCGGTCGGCGCCGTCGCGAACTCCACCACCGGGACGCGTTTTGCGGTGGCCGCATCGCGCAAGCGGAGGAAGAGGACCGGGAGCTCCTCCTTCAGGTCAGGGCCCAGCAGCACGATCGCCCCCGCGGCGCCGAGGTCGTCGATTGTCGCCCGCGGGAAGCCGAGCCACGCATCGGCGGTGAGGCCGTCGCCGAGCTGCGCATCGACGTTGTCGGTCCCGAGGACCTGCTTCGCCAGTCGAACATATGCGTACTGATCTTCGTTGGTCAGACGGGCTCCGCCGATGAAGCCGATCTGCGACGGTTCGTACGAGCGAAGAGCTGCAGCGATCCGATTGTTCGCAACCGACCACGACGCCTTTTCCGCCGCAGCGCCGCGGGCGGACCGCACGGCCGGCGCAGAGAGCCGGGTGGGCGAGGACACCGATTCGAAGTCGAA
>JANOHI010000459.1:0-9121 GCA_031406385.1 Acidimicrobiia bacterium
AACTTCGGCATCTTCTCGGCCGTGTAGGCAATGATGTCCGCCACCACCCGCATGCTCGGCTCCGGCGGGTAGATGTAGGTGTTGCGGACCATGAACTCCTTGAGGATGTCGTTCTGGATGGTCCCGGCCAGCTTGTCGGGGCTCACGCCCTGCTCTTCGGCCGCCACGATGTAGCCGGCCAGGACCGGGAGCACCGCACCGTTCATCGTCATCGACACGCTCATCTTGTCGAGCGGGATGCCGTCGAAGAGGATCTTCATGTCCTCGACGGAGTCGATGGCGACTCCCGCCTTGCCGACGTCGCCGGTGACCCGGGGGTGATCGGAGTCGTAGCCGCGGTGCGTCGCCAGGTCGAAGGCAACGCTGATGCCCTGCTGACCGGCGGCGAGGTTCTTCCGGTAGAACGCGTTCGACGCCTCAGCGGTGGAGAACCCGGCGTACTGCCGGATCGTCCAAGGACGGCCGGTGTACATGGTGGCCCTCACACCGCGGGTGAACGGGGCGAAGCCCGGCAGGGTGTCGACAAGCTCCAGGGATTCGAGGTCGGCGGCGGTGTAGAGCGCCTTCACGTCGATGCCCTCCGGGGTGTGCCAGGTGAGGACTTCGGGGGAGTCGACCTTGGCCTCTTTGGACGCCAACGCGTTCCAGTCGGTGAGGGAGGGGGTCGGGAAATCGCTTGCCATGGTTCCAGGCTAGGGCGGGGTGCTGGTGGGTGCCACGCTGGGCTCGTGGTGGGTGCAATGGAGCGCAGTGTCAGGGTGCAGTGTCGGAGCGCAGTGTCAGGGTGCAGTGTCAGGGTGCAGTGTCAGGGCGGGGTTCTGGTGGGTGCCAAGCCGAGGCCGGTGTTCTCGCGCCGAGGCATAGAGTGCACTCATGCGCACCTGGGCGTCGGAAGAGGCGTTCGACGAGTTCATCGGATCCGGAGGAATCGTCGAGCCCGGCGACGACATGCCGGAGCGCTACCGGGCCGAAGTATTCCGATTCATCGAGATGCACGCCAACTCCGAACTCTTTGGTGGGCTCTGCGAACGGCATTGGGTGTCACGGGCGCCTGGGCTCCACCGCAAGCTGGCGTTCCTTGCCAAAACCCAGGATGAGATTGGCCACGCCCACCTGCTCTATATGGTCGCCGTCGATCTCGACGTGAAGAGCCGGCCCGAGATGCTCGACGATCTCGTGCACGGCCGCACCCGTTTCCACAACGTGTTCCACTACAAGGCCGAGACATGGGCCGATCAGATCGTGATCGCGTTCCTGGTCGATGCCGCCGCACTCACCACGCAGCAGGCCGTCCTCAAGGAGTGCTCCTACGGGCCATACCGGAGGATTCTCCGGCGCATCGTCAGCGAAGAGGGCTTCCACATGCGACACGGCGAGGAGATGCTCCTCACGTTGGCCGAGGGAACCGATCTGCAGGGCGCCCTGTTCCAGGACGCGCTCGACCGTTGGTGGGAATCCGTCGTCCACTTCTTCGGTCCGCCGACGAAACCCGACGACCTGCTGATCCGGTGGAAGATCAAATCGGCGACGAACGAGGAGCTGCGCGACCGGTTCGTGCAGAAGTTCGTCCCCATTCTCCACGACTATGGGTTCGTCGTCCCCGACCCTGCACTGCATCGCGATCGGGATGGTCGTTGGGCGCTCGGACCGATCGAATGGAGCGCACTGGGCGCAACCCAACGCAACGTCGGCCCCGACTCCCAAGCGCGCATAGATCAGTCGCGCCTGGCGTGGGAGAACACCGAGTGGGTGCGTTTGGCGCTGGACGTCGACTCGCTGGCAACGAGCGGGGCGCGATGAACGACACCACCTCGGCTCTCGATCGAGACGAGGTCGAGCGCGCTGTCGGTGCCGTCGTCGACCCCGAGCTCGGCGGGGTCACCATCGGCGACCTGGGGCTGGTCCACGACGTTCGTATCGACGATGGCGGTTCGGTGGTCGTTGAGCTCCTGCCCACGTTCCTCGGGTGCCCGGCGCTTGCATTGATTGCACGCGACGTAGAGCATGACGTGCGGGCGCGGGGAGTGCGTCAGTGCACGGTCGTGTGGCGCGTCGAACCGTCATGGGATTCCTCCCGCATTACCTCTCGAGGCGTCGCACAACTGGCGTCATTGGGGATCGCCGTCGCCACCACTGCGCTTTCGACGCCCGCGTGTCCGTCTTGCGGGGCGCAGATGCTCCGGCCGATCAATCCTGTTGGGGCAACGGCCTGCCGTGCGGTGGCATGGTGCGGGGGCTGTCGTTCGGCCATCGATGTCATGGGCGCGCCGAGGAGCTGATCGCTATGCCCACCTATGAAGTATTCCTGAGCGAAGACGGTCGTGAATCCTTCCGTCATGCGGGTGCACTGGATGCTCCGGACGAGGAGATGGCGGTCCTGTATGCCCGGGAGACCTACGTCCGTCGAGGCGAGGGCTCGCGGGCCTGGGTAGTCGCTCGTGCCCACATCGTCGAGGTCGACCCCTCGGACCTCGCAGTCACCGCAGGCCGCACCCAGGGCCGCAACGACGGCAAGAAGATCGCCGAACGCCGCCAGGACCGCCGAGCCGCTGCCGCTGTTGTCGTTGGGAGAGAGGTTGCCCCCATTCCTGGGGGCAATCCACCTCCCAACGACGCTGGGAGGCGTTCTGCCCCCATATATGGGGGCAACCTCTCTCGCGATGCGAGCGCCCAGCAATGACGTTGGGGGACGATGTCTTGGCCATGGCGTTGGCGCTGGCCGACGACGAGCTCGTCATCGGGCACCGGCACAGCGAATGGCTCGGCCTCTCGCCCTTCCTCGAGGAGGACCTGGCCACAGCGTCGATCGCCCAGGACGAAATGGGCCATGCCCGCGCGATTTATGCCGTCGTGTGGCCGGACCGGCCCGACCGCGACGCCCTCGTCACGCTGCGGCCGCCTGCGGAATGGCGATGCTGCGCGCTGGTCGAGGGGGATGCCCAGCCGTGGGAACGTCATCTCGTCCGCCACCTCGTCTACGACATCGTGGAGGGACACCGGTGGAGCGCACTTGCGGCTCGTGACCACGTTGCGTTCGGCGCTCTCGCCGCCCGGGCCGGCCACGAGGAGGGGTGGCACCGCCGCCACGCGATCGGGCTCACCGGCCGCCTCGCCGTCGTTCATGCGTCGCGCATGCAGGCGCAGCTCGATGACCTGTGGCCGATGGTCGGCGATCTACTCACCGGCATGACGGAGTCGGAGCGGGACCGCGCCCTCGACGATCTGGTGACCACGCTCGACGAGGCCGGGCTCGTCGCCCCAGCCACAACTCCCGTCCCCGGCGATCGGACGACGCGAAGTGCCGCGTTCGCCGACGTCTACCAGTCGTTCACCGAAGTGGCTGCGCTCGACCCTTCCGCCACCTGGTAAGCGCACAGATGATCTGATACTTGCCAACGCAAAGGACGGTGTGACCATGATGACGTCGAAAGCGGCGCCTACCCGTGCCGAGCGCGCAGGACCTGAGCGGCCTGCTCCATGGCCGTGATCTTCGACGACGCCTTCGCCCTGGGCAGGAACCACATCCCGCAATCGGGACCGAGCGCGAGCCGATCCGGGCCGACGACCTCAACCGCGGCAGCGGCACGCGAAAGAATGCCATCAATTGACTCCACCGGAGCCTCGGTGTCGAGGTCGAGCACACCAAGGATGACGCTTTTTGCGCCGCAGTGTTCGAGCAGATCGGGGGCGTGGTTCGGCTGGGCGTATTCGAGGCTGATGCTGGCCACCGAACTGGCGGCGAGCAGATCAAGAGCTTGGGCGTAGATCGGTGTCGCCCGTTTCTCGGCGATGTTCTTCGAGTAGCCGTAACAAACGTGAACCGCAGTGGGAGTGGTGATCCCGCGCAGCGCTCGATCGAGCGCCTCGGTGGCGAAAGGGGCAACTGACGAGTACCGGAAATGCACCTCGGGCTCGTCGAGTTGGATCAGGTCGACGCCGAGTTGCTCGAGAAGCCGCAGCTCCACGTTGAGGGCATCGGCGAGTGCGAACGCCAGCTGATCGAGCGCTCCGTAATGCTCATCGATGAGACGAAGAGCGAGCGTGGTCGGGCCGATGACGGTGACCTTCGAACGGCACTGCGCGTTCGTCCGGAGAAACGCCGACGCCGGTCCGACCATCGGTGCCAGCCAGTGGACCGGTCCGACGACTCGGGGCTGCACCGTGCGCGGCCTCACCGGAGCCCCCTCGACCGGCGCCGGACGGGGCTTCATTGTCATGTAGTCGGCCACGTCGAACGGACGGAACACCGGAGCGCTCTGCGCGTCGGGCGAGGTGTCGAGTCCGCCGAGACCGAGGGTGAAGTGTCCGGAGAATGTTTGGCGGCGCTGCTCGCCGTCGGTGATGAACGTCAGCCCGGCCCGCTCCTGATCGGCAATGGCCAGACGGACGGCATCGTCGTGAGCCTCGTCGAGATGTTCTGGCGCGACGCGCCACCACGTGCCCTCGGCGTCGTAGACCTTCTCGTGGTCGCACAGCCAGTGTGGTTTGCTCCAACTGCCGACGAGCTGCGTCGGGAACCGGGGCAGATCGATCATCGAGGAAACACCATCATCGAGCCCCGGCGCGGCCGTTCGCCCATGGGTGGATGACAGGTCTCGATGCGTTCGGGCAGGACGGGCACGGCCACACCGTACCGAAGTTCACGCGAGAACCTGAGCCCGCCATGCCGAGCCCGCCACGGCCGGGCCGCTACGGCGAAGACGCTACGGCGGGGCCGCGGCTCGTTCAGGTTGCCCCGGGAAGGGTCACGGAGAAACGCGCCCCGCCGGTTGGGGACTCGCCAACCAGAATCGACCCGCCATGGCGGGCAACCACGTCGGCCACGATCGCCAAGCCAAGACCGGCACCGCTTCGCCCTCCTCGCACGCGGGACTCCTCGAGCTGGGTGAAGCGATCGAAGATGCGGTCGCGCTGATCGATCGGCACGCCGGGCCCATCGTCGTCGATGGTCAAGAGCACGGAGTCTTCCGAAGGAAGGAGCGACACCGACACTGCGGTCCGGGCGAAGCGAATGGCGTTGGTGGTCAAGTTCACGATGACCCTGCGCAGATCATCAGGCCGACCAAGGACCCGGCCGCCGGACACGCGGCTCGTGTCGAGCACGAGACCACTTGTGGAACGGAGGTAGCCGACCTCTTCGCGGATGATCTCGTCCAGATCAACGACGACCGGGTCCACCACCCTCCGCGTGTCGGTGCGCGCGAGCATCAACAGATCGTCCACAAGACGTTCCATTCGCGTCGTCTGCCGCAGCGATGCCTCGGCAACGCCCTTCCAGTCGGCCTTCTCCGGGGCACGAAGCGCAACCTCCAGTCGGGTCCGTACGGTGGCGAGCGGGCTGCGCAGCTCATGTGACGCATCGCTGACGAAACGCGTCTGACGATCGTGTGAGACCTGCAGGCGGTCGAGCAGACGATTCATCGTGCGGGCGAGGCGTCCCACCTCATCGGCAGACCTCGGCTCGCTGACCCGGGCGGCGAGGTCGATTGTGCTGATGGCGTCGACCTGGCGACGAAGCAGATCAACGGGTCGCAGCGCCCGGCGCGCCACTACCCAGATCCCTATCGTGCCGAACAGGACGAGGAGGGGCCCGCCCACCCGGAGTTGCCGCATGAGCGAGGCCTCGGCATCGCGGAGGTTCTTCAGGGGCGCGGCAACCAGAATCCACGCCGGGCCCGTTGTGGTGGTCACCCGCTCTTTGGTCAGGCGCACGTCGACGCTGTCCACCTGGGCGGTCACGCGATCGACCGCTCCGCCTCGCATCACCGATGACTCCGGGTCGACCATGAGTTCCATGTCGCTCACGTTGGCCGATGCCCCCAAGACCTTGCCCGATTCCGAGACGATCTGGCAGAACAGCGGTGAATCCCGGGCCGTGGCCAACCGCGCCGGGATCGGACCTTCGACGGCGAGCTCACGCAGGTTGGCCATCTGGGTGTCGATGCTCACGTCGAGGCTCTCCAGTTGCGTTCGCTGAAGAGCCGACCGAAATGCCGCAACACCGAGCAAGACGCCGAAGGTCAGCACCACCGCCGAGATCGCCGCGACGCGTGCCGCCACCGGAAGGGCACGCAGCCGACTCATGCTCGCGTCAACGTTCGGGGTCGAAGCGATAGCCGACGCCGCGAACCGTCTGCAGGCCGGCACGGCCGAACGGCGCATCGATCTTCTTGCGGAGGTAACCCACGTAGACCTCGACGACGTTCGGGTCGCCCTCGAAATCGGAACCCCACACATCTTCGAGCAGGGTCGTCTTGTTCACGGGATCCGGACTCGACCGCACGATCGCCGCCAACAGCGAGATCTCGCGGGCGGTCACCGCGATCTCGTCGCTGCCGCGCCACACCCGGTGCTGGCGGAGGTCGACGATCATGTCGCCGCGTTGCACTCGTCCGCTGTCACCGCTGGCGATCGACGTGGACCTCCGGAGCAGCGCACGGAGCCGCGCCAGGAGCACGACGAACGAGAACGGTTTGCCGAGGTAGTCGTCGGCTCCGGTGTCGAGCGCCTCGGCCTCGTCGAATTCGCCGCGCTTGGCGGTGAGCATGAGGATCGGCGTGCTGTTGCCGAGCGCGCGCAGATCTCCGCAGACCCGGTAGCCGTTGCGCTTCGGCAGCATGATGTCGAGCACGATTGCGTCGAACGCGCCCTCGGTCGCCATGTCGAAGCCGGTGTCGCCATCGTGGGCGAGCACCACCTCGAAGCCCTCGTTACGCAGGCCATCGGCAATGCCTTCGGCGAGGTCAACCTCGTCGTCGACAACAAGAACTCGGGGCATCCTGATGACGTTACCGAATCCGGCAGCATCCACCAGCGGAACCGCTCAGCAGACGCTCAGGCAAGATCTCCGTGGCCGGCCCGGTCCTGATGGGTGACGATGAGGTCGACCAGTGTCGGCCAAAGCGGCCGGGGGTAGTCGTGGCCCATGTCGCTGAGGAACGCGAACACGGACCCGCGCACGAGTTCGGCAGTGCGAAGGCCGCCGCTCGGCTGGATGAGGGTGTCGTCGCGGCCGTGGATCACCAGTGTCGGGAGGTCGAGGGCGGCGAGTCCCTCGGCCCTCGGACCGGAGGCGAGCATTGCACAGAGCTGGCGCGCCGTGCCTTCGGGGTAGAGCCCTCGATCCCAGTCCCGGGCCAGTCGGAAGGCTTCGAACTCCCGATCGTAGAAACGCTTGGAGGAGTAGACGACGCGGTTGCGCACCCCCTGGCTGATGTAATCCTCGCGGGTTGTTGCCGGCGCACTCATGAGCGCTGTGTTGGCCTCGGTCGTCGACTGGCCGACGTCGGGCTCGCCTGTCGTGCTCATGATCGAGGTGAGGCTGAGCAGTCGGGCCGGATGCTCGATCGCCATCGTCTGGGCAATCATGCCGCCCATCGAACTGCCGACGATGTGGGCCCGTTCGATGCCGAGGGCCGACAGGATCGCCATCCCGTCGGCTGCCATGTCGCTGAACGTGTAGGCGACGTCGGGAAGCTCGGTGCCGTTCCTGCGTGCGTCGACGAGGTCGGCAACGGGGATCGGGTGTCCGTCGAGGCGGGTCGACAGGCCGACGTCACGGTTGTCGTAGCGGACCACGAACCGTCCGCGTCGGGCGAACATGTCAGCCATGCCGGGGTCGAATCCGTTGATCTGCGAACCGAATCCGTTGACCATCAGCATGGCGGGATCTCCCGGCGACCCGAGGGTCTCGACGTGGAACTGCAGACCATTGGCATCGATGCGGGGCACTGAACCACTGTGGCATAGCCCTGCGGCGCGATGGCATGTTGCGTGGCGAGTTGGCGTCGAGTTGTCGCGTTGGTGACGTCGCCAAGTCGACTTTTCTGGCGTCAACATCCACAGAACGGGACCGTGGATAGCGATGGGCTGGCTACGACGGAGTGGCGAAACGCGCCGCCCGGAAGGCGTCCGTCGCGGTCACGAGCTCGTGGACGATGCCCGGCTCCCCGGCCGAGTGGCCGGCATCGGGCACGATCCGCAGCGTGGACTCAGGCCAGGCCCGATGCAGCTCCCACGCCGACTTGGCTGGGCAGACGACGTCGTAGCGACCCTGCACGATGACGCCGGGGATATGACGGATACGGTCGACGTTCGCAAGGAGTTCGCGGCCGTCGGTGAGCCAGCCGCCGTGGACGAAGTAGTGGCATTCGATCCGGGCGAACGCGAGGGCGAAGTCGTCGTCCGCAGCATGGGAGATCAGCTCCTCGTTCGGCAGCAGGCAGCTCGTGCTGCCCTCCCACACACTCCAGACCTTCGCGGCGCCAAGCTGAACGAAGCGATCCGGATTGGTTAAGCGAGAATAGTACGCGCGCAGAAGATCATGCTGCTCTACTGGCGGGATGTGCTGCAGATATGGCTCCCATGCGTCAGGGAAGACGAAGCTCGCACCATCCTGGTAGAACCACCGGATCTCCTCCGGCCGGAGCATGAAGATCCCACGCAGGACAAGTTCCGTGACGCGGTCGGGATGCGTTTGGGCATAGGCCAGTGCGAGCGTGGAACCCCAGGACCCGCCGAACACCTGCCAGGCAGTGATGCCCAGGTGCGAACGCAGCAGCTCGACGTCGCCGACGAGGTCCCACGTGGTGTTCTCCTCGAGCGACGCGAACGGTGTGCTCTGTCCGCACCCTCGCTGATCGAACAGCACGATGCGATAGGCCGCCGGATCGAAGTAGCGGCGGTACTTCGGCTCGATGCCACCACCCGGACCGCCATGCAGGAACACCACCGGCTTGCCGTCCGGGTTGCCGCACTCTTCGAAATGCAGTTCGTGGATCTCCGACACTCGTACACGGCCCGACGAGTACGGCTCGATTTCGGGATACAGCGTTCGGCGTTGCTCGCTCATGAAGACCAAGCCTGGCATCAGCCAGCGGCGTTCAGACCGTGGTGATCCGGTAGCAGCCCTTGCCGTGGCGTTTCGCGTCGCGCAGCGAGGCATCGGCAGCGGCGAGGAGGGTATCGACCGTGCCCGAGTCATGGGTGAACGCAACCCCGATGCTGGCGCTCACCGTCCACTTGTCGCCGTCGACGGCGATCGGCTCGCCGATCGCCGACAGCAAAAGTGCAGCGAGTTAGGCGGCCGCATCGGCGCCGGGGAGACCGCGAACGAGAAGGG
>JANOHI010000493.1:0-30701 GCA_031406385.1 Acidimicrobiia bacterium
GTTTCACCTCTTGAACGGGATTGCGGTGTGCCCCGGGTAGTCCTCAAGCCCGGCGTGGTTCAGGTCGCTACCCTGTGCGCATGAGTGACCTGGCGGAGTTCCTTGAGTTGGTGCACACGTCGACGACTCGTTGGCGGAGCATTGTGGCGACCATTTCCCGCCGACCGCGCCGGATCGACTGAAGGTACGCATCTAGCCGAGGACGACGCGCACCCGATGTGTCTGGCCGTCGTCGGCCAGGGGGATCGCGGAAGTTCCGGCGGGCAGCGCGACCTCGTCGAGTTCGACGGAACACACACCGCCGCTGACCCCGTGAGGATTCTCGACGACGATTTCGTACCTCGCGGAGTGATAGCGGAAGTCGATCTCGTACCCAGGCCAGGAGCAAGGGATGCAGGGCTCGATCGTGAACGTCGCGCCGCGAAGGCGAAAGCCTAGGATCGCCTCGACGCCCGCCTGGTACATCCACCCGGCGGATCCGGTGTACCAGGTCCAACCACCGCGGCCGACGTGCGGAGGCTCGGTGTACACGTCGGCGGCCATCACGTATGGCTCGACCTTGTACCGCAGGGCGCCAGCCCGCGTGCTGGCATGGTTGATCGGGTTCAGAAGCGAGAACAGTTCGCCGGCCCGATCCCCGTCACCGAGCTCCGCGAATGCCATGGCCGTCCAGATTGCACCGTGGGTGTACTGGCCGCCGTTCTCCCGGATCCCCGGCACATACCCCTTGACGTATCCCGGATCGGTGTCAGACCGGTCGAACGGCGGAGTGAAGAGCGGAACAAGTCCGTCGCTGCGTCGGATCAGGTAGTGATCGACCGCCGCCATAGCCTGCTGTGCGCGCAGAGGATCGGCCGCTCCCGAGAGGACGGCCCACGATTGGGCGATCGAGTCGATCCGGCACTCGGTGTTCGACGCCGAGCCGAGCGGAGTTCCATCGTCGAAGAACGCCCGGCGGTACCAGTCACCGTCCCAGCCCTCGTGTTCGAGGGCGTGTTGGAGCGACTTCATGTGCGCTCTCCAGCGCTCGGCCCGAAGGCCCTCGTTGCGGGACTCGGCAATCGGCACGAACGAGGCCAATGTGGCATACAGGAACCAACCCAGCCAGACGCTTTCGCCGCGGCCCCCTTCGCCGACGCGGTTCATGCCGTCGTTCCAGTCGCCCGACCCGATGAGGGGCAACCCATGCGAGCCGACCGCAAGGCTGCAGTCCAAGGCCGCCGCACAGTGCTCGAACATCGTCGACGACGTGGCGGACTGCTCCGGCTCGAAATAGGCGTCGGTCTGGTGGGGAAGGAGGTGCTTCCCGTCGAGGAACGGCACCGTTTCGTCGAGGACTGTCCGGTCCTCGGTGACCGTGAGGTAGCGCTGGACGACGTAGGGCAGCCAGAGGCGATCGTCGGAGATCCTGGTTCTGACCCCCCGACCCAACGGGGGATGCCACCAGTGCTGGACGTCTCCTTCGACGAACTGGCGCGCCGCCGCCCGCAGAAGGTGCTCGCGGGCGATCTCTCGCTTCGCCGTGAGGAGAGCCATGACGTCTTGGAGTTGGTCGCGAAACCCGTATGCGCCGCCGGCTTGGTAGAAGGCCGATCTCGCCCACATGCGGCACGCCAGCGTCTGGTAGATGAGCCAGCCGTTGAGCATGATGTCCATGGAGCGGTCTGGCGTGCTCACCTGGATCGTGCATTGCGTATCGGTCCAATAGCTCTGCACCTTTCGCAGCGTTTCGTCGTGCTTGGCTTGGCGCGTCCGGCGTACGAGGTCGATCGCCGATTCGGCGTCGGCACCCTCACCGAGCAGCACGACCACCTGTGTCCGTGCCCCGATGCCGAGCTCGAGCGTCGCCTGAAGCGCGGCGCACGGATCGTGGCCGGCACCGACTGTTCCCGGCAACGATCGTCCGCGCTCCAGCGCGTCGGGCCGATCCATGGTGCCGTTGCGGCCGAGGAATTCGGTCCGGTCCGTGGTCCACGCGGTCTGGATGCCACCGAGGTCGAGGAATGCGACGCGATCGCCGAAATCGGGATTCCACGGGTTCCGAGCCAACAACGCATGGGTTTGCGGGTCCAGCGACGAGATGATCCGGGGTGCCGTCACCCCCCGCGACGAGCCGAGAACCCACTCGACGTAGGCCGTCACGGACAGCCGCCTTGCTCGGCCCGAGCGATTTTCGATGGTCAGGACCGAGACCTTCACCGAGTCGTCGAGCGGCACGAATTGGAGCAGGTCCAGCGAGATGCCGTCGTGGATGTGTTCGAACCGGCTGAACCCCGCACCGTGCCGGGCGACGTAGGTGGAGTCCGGGCATCGGATCGGTTGCGCGGTGGGGCCCCACAGCTCGCCGCTCTCGTCATCGCGGACGTAGATCGCCTCGCTCGGGGGGTCGCTCACGGGGTCGTTGGACCACGTTGTGAGCTGGTTCTCGCGACTGTTCTCGGACCACGTGTAGCCCGAACCCGACTCCGACACCTGGAACCCAAAGGAATCGTTGGCAATGACGTTCAGCCACGGCGCGGGCGTCGATTGCCTCGGGCCGAGAACGGTGATGTACTCGCGCCCGTCGTCGGCGAATCCACCGAGCCCGTTGAAGAACTCCAAGTCGAGATGAACAGCTGACGGCTGGCCCAATGCCTTCTTCGGCCGGACGGGAGTGCTCGGTTTGGCGATCCGTTCAGTGCGGTCCGGTCGAGCCAGCTGCTCGGCGAGGCTTCCGAGACGGCTGAGCAGAACGGCACGGGCGGCGCTGTAGAAAAGCGTCCGGTCGGTGGAGGAGAGCAGATCGCCGCGAACGAGGTGGACGGCGCCGCGGACGGGCTCGTTGTCGCGGGCGAGAACGGACTGGCTCGAACGCACGACCGCCTCGAGCGCGCCGTGGAGGTCTTGGGCGTAGGTGGCGCCATGCTCGTTCAGGATTACGAGGTCGACGTCGATGAGTTTCCATCGCCAGTACTCGTGGGCGCGCAGGAGTTGACGGACGATGTCGAGTTCCTCGGCCTCCTCGATGCGCACAAGGACGATCGGAAGATCGCCGGAGATGCCGTGGGCCCACAGGCCTGGCGCGCCCCGTTCGTTGCGCTCCAACACAGTGCTGGTCGGCCGCAAGGACTTGTCCAGGTAGAGGATTCGGTTGGCCAGGCGCTGGAAGAGGTGAGCTTCGTCCGACTGGATGCCAAGGTGGTGCAGCTGGACCTGGGCCTGCGTCCAGGACAGGATCGCCGCTCGTTCGAACGTTGCCCGATCGCGATACTTGTCGGCTAGGTCGAGGACCTCCTCTCTCGATTTCGCAACGACGGTCGAAAAGACGGTGTGGGCGGTTGCGCCGGGCGCGAGCGTGACCCGGCACCGCAGGCTGAAGACTGGATCGAGCACCGAGCCGACGGTGTTGGAGAGCGGTTGTGCGTCGACGACAGCAGCCGGAGCATGGACTGAGCGTCCCCGACCGAGAAAGCGGGCGCGATCGGTTTCGTATTGGAGCTGCGCACCGGGCTCATGGTCGACGGCGGCGACGTGGGCCGCCCACAGCGGTGTTTCGTCGCTGGAACGCGGACGGCGTGTGGCGAGGAGGGCGCCGGCCTCGGGAACGAACTCGGTCTGCACGAAGAGGTTCTGAAATGCCGGGTGGGCGACGTCGGCAGCTTGCGGCGCAAGGGCGATCTCGGCATAGGAGGTCAACTCGATCTGGCGCTCGCGCGAGCCGTGGTTCGTTATGGACAAATGGCGTATCTCGGCGTCGTGCTCGGCCGAAACGACGATGCTCAGCCTGGTCGAGATGCTGCCGTCGCGGCGGGAGAATTCGGCCCGGTCTTCGGAGTAGACGACCTCGTAGAAATCCGCTTCCTTCCCGATCGGCTGATACCCGGCCGACCACACCGCGCCGGAGGCTGTGTCCCGAAGGTAGAGATAGCTCCCCCATCCGTCGCAGGTGGTGTCTTCGCGCCACCGTGTCACGGCAATGTCACCGATGCGGCTGTACCCTGACCCGGCGGCGGTCACCATGACGGCGTAGCGACCGTTCGACAACACGTGGGTGCGCGGGACCGGGTCGTTGGGCGACGTGAAACGACGAACGATCAGCGGGACGAGTTCATGGACGTCGGCGGCACTCTTCACCTCCTCAGCTCGCGGCCGGCCCACGAGAACGTCGCGGGGCATCCGTTCCTGTAACAGGAGTTCGGCCGCCTCCACCATCGGGTCGGAGTGGAAACGTTCCACCATCGCGAAGTTGTTGAGGACATTGCCGATGGCCACCAGCGTCATGCCCTGGTGGTGAGCCATATAACTGTTGACGACGGCGACGCTGTCTCCTTCGGGGAGCCGTCGGTCGGTGTAGTCGAGGGCCTCGCGGAAGCCGTATCGTCCCGCCGCCCCGGCCGCCCGAAGTCGGGCGAAGTTCTTGACGGCGGCCTTTGGCTGGATCATCGCCGCCAGAGCCGTTGCGTACGGGGCGATGACCACATCTTCGCTGAGACCGCGTTTGAGGCCGAGGCCGGGAACTCCGAAGCCTGAGTACTGGTAGCTCTGCGAGAGATCGCGTGCGTTGAACCCCGACTCGGAGATTCCCCAGGGGACGCCGAGCTCCGCGGCGTAGCGAATCTGGCGGGCGACCACCAGCCGATTCGTCTGGTCGATCAGACTCTTCGACGGCGACCGCATGACGAGGGCCGGCATCAGGTATTCGAACATCGATCCGGACCACGAGATGAGTGCTGATCCGCGGCCGATCGGTGTCATCGCGCGGCCGAGCCGAAACCAGTGTGCCGATTCGATGTCCCCCTTGGCGATGGCCAGGAAGCTGGTCAGCCTGGCCTCCGAGGCGAGGAGGTCGTAGAAGCTCGGATCGAGCGAGCGGTCCTGAACCCGGAATCCGATCGAGAACAGCTTTCTCGTCGGGTCGAACAGGAACGTGAAGTCCATGTCCCGGAAGAGTTGTTGCGCCTGTTCGGCTATTGCGTTGAGCCGCCGGACGAGTTCGGCGGCGGCGTTGGGGTCGCCCATGTCGTCTGCCGTCGTTCGGGCGAGATCGGCGATGGTCGCCCTGGCCGGTGCCTCGGTCGGGGGGCGGAGAAACGCGAGATCTCGCGAGTGGCTCGTGGCGGCACGACGGGCCGCTTCTGCCCAGGTGTTCAGCTCGCTCTGCTCGTTGCCACGCTCGGCGGCGAGGGTGGTGGCGTCGTCCGCCAGCGAGCGGGTGGCCGCGCTGAGCTCACCCAGCTGACGTTGCCACGCCCCGTGGGTGGACGCGAGCGCAGCGCCGTTCGCAGCGGGTGTCGACAGGGCGTCGTTGAGATGCTGTCTTGCCAGCGTGGGATTGTTGGGATTGGCCAGGTCGTGAGATGCGCTGCGCGTCAAGGCGAAGGCGTCGAGGATTCCTCGGAATGCTGCATCGATCGGGAGTGGCTCTTCGATCATCCGACGGCAGGCGTTGGACAGCGCGACGAGGTGGCCGGCGAGGTTGCCGCTGTCGACGGAAGACACGTAGTCGGGTTCGAGCCGTCGAAGCTCGCGGGTGTCATACCAGTTGTAGAGATGGCCGCGGAACCGGTCGAGTTGGTGGATCGTTGCGAGCGTCTCCTCCAACCGCTCAACCATTTCGAGGGTTCCGATCCATCCGAAATCGCGGGCGGTGACCGTCGCCAGCAGATACATCCCGATGTTCGTCGGCGACGTTCGATGCGCGATCAGTGGCGCCGGATCGTCCTGGAAGTTGTCCGGTGGCAACCCATTGTCTTCGGGCCCGACGAACGTCTCGAAGAAGAGCCATGTCCGTCGGGCGGTGAGCCGGAGCGATTCGATCTCGGCCGCCGAGAGCTGCTCGGCCACCCGTTCGACCGGCGGAAGGCTGATGATTCGGGCGACGAGCGGCGCAAGCAGCCACAGGGAGACGAACGGAGCCGCCAACTCCGCCGCGCCTGGTTTAGCGGCGAGCACGAGGACCGTGGTAGTGGCGGCGAGCACGACGCTCACCGCCATTCTTCGGTAGTAGTCGAGCCGAGAGACGGTTTTGCTTGCCTTGGCATCCGCTGCGGTCGTCCACTCGAGCAGCTTTCGTCGGGTGATCATCAGACGGCCCAGCGTCCGAGCCGCAGCATCGGTCATCGTCCACGCCCGGTGGGCGAGGAAGGTGATGCTGAGAACGACGTGGGCCGCGGCGCTGACGGCATCTGCGGCGATGGCACGGAGATGGCTGCGCTTGGAGATGCCCGGTCGCCGCGTCCGAAGGCCAGCCATGACGGGAAGCGCCGCGGGGATCATCATTGAGGCAAGGACGAAGGCCGTCCAGTTTCCCGCGGAGACCGAGGGCAGGGTCCATGCGGCGACCAGGGTGGCGAGCGCAAATGGCTCGGACATCGTGCGGCGAAGGTTGTCGATCATCTTCCAACGGGCGATGCTCGGGATGGAGTTGTGCTCGTGGCGTGTGGTGGAGTTTCTGGCAACCCCCAGAATCCATGGGAGGAGTTGCCAGTCGCCCCGCGCCCACCGTTGTTGGCGGCTCGTCGAGACGAGGTAGTCCGAAGGGAACTCCTCGAAGAACTCGATGTCGGTGACCAGTCCGGCGCGGGCGAAGATGCCTTCGAAGAGGTCGTGACTGAGGAGTGCGTTCTCGGGGACTCGGTCGAGCATCGCGGAAGAAAAGGCGGCGAGGTCATAGATCCCTTTGCCGGTGTAACTGCCTTCTCGGAACAGGTCTTGGTAGACGTCGGAGACGGCTGACGCGTATGGGTCGATCCCCGCCGAACCGGAGTAGATCCTCTGATGGATCGAACTTCCGCTCGACGGTGGAAGGGTCGCGGTGATGCGTGGCTGCAGCACACCGTATCCCTCGGTGACCCGTCCGGATCGGGGGTCGAAGCTGGGCCGGTTCAGGCGATGAGCGATGGTTCCCACAAGGCGTCCGACCGCGCCGAGGGGCATTCGGGTGTCCGCGTCGAGGGTGACGACATAGCGAACGCCCGTTGGCGGTGTCGATGCCGGTCGCCCGGTGGTCAAGATGCTCGTCGTTGTCGAGCCGAGCAGCAGTTCGTTGAGCTCGTGCAGCTTGCCCCGCTTTCGCTCCCACCCCATCCAGCACCCTTCAGCGTCGTTCCAGCGGCGCCGGCGGTGAAAGACCAGGAACCGTGCGCCACCGTCGGGAGTCTCGCCGTGGCGTTCGTTCAGTTCCTCTATGGCGGAAACAGCGCATGCGAGAAGCTCATCGTCGCCCGGAACGTTCTCGGTTGGCGCGTCACGCCAGTCGGACAGCAGCGCGAAGCGGACATCGCCGGGTCGATTGGCGAGATAGTGGACTTCGAGGCCGCTGACCTGCCCAGCGACTTCTGCTTCGTTGGTCAGGAGCATCGGCACGACGACGAGGGTGCGGAGGTCCGACGGAACCCCGTCGGTGAGATCCAACCGCGGGAGGGGCCGGGGCCTCACCACTCTGGTCACGAACCGGTTGACGACGGCAATCGCAACCTCCGACGCGGGAAAGAGGGCAAGGACGGTGACGGCAATGGTCCCGCCGGCCGTGGCTTCTCCGAGCCAGGAAAGCAGCAAAGGAACGGCGAGCGTCAGAGCGGCAACGAACGTGATGGTCGAGAGGTAACCGACTCCAGCGGCCCTGATGAACATCCGGCGCAGCCGCTCCATCAGTCGGATCCGACCGCCGAGCGCCCGCTCGATTGCGGGGCGCCCTTCGGCGATCAGGTAGTAGCCGGGATCGTGGCGGCGCGCGGCACGGGACGATTCGACATCTTCACCCGCCGGTCTCGCCTCCGCCATCTGCGCAGCTTTGCGGGCAACGTCGATCTCGTTCAGGCCCGAGTCACGCGATAACTCCTCGATGGCATCTCGGTACTGATTGCGCGTCGCGAAGTCCATCGTTGCGAAATCGCTTCGCGACCGCAGCACCTCGTCGACCTTGCTGACGCTCTCGACGAACTGCGCCCAGTCGAACCACGAAATGAGGCGCATGCTCGTAATGACGTTGCGAACCGTCACGTTCATCGTCGCCTGGCGCTGATGCTCGGCACGCACCACCTCTTCGGCGGTCGCTCCCTGTGCGGCGACGAGGTCTTCGAGCCATCGCAGCGCCGGTGTCTTCGACGGGTCGAGGTCCCGAAGCCTCTGGAACAGCTGGACCCGAGCGGCGGTCGGGAGGGCGGTGCGCGAGAGGCGCCGCTGGGCGATTGCCGCCGTAACGTCGTCCGCCCGGAGAATGCCGTCGGCGATTTCGTCGGCCATCTGCCGTGCTTCGCGTCGTTGCACGATCTGCTCGGTCAGACGTCGGAGGTTCTCGACGAGCATGATGCGGAGGCTGATGGCGACCGCCCAGAGCTCACCGATGGTCAGGGGATCAACCTCTTGGTACGCCGAAACCATCCGGCGGAGGCTCTCCGGGTCGAAGCGGCAATCAGTGTGTGCGATGTATCCCCATGCCAGCCCGAGGACGCGTGGATATCCGGCGAGCGGACCTTGGGCAAGCTTCGGCAGGACGCGGTAGTAGTTGGGGGGAAGGTCGTCGCGGATTTCGCGGAGTTGTTCGTCAACGATCGGGAAGTTGTCGACCAACCACTCAGCGGCCGGCGTCACCGAACGTTCGTCACGAATGGCGCGTGCGAGCAGGCGGTACGACTCGACAAGGACGCGGCCGTTCTCGTCGATGCGAGGGTGGACGTCGCGTCCTCGCTTGTCCGTGGTTATGACCCGCTGGGCGAGAGCGAGCGTACGGGCATGCTGTTCAAGGCGCTCCACGCTAAAGAGTTCCGCGACGATCGGGTCGTCGAACTCATGGCGCGGCCGAATTCCTTTGCGAGTCACACCAAATGGATCGCGGCGCTGGTCCGGCCTCATCGACCGCTCTCATTCGTCGGGTGGACCCCAACGTACCCGCGCCACTCCCGAGCGAAACGTGGATGAGCAACTTCCCGATAAACGGCCTGCGATGGACATGTCCTTCGCCTGGTGATGTGGGCCGTTCGCCTAGCTCACCGTTCCGTTGGGAGAGAGGTTGCCCCAAAAAATGGGGGTAAAACACCTCCCAACCGCGCTGGGAGGTGTTCTGCCGCACCGGGTGGTGTACCGCCTGACCGGACCTACACCCGCTGCCTGAACGGCACGGCAACGATGCGCGGGCGGGCTAGCAGCAGGAACTCGACGGAGCGGAGTTCACCACCGCTTCGACTGTTACCGAGATGGCGGCTTCGGGGAAGCAGCACTCGCCAGCGGCGGGTGCCATGGTGGCGGCGTCGGCGAGGACGGTGTAGATCTCCCACGGGATCTCGGGTCCGGAAACCCACACCTTGTCCTGCACGGCGTAGCAACAGGTCGTCGATTCCTCGAGTGCCCCGTTCATCCGCTTCGCCGCCTCCGCGACCTCGTCGGTGGACTCAACCTCCACGCCGATGTGGTTGAGGGTGCCCGGCTCGCCTTGGCCGGCGATGAGCACGAGCTTAAGCGGCGGCTCGGCGATTGCGAAGTTCGCGTAGCCGTCGCGGACCTTCGCGGGGGTGGTGCGGAAAAGCTTGCTGTAGAACTCGATGGATGCGTCGAGGTCTCCGACGTTGAGCGCAACTTGGACACGAGACATGGCGTTCCTCCTCAGTAATCGAGACGATCGTATCGATGATCGTCGATACGTACAACTCTTGCCGAAAGATCGACGATTGTCAATGTATTTCTTCGACGATCTTCGATACACTCGTACTCATGGCCTCGTCGACGAAGACCTTGCGCAAGCCCCAAGCCGATCCGGTCGCCTGCTGCAGTCCGGTTCGAACGTCGATGCTGGACGAAGCCGATGCCCAGCTCCTCGCGCAGTCATTCGCCGCGTTGGCCGATCCGATCCGCCTGATCCTGCTCTCGATCGTTGCGTCGGCGAAGGGTGAGGTCTGTGCGTGTGATCTGGTGGAGCCTTCGGGCCGATCGCAGCCCACCGTCAGCCATCACATGAAGATCCTCGTCGACGCCGGCCTCGTGTCGCGGGAGAAGCGGGGCCTGTGGGTCTGGTACACCGCGGTGCCCGAGCGTCTCGACGCGCTCCGCAACGCCCTCCGCTGACGGACGCGATGCGTGGCGCTGGGAGTCCCGCACTTACCACCCGACGAAGAAGAACCTTGGCGAGCCGGTTCACGGCGCTCGATCTCGACGCCTCGACGACGCGGAACAGCGGCGAGGTGGCAGCTCTCCGGCCGGCCGGCTGTCAAACGTCGGACTTCTCCGGATCAAGTGGCTTCCGCATCGCGATCCTCGGACGGAGGTCGATACCGTCGGCGGTTTCGTTTTCTCGGATCGCCGCGAGGCCCGGGGTGAGCTCGGAATGCGGAACAGCTTGGTAACCTAAGCGCGCGTAGTATGGCGCGTTCCATAGCACATCGACGAAGGTGGTCAGGGTGACGGCGCCCAGGTGTCGCTCCCGCCCCCAGTGCTCGACCTGTTCGATCAACGAACGGCCGATGCCGATGCGCTGCGCCGAGCGGATCACGCTCACCTGACCCAGGTGCGCGTTGCCGTCGACGACGGACGCGATTGCGTAACCGACGACTTCGCCGTCGCTCTCGGCGATCCAGGCCGTTCCGTCCTGGATATGCGCACGCAACGTGTCCGGGTCGTCGGGCTCTTCGTCCGCTATGGCATCGAGCCCGACCGTCCGGAACATCTCGCCGGCGTCCAGTTCCACCGCGACGAGACGCGGAATGTCGCGCTCCGCGGCGGGCCGGATGCTGACGCCGCGCGCACCTCGAACCGCTGGACGATTCCCGGACACCGCCAGAGCGTACGCCGGGGATGCCTATTGGTTACCCGTCACCAGCCAGCCGACCGCCGGCTACACAGCCAACCACCGGCAAGGCGTCGAGCGGCTTGCCAACCACCGGCTATCCGAGCAGTTTGGCCTTGGCAGCAGCGAACTCAGCGTCGTTGAGCTGACCCTTCGCATGCATCGTCGCCAACGCAGCGAGTTGTTCGACGGTCGAACCGGCGTCGGCGGCACCAGACGCCGAAGGAGAAGCGGGCCCCGATGTCGAAGCGGCGGGAGCCCCATCGGGATCGAGCGGATGAGGAATCCCGAACTCGCGGTACAACGAAACCGTCTCGTGGCTCAACTGTTGCACGAGCCCCACGGCGAAGAGGGATCGGTTGGCGCGGTCGAACCAGCACGGGAACTGATCGCCGAGTCGTGGCATGTTGGTCTGCGTGAGCGTGACGACCTTGGAACCCGAGAAGCTCGGCTCGCCGTCGATGGGCTGAATCTCGAACGTTACTTCGCATCGCACATTGATCTGATTGATCACTACCCCCGTTGACCGCACGTTCATCACCCGGGCGCGCGCCTTGGCGCCGGTCGCCTGAAGCCGGGCGATCTCCGGGGACGTTCCGGCGCTACCGCCCTTGCCGCCGCCGCCGTGGCCGGCCAGGCCGGCGAGTCCGGGAACGCCACTCCCGCCAACGCGCTTGCGGACGAACCGCAGGACAAAGAGGGCGATCACGATCGTGATCACGATCGGCACAACCGCGCTGATCAGAATGGTGGTTTGCATCGGGGAATTCTGCCTGGCCGGACTGCGCTGCGCCATTGGCAATGATGCGGTCTTGGACGCCACATGAACGCGTTGAGCCAGCGCGTTGGCCAATCGACATGGCACAGTCTTGGACTCCTCGGCAGCGTGTGGTATTCACCTTTCATGGCTGATGCTCTGTACGTACCTGACGGCGATGTGATGGTTCCGACGGAGTTGTCCCGCGGACCGTGGGTCGCAACAGCCCAGCACGGCGGGCCGCCGTCCGGTCTGCTCACCCGGGCCGTCGAGCAACACCGCTCCGGTCCGGACGACGATCCGTCGGCCTACCTGGTGAGCCGCATGACGGTCGAGCTCCTCCGACCCGTTCCGCTCACTCCGCTGCGGGTCGCCTCCGCCACGACTCGGCCGGGACGAAAGGTGCAGTTGATCACCGCCTCGCTGTGGGCCGGCGACGCGTTCGACGCCGAGGTCGCCCGGGCCGTCGGACTCCGGTCGCTCCGGGCGCCCATCTCCTTCCCATTCGACGTCAATGCCCCCAATGCCGAAGCCGATGCGGCGGTTTGCCCACCCCGTGGGCCTGACGCAGGTCGTGCCCCGGGCCGTCCGTTCGCGGGTGCGACCCGCCCCGCATTTCACAGCGACGCTGTGGACATGCGGTTCATCCGCGGTGATCTCGGAACGGGGCCCGGGGCGGCGTGGATCCGCCTTCGCGTTCCGATCGTGGCGGGAGAGGAGGCGTCGCCGGCGCAGCGAGCGGTCACACTGTCGGACTTCAGCAACGCCATCGGGAGCTTCCTCCCGATGACGACGCACACCTACCTCAACGCCGACCTGACGGTGAACCTCCACCGCATGCCTGAAGGCGAATGGATCTGCGTCGACAGCGTCATGCGGGTCAGTGAGACCGGCATCGGGCTGGCGGCGGCACAGCTGTCTGACCAGATCGGCCCCATCGGGCGGGCCACTCAGAGCCTTCTCATCGGCGAGCGACCAAGCTGACGTCGATGAGCAAGCGCGGCAGGCTTCGGTCCGCCCGCGCCGTGACAGCCGCAGCGATCGTCCTCGCACTGGCTGGTACCACCGTCGCCGATGCTGCACCCGCTCCGTGCCCGAGGAGTCCGTATCGCTCGGACAAGACACGGATCATCGCCCATGCCAGCGGGGACTGGTTCGGCCCAGCCAACACCATCGAAATGCTGCGTTCGGCGAAGGCCGCAGGAGCGGACGTGCTCGACATCGATGTTCGGGTGACGAAAGACGGTCAACTCGTCGCCTCTCATGACGACATCGTGAAGGTTGGACCAACGCAGCGGTCGATCCGTCGTTCCACGCTGGCCGAGCTACGGAATCTCGATCTCGGTGACGGATGGGCCGGACCGAAGAAGAACTTCCCGCTACGCGGCAAAGCAGTACGTATACCTACGGTCCCTGACGTGTTGGCGGCGTTCCCGAAGGACTTGATCTCGATGGAGTTCAAGGTCACCGGTGGCGAACAGGCGCTCTGCTCGCTCCTGCGTTCGACCAAACGAACCGGCGACGTCTACATCGGGTCGGCCGGCGACGCCGCAATCGACGTTTTTACCCCGCTCTGCCCTGAAGTGACGACCACGGTCACCGACGCCATGGTGCCGATCATGCGTTCGGCACGACAGTCGGGTGCGGCGTGGTGCTCGCCGGCGCCCATCGGGCAACCCCCGTTGTTTCGGGGGTCGACCTTCCGGCTGACGAGGGAATCGGTAGCCTGGAATCATGCCCATGGGCTCGCCGTGTTCACATGGACGGCCGATACCGAGGCATCACTGCGTTTCGTGGCGACGCTCGGTGTCGACGGCGTTTACACCGCTCGCGCAGACCTGGCGAAGCGGATACTCAACAAGTCATAAGCGCGCTGAGTGCTGGTTCGATGGGATTGCCGGCCGGCAGGTCGCGTCCGCTCATCCCAGACCGGCCCGACTGGCATCCCACATGGGTGAATTCGCCGCGTGCACAACTCGGTGGTGTGCGATGCCCGACCGGGTGGTCTCGGGACGGCTTATCGCGGTCCGCGGAGCAGCCGACCAGGGAGCGCTCCGGTCGGCGTGTCGAGCTCGACCGTGACGGTGCCGCCGCACATGACCAGGTCATATCCGTGGGCACGTTGGGCGAGTCGACGCGCCCCACCAGGGAAGTCGTAGATCATCTTTGCCGGTTCGGCGCCGAGGGCGTCGAAATCGATCAGCGCAAGGTCGGCACGGAGGCCGGGGGCGACGAGCCCGCGGTCGGAGAGCCCGTAGAGCAGGGCCGTCTGACTGGTCTGGCGATGGATGACGGACTCCAGTTCGAGCTTTGGGCCACGAGTGCGATCGCGCGCCCAGTGGGTGAGCATGAACGTTGGCATACCGCCGTCGCAGATCGCTCCACAGTGTGCTCCGGCATCGCCGAGCCCCATACGGGTGGCCGGATGGCGGTGCAGGGCTTCGAGCATGGACAGGTCGCCGTTGGCATAGTTGAACACCGGCCAGTAGACGAAGCCCTGGTGATCATCTGCACACATATGGTCAAGCAAGAGAGTGCGCGGGTCTGCGCCGAGGCGCGCAGCAACAGCTCCGATCGACGACACAGCGGGGTCGGGTTCGTAGTCGATGACGCCGTGATCGGCGAGGAACCATCCGGTCAGGTCGACGTTGACGGAGGCGATCGCTTCGTCCCGTCGGGCAAGAAGTGCGGCCTTCTGCGCTGCCACCGGCAGGGCCTTTACCGCCTCCCAGACCGGATTGCCCATGAAGGGATGAAAGCTGCCTTCGAGGCTCATGATGACCCCGATCGCCCGTCCGGCGGCCTGCGCGTAGATCGGCAGGCCCCGGCGGTGGAAGTCGGTGAGCGAGTCGAGGACGCCGCGCCACACGTCGGGATGGCTCTTCACCTGGTTGAGGTTGAAGCAGACCGGACGGCCGGTGCGGGCGGCCATCGTTTCCATCCACGTCAACTCGTTGGGCACCTCGGGGTGCCAGAACGCGCCCTGAAACACGCCATGGCCGGCTGCGCCCAGGGCATCGCCGCATGCCAGGAGTTCGTCGACACTGCAGGTCGTCCCGGGCACCAGCTCACCGGACTTCGACCGGTGGATCGGCGTGCGTGACGTTGAGAATCCGAGCGCTCCGGCCCGCAGGCCTTCGACGACGAGGCGGTTGAGCTCGGCGAGGTCGTCGGGTGTGGCCTCCTCGTTGTGGGCTCCCCGGTCACCCATCACGTAGGCCCGCAGAGGACCGTGTGCCACCTGTGTGCCCACATCCATGACGAAGTGCTGGCGGTCCAGGGCGTCGAGGTATTCGGGAAAGGTCTCCCATTCCCAGGTGATGCCCTCGGCCATGGCCGAGCCCGGGATGTCCTCGACCCCTTCCATCAGCTCGATCAGCCAGTCATGACGATCGGGGCGTGCTGGGGCGAACCCCACGCCGCAGTTGCCCATCACGACGGTGGTGCAGCCGTGCCACGACGAGGGTGTGAGCATCGGGTCCCAGCTCGCCTGCGCGTCGTAGTGGGTGTGGATGTCGACGAAGCCAGGGGTGAGCAGTCGGCCGCCAGCGTCGACCTCCCTGCGGCCCGCACCGATGTCGCCCGACTTCTCGCTGACCTCGACGATCAGCCCGTCATGTACGGCGACGTCCGCGGTCCGCCGAGGCGTGCCCGATCCGTCGATGAGCGATGCGTTGCGGATCACGATGTCGTGCATCGGGCCATGATGTCAGGAGGACGACTGGTCTGCCCGATCCGGTTGTCGCGAAATCTGGCGAGTGCTGTCACAAACGAGCGTCTCGGGCCGTCGGTCTCTGCATGAACGAAAACGAAACCTCCGCAGTCACCCAGCACGACGTCGTCGTAGTCGGTGCCGGACTCGCCGGGCTCGCCGTGGCCCAACTCTGCCGGCGTCGGGGTCGCTCGGTCCTGGTGCTCGATCCGCACCCCGGTGGACGGGCGAGGTCCGACACGAAGGACGGCTTCATCTTTAATCGCGGCCCCCACGCCGTCTACCTCGGCGGCGCCACCGAACGGGTTCTGACCAACCTTGGCATCGCCCTGCCCGGCGGACCGCCGCAGATCGCCGGCGGGGCGATCCTGGCGTGCGGGAAGACCGACCGCCTGCCCTTCTCGGCGGCCTCACTCGTGGCCTGCGGCTACCTCGGTGTGCGCGACAAGGCATCTCTCGGTTCGTTCTTTGCGAAGCTCCCGAAGCTCCGTGCCGCTGAGTGGTCGGGTGTCCCGACCACGGAATTCGTCGGCGACCTCCGCGAACGCGCACGGCTTGTTGCCCTGATGGCTATTCGTACGTCTACATACTGTGCCGCCCCCGATCGTCTGAGCGCCGACGTGACGGTGACGGCCCTCCAGGCGCCGGGCGTCCGCTACGTCGACGGCGGGTGGCAACGGTTTGTCGATGAGCTGTCGGTCGGGTTGGAAATCGTGTCTGCTTCGGTCACCGCGGCCGGCGAAGGGGAGGTCCACGGTTCGGCCGGAGTCCACCGAGCGAACACGGGTGTGGTGATCGCGGCCGGGACTCCGTCGGCTACGGCATCGCTGCTCGGTGTCGACCCGTTTCCCGTCGACGGACCGATCGAGGTCGCGTCGCTCGATCTGGGTCTCCGCACTGCAGCGGCACATCCGCTGCTTCTCGCCCTCGATGAGCCGCTGTACTTCTCGATGCATTCACCGGCCGCCGCTCTTGCGCCTCCTGGAAGCTTCGTGGCGCACGCTGCGACCTACATCACGCCGTCGTCGGCGAAGGATCCGGCCGCCCAGCGGGAGCAGCTCGAGGCCCACGCCCAGCGCAGCGGTGTCCGCACGGATTCGGTTGTGACGAGCCGCTATCTGCACCGCATGACCGTCGTCGGCGCGCTCCCGTCGGCAGCAAACGGAGGTCTCGCCGGCCGTCCGGAGGTCCATGCGCCAGGATGCAACGGTGTGTTCATCGTCGGCGACTGGGTCGGGCCCGAAGGCCAACTGGCCGATGCGTCGTTCGCTAGTGCCGAAGCAGTTGCTGCCCGCCTGTGCAAGGACTGAACGGATGCGCCCGTGACCGACCCGAAGTCTGAGGCCGACGATGCGATGGAGGCGTTCGCGGCGGAACGGTCGCGCCTGTGGGGACTTGCGTATCGGATCTGTGGCACGCGTTCCGATGCCGACGACGTGGTGCAGGACGCTTGGCTCCGATGGAACGCCGCCGATCGGGAGTCGATCGACCGTCCTGCCGCGTGGCTGACGACCGTCACCAGTCGGCTGTCGATCGATCGGCTGCGATCTCGACGCCGCGATGCCCAGAGCTACGTCGGCCCATGGCTCCCGGAAATGATCTCCACCGGCATGGACGATCCTGCTGATCTCGTGTCGTCGCTGACCCTCGGGTTCTTGACGATGCTCGAACGGCTCGACCCGGTCGAGCGGGTCGTGTTCCTTCTCGCCGATGTGTTCGGCGAGCCGTTCCACGACATCGCCGCGACCGTCGATCGGACGGAGGTGGCGTGCCGGCAGATCGCCAGCCGCGGCCGCCGCAAGCTTCGAGATCCGAACCGTCGCCGAGACGTCGATCCGGCCGACCAGTGGCGGCTTGCCGAAGCATTCTCGCGAGCCACATTTGCCGGCGACCTGGCGGCGATCGAAGCGCTGCTTGCGCCCGAATCCGTGCTGCTGAGCGACGGCGGTGCGAACACCCGCGCCGCCCGTCGGCCGGTGGTCGGACCGCATCGGATCGCCCGATTCCTCAGCACACTGGCGCGTCGGCACCCCGACGTGCGAGGGGAGCCGGCGGTGCTCAACGGCGAGCCCGGGGCACTGCTCTGGAACGGGCCGCGACTGACGTTCGCGGCGGTCTTCCACACGTCGGCAGGCGTGGATGGAGAGCCGCTGGTCGAGCAGATCTTCCTGCTCCGCAACCCCGACAAGCTGGTCGGTCTCGTCCGGGAACGAGCCCCTTCGGGACCGTAGGTCCCTTCGACCCAGTCAGGACAAGCACAAATCAGCTTGCCAACGCAGTAGTTGCGGGAAATGCCGACGGTGAGCCCCCAAACAAGCAGGGCCAAGACCGCCCGTCCTGAGGAACCTTGTGGATCCGTTAAGCGACGAATCCTCGACCGAACGGTGGTTGACCTGAGGCGGTGCCGGGTACGTCCGCGACCTGTCGACGACATGGAGAGGAACGAGACGATGGTGTTGAACAAGAAGGAAAAGGAGCGTCTCCCGGGAACGTTGAAGCGTTCACCGGAGAAGGCCCAGGTCACTTACATGCACACGCTGGAGTCGGCCGAGGAGGTGCACGGCGACGGCGAGGCGGCGCATCGGATTGCCTTCGCCTCGCTGAAGCACTCCTTCGAGAAGGTGGGCGACCACTGGGAGGCGAAGGACGAGCCGGGGCCGAGCGACGAGCAGGACGCCAAGGTCGGCGTGGACGCCCGCACGAGCACGACTCCGACCGCTGGCGGCGTCAACGCCAACGCCACGAAAGCCCACCTGCTTGACGTCGCCCAGCGTCTCGACGTCTCCGGCCGCTCACGGATGACGAAGGTCGAGCTGGTTGCCGCCATCGACCGGGCGAATCGCGCGGCGACGGCCAAGGCGTCGAGGTCCTGACCGGTTCGGACGCGACGGACCGCAGGCTCCGGCAGTTTCGCCGCCGTTCACGTTTCGCCGCCGATGCACCGGGTACATTGTGGGTTCACGAGCCGGGAGAACGAGATGATTGCATGGCAGAGCTCCGTCGACGGTGCCGTCGCTTCGGCGAAGGCCGAGCACACATTCGTACTGCTGGACTTCTTCTCACCGACGTGAGGCGGTTGCGCCGAACTGGATGCCGTGACGTATCCAGACGAATCCGTGTCCGCCGCTATCGCAAGCTTGTTCGTCCCGGTGCAGATCAACACCCAGGACGGCTCATCAAACACCGTCGAAACCGTTCAGCGGTTCCGTCAGGTCTGGACGCCTGACCTCCGCATCATCGACGGTGCCGGTGTCGAGCTCTACCGCTGGAACGGCTACCTTCCGCCGGCGGAATTCCTGCCCCAACTCCTGGCCGGACGAGCACAGGCGCTTCTTCGCTCCGACCGTGGCGACGAGGCGGCCGATGCCTATGCCGACGTCCTTCGCCGGTTCCCGACGAGCTTTGTCGCCCCCGAGGTCGCCTACTTCACCGCCGTGTCCCGGTACCGGATCTCCCACCAGGCGTCTGACCTCCTCGAGAACTGGGGTCATGTGCAGCGCCGGTATCCGATGTCGCAGTGGCGTACCAAACAGTCCTTCATCGAGAAGAAGTCGTAGCCGCCTCGGATTGCACCTCCCGCCTTCGATGCGGTCGTGGCAGTCCCTTTCTGTGCGAGCATCTCCCGTCCGGTAGCAGAGGAGCGCACGATGGCGAATGCATTGGCAACGATCAACGTTGGGGTGGTCGGAACGGGATTCATGGGGGTCGCCCACACGGAGGCGCTTCGCCGTCTCGGTGTGAACGTCGTCGGCATCGTGGGCTCCACCCCCGAGCGGGCGCGTGAGAAGGCGGAGCAGGCGAACCTCCCTCGCGTGTTCGATTCGCTCGAAGCGATGCTGGCCGAGCCGCAGATCCACGCGATCCACATCACCTCGCCCAACCACGCGCACTACGAGCAGACCAACGCCGTTCTCGCCGCCGGCAAGCACGTGATCTGCGAGAAACCGCTGGCGCTCGACTCCACGGAAACGGCCGACCTGGTCGCCCGGGCGGCTGCGAGCGGCCTCGTTCATGCGGTGTGCTTCAACCAGCGCTTCTATCCGATCGTCCAGCAGGCGCACGCGATGGTCGCCGCCGGGGAGATCGGCGATGTCCGACTCGTCACCGGTGGATACCTGCAGGACTGGTTGCTCCTCGACACCGACTGGAACTGGCGGCTCGTCGCCGACAAGGCCGGCGGCCTGCGTGCCGTCGCCGACATCGGGTCCCACTGGTTCGACAACGTCGAGTTCATCACCGGCCTGCAGATCGACGAGGTGTTCGCCGACCTGCACACGTTCCTCGATGTCCGCCGCCGCACGATCGGCGAGGTCGAATCGTTTGCCGCCCATGGCGTCGGCGACGTCGAGCGCGTAGCCGAACACGTCGCCAGTGACGACGCGGCGGGCATGTTGTTCCGCTTCAGCGGCGGCGCTCGGGGCACCGCCACGGTGTCACAGATCTCCGCCGGACGGAAGAACGCCATGTCGTGGGAGGTCGACGGTTCGTCGTCGGCGCTGTCGTGGTGCACCGAGTCGCCCGACGATCTCTGGATCGGGCACCGTGGCCGCCCGAACGAGATCCTCAAACGCGATCCCGGCCTTCTCCACCCCTCGGCGGCGCGCACAGCCGCCTATCCCGGCGGCCACGTGGAGGGCTACCCCGACACCTTCCGTGCCCTGTTCGCCGCGGTCTATGCCGACATCGTCGCAGGCCGCCCGTCACCGCAGCCGGCGTACCCGACGTTCGCCGACGGCCATGAGGCAACGCTGGTCTGCGAGGCTGTGGCTGCGAGCGCCGCCTCGGGCACCTGGGCGAAGGTGCGCCGCTGAGGCACGGGCCGTCGTCCGGCGCCCTCGCGCCGCTCGATCTGCCCATGCGTGGGCCCTTCGCAGTTGCGTGGCGCCGAGTTGGCGACGTCGGGAAGTCGACAATGGGGCGTCAACTCGACAATTGCCAGCAGGGGACCTCTTCAGGCGTAGGGTCAGTCGGGCGCCACACGCACCTGATGGCCGATGTTCGACGGAGGGATACATGGAAACACCCGCTGGCGCCCAATCGTTTCTCACTTCGGGCAAGGCCTATGACGGGTTCATGGGTCGATACTCGCGGCCGTTGGCCGACGTGTTCGCTGATGCGGTGGGCGTTTCGCGCGGACAGATGGCCCTCGACGTCGGTTGCGGGCCCGGCGCGTTGACCGGTGTCCTCATCGACCGACTTGGAGCGGACGCGGTCTTCGCCTGTGATCCGTCCGCCCCGTTCGTGTCGGAGTGCGTGGCCCGCCACCCCGGCGTCGACGTGCGGCTCGGTCGGGCCGAGGCCGTGCCGTTCGAGGATGGGCGTTTCGATGTTGCCCTCGCCCAGTTGGTGCTGCACTTCGTCACCGACCCGGATCAGGCCGCCCGTGAACTGCGACGCGTCGTCCGGCCGGGCGGTGTCGTCGCCGCGTGCGTGTGGGACTTCGCCGAGGGCATGGAGATGCTTCGGCACTTCTGGGATGCCGCCCTCGCAGTCGATCCGAACGCGCCGGACGAAGCCCGGACGTTGCGATTCGGGCGCCAAGGCGAGATCGTCGAACTCTTCGAAAAGGCCGGGCTGGAGGGTGTGGTCGAGACGACGCTGCATGTGAGCACGCGGTACGACTCGTTCGATGAGTTCTGGAGCGGCTTCCTCGCCGGGATCGGTCCGGCCGGCGTGTTCTGCGTCGCATGTTCCGATGACGTGCGCGCTGCCCTTCGTGAAGAGTTGTTCCGACGGGTCGGGTCGCCGGTCGGAACGTTCACCCTCAGGGCGATGGCGCGCTGCGCGCACGGTCGCGTGCCGGCCTGACTCGACGGACGTGTGTGGCGAAGTGGCGAAGTGGCGCCGGGTTGTTGTCGTCGCAACGTCGACAACGTGGCGCCAACCAGCCACACAACTCGCGAGCCCGACGACGGGGTCAGCCGACGTGCAGGAGGACGTCGCCGATCTCGCGGACGCCGTGCTCGGCGAGCATGGCGGTGTGGCCGGTGTCGCCGATCACCGGATGCTCGAGGAGCCCCGGGTCGCACTGTTCCATACCGTGATCGCTGAGCACCACGATGGCCGTGTGCTCCAAGGCTCCGGCTGCGGTGATGGCGTCGATGAGGCGCCCGAGGCGGCGGTCGCTGTCGTGCTGCGCGGCGCGGGCGAGGGGCTCGTGCGGACCCGACTCGTGGCCGGCACCATCGGTGAGGCTGAAGTTGACGAGCTGGAGCGTCGGCAGCGGATGCCCGGTATGGGCGGGCCCGCGCCACTGCTCGATCGCCGAGCCGAGGCTCGACTCGTCGATGCGGCTCTCGAATCGGTAGTTCGCGCTCGCCTCGATGGCCCATGCCGTGGCATTCGCCGCGACCATGTCCGGCGTCGCGTAGAACGGCCGCCGCTTCGCCCGGAACTCGGCGAAGGTCGACCAGGTTGCGCCGCGGTCGGCGTACTCGTACGAAGCCGAGGTGAACGCATCGCTGCGCCACCGGGCAACGGCCTCGTGCACGGTCTCCACTTCCGACGAGAGCCAGTCCTGCACGTGGACCATCGACGCGAAGTCGAGAAGGTTGGTGTGCGTTCCGTCGACGTTGAGGAACTCGTTGTGGATGATGCCGTGGCGTCCCGGGTGGACACCGGTGAAGGCCGTCGTGTGGTTGGGGAGTGTGACGGTGGGGAAGGAGGAGATGATGCCGTGACGGAGCCCGGTGCCGCGAGCAAGAAGTGAAGCGACGTTGGGCATCTCGCCGGCCGCCACGGCGTCGGCGAGAAGGTTGGTGTTCGTGCCGTCGAACACGACGGCGACGACGTGGCGGGCCGGACCCGATTCCGGGTCGAGGACGACCCGCATCTCGTCGCCGTCCTGGGCCCGCAGACGGGCATCGGAACGAACCGAGCCGGTGGAGCTGAGGCCTTCACCGACAGGCGTGCCGAGCATGGCGAGGAGCGTCGGCGCGACGTCGATGAGACGGCCGTGGTCATCGACCCAGCCGCTCGATGCAACGCCGGGACCGGCGGCGAGGAACAGGCCGCGGCACTGCACCGAGGTGAGAGCGCCGTGGTTGCCGACGTTCCCATGGAAGGGAAACGGTGAGGCCGGCACGCTCAGCGCCGCCGGGGTCTTGGGATCATCGAACAGCTGGCTCAGCGATTCGTATGCATACGGACGACCGTGTTCGCTCCGGTCGATCCGACGTGACGCGGCAGAGCGTTCGTGGTCGAGCTCGACGAACCGGGTGGTGTCGTGCGAGTCGAGCAGGTCGACCCCGGTGAACGCGTCGATCTCGTAGCGCCATCGAACCCCGTCGGGGAGGCGCCGCCACGTGACGGAACCATGCGATGAGGTGAACGAGTAGCGGTTCGGTGCGACGTGCTCGGCGACTCCCTCCACCCGACTGCCGCGCCCGGGATCGACGAGCGCGTCGCGCTGGCGTTGGGTGAGCGAACCGGGGCGGGCGATGCCGGGCATCGCGCCACCCTATGCGGGGTTCACGAGAAGTGCGCGACCGCCGCCGACCACGGCGCCAGGCGGATCTCGTCGACCGTGAGAGCCACCGGTGTCCCGAACCCGGCATCGGCAATTGCGGAGGGCACGGAGGAGAGGGCGAGGTCCCGCAGGTCCAGAGACGCGACCTCGTCGGACAGGTTTACCGCGCACACCAGACTCTCGGCGCCAAGCGCGCGGACGAAGCCCAGGACGGACGGGTTCGAGGTGTCGATGAGGCGCAGCGAGCCCAGCTGGATTGCCGGCTGGGTCTTGCGCCAGGCGAGGACCTGGCGAGCGAATGACAGCATCGACCCGCTGACGTCGATTTGGCTTGCCGCGTTCAGCGCGATGTGCTCCGGGGCGACGGGCAGCCAGGGCTTCGCGGTGGCGGCCGTGCCGAATCCACCGTGGACCGAGGAGTCCCACGGCATCGGCGTGCGGCAGCCGTCGCGGCCCTGCTCGTCGGGCCAGAACTCGATGCCGAACGGATCCTGGAGATCGGTGAACGTCATCGTCACATTGGCCAGACCCAGTTCCTCGCCCTGATAGACGCACGGGGTGCCGCGCATCATCATGATGAGCGCAAGGGCGGCGCGGGCCACACGTTCGTCGCCGTTGCCCCACCTCGTACGTACGCGTACGGTGTCGTGGTTGCCGACGGACCAACATGGCCAACCGTCGGTCACGACCGCCTCGAACTTCTCGATGACCCGGCGGACATACGGCGCGTCGTGCCGAGCTCCGAGCAGGTCGAACGAGTACCCCATGTGGAGCTTGTCGCCGCCGCCGGTGTATTCGGCGATCCGAATGAGGGGTTCTTCGTCGCCGATCTCCCCGACCATGGCGATCGCCGGATACTTGTCGCACAGGCTTCGCAAACGGGCGAGGAAGAGGAGGTTCTCGGGCTGGCTCTTGTCGTGGAGATGACGCTGCATGGAGTACGGATTCGAGCGGCGCACTGCGGGGTCATGATGTGCTTCGCCAACCGGAGGGTTGTCGCGGAGTTCGAGGTCGTGCATGTAGAAGTTCACGACGTCGAGACGGAAGCCGTCGACGCCGAGCTCCAGCCAGAATCGAGCGGCGTCGAGCAGTGCGTCCTGCACTGCGGGGTTCTGCACGTTGAGATCGGGCTGCGACGTGAGGAAGTTGTGCAGGAAGTACTGGTTGCGCCTCGTGTCCCACTGCCACGCGACCCCGCCGAAGATCGACAGCCAGTTGTTCGGCGGAGTGCCGTCGGGCTTGGCGTCGGCCCACACGTACCAGTCGGCCTTGGCGTTGTCCCGGCTGGCGCGGCTTTCCGTGAACCATGGATGCCGGTCCGACGTGTGGGAGAACACAAGGTCGATGAGGATCTTCAGACCGAGCTCGTGGGCGCGGCCGAGGAGGAGCCGAAAGTCGTCGAGGGTGCCGAACATCGGATCGACATCGCAGTAATCGCTCACGTCGTATCCGAAGTCGCGCATCGGGCTCGTGAAGAACGGCGAGATCCAGACCGCGTCGACGCCGAGATCGGCCACGTACGCCAGCTTCGAGGTGATCCCGGCGAGGTCGCCGATCCCATCACCGTTCGCATCGGCGAAGCTGCGCGGGTACACCTGGTAGATCACGCCGCTCCGCCACCATTCGTCGGGAGTGGTCGGGGGCGTCGCGGTTCCGGGCACGGGCCGCGAGGCTACCGGGCGCCGCCAGTCAGGTTCACTGGGTCCGCTGGTGTTCACTGGGTCAGCTCAGCGCCACCTGTGCACATACCCCGACCCGATGCACCCCACCCGACCCAGAACGCACTTCGGATCCGACTTCACCCACCGAACAGATCAACGGGACCGTCGGGCATTCCCTGGAAGGGCGCAACCGGAAGGTCGGCCTCGGCCAACTCGGCGGCGAGGGTCCGGAGCGTTTGCGGGGCGTGGCCTTCGTAGTGGTTGTTGGCGACGACGTAGACGCTCCGGACGCCGCGGGCGATCATGTCGGCGATCTGGCCGACCCACCAGGCCCGGGCCTCGGTCTGGGGACGGATCACGCGTCCCTTGCCGATGCCGTCATGCTGACCGATGAGACGGATGTATGCAGCGTCGTCAGAGGTGTCGAACGATGCACGGGAAAGGTCGTAGTCGTGGAGGTCGTGGCCGACGAGGGTGACCTGGTGGTCGCGGCAGAACTGCTGCAGCCCCTCGGTTCGCCACGAGGTGTGCCGAAGCTCGATGGCGAGCGGTACGCGCGCCGACCATTGTTCGACGAATCGACGCAGCTCCCACGCGTTGTCGGTCGTGCGGGCGAAGCTCGGCGGCATCTGCACGACGATGCGCGCGACCCGCTCGCCGAGGTGCTCGTGCAGGGAGTCGCAGAAATGGCCGAACGGAACGTCCGGCACCCGAAGGCCCGTCTCCTGGGTGAACTGCTTCGGCGCTTTCGGGGCAACCCGGAACGTCGGCGGCATCACCCTCGCCCACTTCTGCAACGTCGTCACCGCAGGTGCGGCATAGAACGTCGAGTCGATCTCGACGAACCCGAACGCCTCGACGTACCGGGCCAGAGCATCGGAGGAGCTGGTGCCCGGCGGGTAGAACGGGCCGACCCAGTCGGGGAGATAGGACCATCCGGCCGTGCCGAGCCAGATCATGGCCGGTCGGGGAGTGCATCGATCGGTGGCATCGAGCGGCGAGACTACCGAGTGATGTCTTCCAAATGGACCAGCGACGCGCTCCTCGAGCTGTTCGTCGAGATCTCCGAATCGATCCGGAGCGCGCTCGACGGGATCGACGATTGGCACAAGCCCGGGGAGCGGTCGGGCCAATACGGCCTCGACCTCACCGCCGACGACGTCGCCCTACGCCTCCTCGACGCGGCCGGGCTCGGGGTGCTGTCGGAGGAGAGCGGACTGCGTCGAGCTGACTCGAGTGTTGTGGTCGTCATCGATCCGGTCGATGGGTCGACCAACGCGTCGCGGGGCATTCCGTGGTTCGCGACCTCGCTGTGCGCCGTCGATGCCGACGGACCGTTGGTCGCCCTCGTCGAGAACCAGGCCAACGGCACTCGCTACACCGCGGTCCGAGGCAAGGGGGCTTGGCGGGACGGTAAGCCGATCGTGCCGTCCGGCGCGACGGAACTCCGCCGTTCGATCGTCGGCCTCTCCGGCCTTCCGCCGAGATGGCTGGGCTGGAAACAGTTCCGGGCGCTCGGCGCCGCAGCGCTCGATCTGTGCGCCGTGGCCGACGGCACCCTCGACGGCTACATCGACGCATCCCCGTCGGCCCACGGTTCCTGGGACTACCTCGGCGGCCTGCTGGTCTGCCGGGAGGCGGGTGCTGTGGTCACCGACGCCGAGGATCGAGATCTGCTGGTGCTCGAGCACGACGCCCGGCGCACCCCGGTCGCCGCAGCCACGCACGAACTGCTCGCCGAGATGCTCGCCCAACGCCGCACGTTCTGACCCGCGGTTCGACGGAATTCCGGGGTCGCGGAATAATTCGTTTGACCAGCCCAACTTCTGCCGCGAAACTTCAAGAGTTCGTGGGTTCAGGCCGATGAACAACGTGAAGTCGGTGCGTCCAGGCGCACCGTGGAAATGCCCGGCCCCCAAAGGCCAAGGCATTACCGTGGAAGTTCCCGCTGTCCCCGCTCCATCAACCGCAACGCCAACCGACACGACGCACCGAAGGAGGTGCCGACATGAACACGATGACTGACTCGAAGATCCAACTGACCAGTGCGCTCGCCGCTTCGCCGATGTCGGCTGCCGCGTCGTTCGCCGCGTTCGTACCGGTTTCGTATGCGGGTGCTGCCGTCGTCTCCGCCGCAGGTATGGGAGCAGACGCAGCAGCACACGTCGTCGGCGGTTGGGCTTCCCCGTGCACCCTCACCGTCGTGAAGAACCGCACGGAAGCCGTTGTCGCCGACTCAATGTGCACGCGACGCAGCGAAATCAATGCCACAAAGCCGGCGAATACGCAGGCGAAGAAGTGGTCCATGCGGCCTTTGGGTGTGCAGGGAGTTCCTCCGGGTTAACCGGATTCGACTCTCCTGAACCAGCCCTGAGGCCGCCTGATCGAAAGATCCGGCGGCCTTTTTGTTTTCCCCCGTCCCCTACCCGACATCCCTGCGACCCAGCCGGCGCCAACGCCGGTGCGGTCCCCGAGCCCAGACACACACGGTTCACCTCAACCAGTCACGAAAGGCCGATGCACATGACTACGACCCTGTTCCTCGATCACCGCCAGCCCGAGTGGTTCGCCACGGCACGCTGCAATGACGGCGTCGGGACGCTCGCGTCGCTCTTCTTCTCGGAGGATCTCAGCGAGATCGCCCGGGCCAAGGCGATCTGCGGGCTCTGCCCGGCCAACGAGGAGTGCCTCAAGGCCGCCGTCGAACGGCGTGAGCCATGGGGCGTCTGGGGTGGCGAGTTGCTGATGAACGGCCGGATCCTTGCCGCCCGGAAACGCCGGGGGCGTCCACCCAAGGTGGCCCGGCCCGAGTTCGTCATCGACGAGCTCGGTCGGATCATCAACGAAGAGGTCTGCGCCTAGAGGCTTCCGATGAACCGGTGTTGCTCCACCACCGGAGGTGACGGAGCAACACCGGACCCCAACGTGCTCCCTGGTGGGGGTGGCTGCGTGACGTTTGCTGACCGTCGCGGCCGAGTGACCCACCGGGGATTGTCAGCTGTCGGTCTTGCCCGGGAACACACGGTTCCCGGGCGGGACCCAATGTCAGTAGGTCGGCCGCCGACATCCCGCATCCTCGACGAACACATCGCAGATGCCGGATCTTCAGCGGGTCTCGACCCAGAATGGGTTGGTGTGGGATGCGAACGACGCCGTGCTCTCGGTGTCCGCGTTGACCGAAGACTTCCATGGGGCGCTTGGACGCTCACGCGAGCGCCATCGTGTTGTGTGGGTCGAGGACCTCGGCGGGTGGATGGTCACGAATCGCGATCTTGTATCGGCGGTGCTTCGTGACCCGGTTCGCTTCACCGTGGACGATCCGCGGTTCTCGACCCAACGGGTGATCGGACCGAGCATGCTCTCGCTCGATGGCATCGAGCATGTGCGCCATCGTTCCCCGTTCGACCAGACCTTCCGCCGCGGCAATCCGGAAGACCTACGCGCACGTATGACCGCGTCGGCCGGCGGTCTCGTCGCCTCTCTCGCAGATCGTCAGCACGTTGATCTTCGAGCCGCGTTGGCGGCCCCGCTTGCCGTTGCGGTGATGGTCGATGCCCTTGGCCTGGTCGACGTCGCCACCGACGAGCTGCTCCGCTGGTACGGCGCGATCGTGTCGTCGACCACGCAGACATCACTTGGCGCGGCCCCGTCCCCCGACGGTGCCGCGGCGATGGATGAGCTCCGTGGAGCGGTGCACCGTTCGATGGCGTCGTCGGACCTCTTGGCGCGAGCCGGAGCAACACTCGACGTCGATGAGATCGTGTCCAACGTTGCCGTGCTTCTCTTCGGAGGTGTCGAGACCAGCGAGGCCATGACGGCCAATGCCCTCGTGCACCTGCTCACCGAGCCCGGGGTGATCGACCGGCTCCGAAACGATCCGTCGCTGGTGAACCCGTTCGTCGAGGAGTCCGTCCGCATCGAACCCGCCGCAGCGCAGCTCGACCGGTATGCCACAGTCGATGTCGCGCTCGGGTCGGCGGTGATCCGGGCCGGAGACTTCGTGATGTGTTCGATCGCTGCAGCGAACCGCGATCCCTCGCACTTCGACGATCCCACTCGGTTCGTGCTCGAGCGGCCGAACGCACGGACGAACCTGTCGTTCGCCGTCGGTCCTCACGCGTGCCTGGCGACCCATGTCGCCAAGGCCGAGACGGAGGCGGCGATTCGTGCGGTGCTCGGTGGCCTACGTGGTGTTCGTCTCGACTCGGCCGCATCGGCGCCGCATATCGAGGGAATCGTGTTCCGCAAGGCCTCGTCGGTGCCGGTGGTGTGGGACCGAGGCTGACGCGTCACGCCGTTCGCGCAAGGCTAAAGCTGTTGGACTCGACTCGCTCCTCAGCTCGCGCAGTTCAAGGTGGTGAGGATGCCGGCGCCCGCGGGGACGAGCGGCCGTAGTGATCGACGCGCCGACATGGAGAGCGCGGCGGCGATCGACGCGTTCGTCGACGCGAGGAGCGCGAGGTGGTGCAGCGCGTGATGAACGACGTTCCAGTCCGTGACCGCCTCCGGTGGGGAGGTCGGGTCGTCGGGAGTGGTTGCGTGATCAGCCGAGGTGCCGGTGAAATCGTGCGTCCGGTCCGGATGAACATCGAACGACCCGCGGCCGAGTTCGTCGCTGGTGACGACGATGTACGTCACCACGAGGCGTCCCGCGACCATCCGCCAGCTCGTTGAGTGCACGACATCCGGGGCGATGATCCGTTGCGCGGCCGCCGTCTCGGCGACGACGTGAGGATGGATCCCAGAGGGAAGCGGCGAGATGTTCGGCGGGGCGGAGCGCCACCTTCCCGCAGCGCAATGGAGAAACCACGTCTCGACGTCGACCGGCGGATTCTGGCTGCCGAGTGACCGTTCCTTCGGCGCTGTCGTTACGGATCGCACGAGACCTTGTTCGTCGCTGAACTGACGATGGATCACGCCACGTCGAATCACGCGGTGCTGGCCGTGTTCTGGTGAAGGTGGAACCGCACGAGCGGCGCTACTCGAGTAGGTGCGCCGTCATCAGGTGAGCGGATTGATCCAGCGGATCTCCGGGAACCGGGCAAAGTCGCTATCGGCACTCACCATCTCCAGACCGTGCTCGATGCACAGCGCCGCGAGGGACGCGTCGGTGACCAGCCCTGCGCGCACGTCATGTTCCACGATCAGTTGGCCGAGGATCTCGCGATGGCCTCGGCCCGGTTCGGGAATCCAGCTCGCCGGTGCTTCGAGCCAACTGGTCACGGCAGCCCACGCCTCTTCAGGTGTCAGGGCGTTCCTGGTTGCCCGCGGGTTGGTGGCGATTCGTGCGAACGCGATGAGCGAAACCCACGGGATTCCGACTCGCCTTGGGCCATTCAGCGCGGAGACCATCCACGAAAGCGACCGCTCGTGAAACGGGCTGTCGCGGTCGACGGAATACAGCAGGATGTTGGCGTCGAGGAGCACTACCGGGCGTCCGGTCCTTCGAGGAAGTCGAGGGCGTCGGAGACGTTCGATACGTCGATCGTCAGTCCAAGCCGATGGGTCTTCGGCACGAACGGCGCTGCAGCGGGTGACGCCATGGCGGCGCGTCGGATGAGCTCGTTCACGGCATCGCTGACTCCCCGGCCGCGTTCGTTTCGGACCGCCTCGACAACCTTCGCCGTGTCGCTCTCGAACTCGATCGTGGTCCGCATGACCGCGATGCTACATGACCGTGTATGATTTAGCGCACGCACGTGCAGACCCCGCAGGGAAGGCGCTACGAAACCGGTCACGAGCGAGGCGGGTCGCTTCGGAGCTTCCGTCGCGCCGGGCGGCACCCAACGTCCGGGTCTTTCGAGCAGGTGTTTGCAGATCAGGGGAACCGGCTGGTCGACCGGAGTCTTTCCGCAGCTGTCGGGTACCATCCCTCCCGGCGTCGGATGCGCTGACGCAGGCACGTGCCGGGGGATCCAGGATGACGTATGCACCGAGTGACCGGGCGTTCTACGACGCCGACAGCCACATCATGGAGCTCCCCGACTTCCTTCGTTCCTACGCCGACCCGGATATTCGTGATGAGGTCCCGCTCGTCAGCTACTCGGCATCGTTGGTGACCGACGAAGAAGTCGCCGTCATCGTCAATCAGGGCAACCGGCACAGCGACGAGCACCGCGCACGGATGCACGCGATGGGTGGGTCGCTCATCCGTGAGGTCAAGGAGATCCAGGCCCTCGGCGCGTTCGACCGCGACGATCGCAGCGTCGCTTTGGACCAGCTCGGCTTCGCCCGTCAACTCGTGTTCGCCACGCATTCCGTCGCGCTCCCGTTCCACGCCAGCAGCAAGACCGATCAGCGGTTGCGCTACGGCGCGACCCGCGCCCACAACCGTCACATGAAGGAGT
>JANOHI010000068.1:0-13708 GCA_031406385.1 Acidimicrobiia bacterium
GATGGACGACGTCTACAAGAACCGCCAGGATCCTGCGGTCACCGTCACGTTCCCGCTCGTCGACGACGCCGGCAACGACACCGGCGAAGTGCTCCTCGCTTGGACCACCACGCCATGGACACTCCCGTCGAACCTCGCCTGTGCCGTGGGGCCGGAGATCGAGTACACCAAGATGCTCGACGCCTCCGACGGAAAGACCTACATCCTCGCCACGGCGCGGGTCGAGGCGTATGCCAAGGAACTGGGTAACGCCGAGGCCATAGGCACGCTTACGGGACTGGAGTTGGCCGGCCGCCGGTATCGACCCCTCTTCGACTTCTTCAGCACACATACGAATGCCTTTCAAGTGGCAACAGCCGAGTACGTGACGACGGAGGACGGTACCGGCATCGTGCATATCGCTCCCGCCTTCGGCGAGGAGGACAAGGTGGTCACCGATGCGCTCGGCATCGAGGTCGTCAACCCAGTAGGGCCAAGCGGGCGGTTCACGTCGGAGGTGCCGACCTATGAAGGACAGCTCGTTCACGACGCGAACTCCGCCATCATCAAGGAACTGCGCTTCCACGGCCGCCTCGTCCGCCACGATTCCTACGATCACTCCGTTCCCCACTGCTGGCGCTGCAACGCCCCGCTGATCTACCGAGCGCTCTCGAGCTGGTTCGTCGAGGTGACCAAGTTCCGCGATCGCATGGTCGAGCTGAATCAGCAGATCACATGGGTTCCCGAGCACGTGCGCGACGGAGTCTTCGGCAACTGGCTCGCGAATGCCCGCGACTGGGGGATCTCTCGCAGCAGGTTCTGGGGCTCCCCCATTCCGGTGTGGAAGTCCGACGATCCTGTGTATCCCCGCGTCGACGTGTATGGCTCACTCGACGACATCGAGCGTGATTTCGGGGTGCGGCCGACCGATCTGCACCGGCCCTACATCGACGATCTTGTCCGCCCCAACCCCGACGACCCCACCGGTCAGTCGACGATGCGACGCGTGCCGGAGGTGCTCGACTGCTGGTTCGAGTCCGGCTCGATGCCGTTCGCTCAGGTGCACTACCCGTTCGAGAACAAGGACTGGTTCGAGCATCACTACCCCGGCGACTTCATCGTCGAATACATGAGCCAGACCCGGGGCTGGTTCTACACGCTGCACGTGCTCGCCACGGCGCTGTTCGACCGGCCGGCGTTCGAAACGTGCGTGGCCCACGGCATCGTCCTCGGCAGCGATGGGGCGAAGATGTCCAAGAGCCTCAAGAACTACCCCGATGTGCACCACGTGTTCGATTCCTACGGTTCGGACGCCATGCGCTGGTACCTCATGTCCTCCCCGGTGCTTCGAGGCGGCGATTTCGCCGTGACCGAGACCGGCATCCGCGATGCTGTCCGTCAGGTCGTGTTGCCGATCTGGAACACGTATTCGTTCTTCACTATGTATGCGAACGCAAGTGCACATACGGCCTCGCGACGAACCACATCAAGCGATCCACTCGATCAGTACGTGCTCGGCAAGCTCGGAGTGCTCGTTCGTGACGCCACTGCGCAGTTCGATTCATACGACCTCTTCGGAGCATGCCTGTCGATCCGCACGTTCCTCGACGCGCTCACCAATTGGTATGTGCGCAGATCACGTGAGCGCTTCTGGGACGGCGACCCCGAGGCCTTCGATGTCTTGTGGACCGTGCTCGTCACGCTCTGCCAGGTTGCCGCTCCGCTCCTTCCACTCACCACGGAAGCAGTGTGGGAGGGTCTCGTCGGCGACGGCTCCGTCCACCTCACCGACTGGCCCAGCGCCGACGCGATCGGTGTCGACCAGGCCCTCGTCTCTGCGATGGACCGAGTGCGCGACGTCTGCAGCGCGGCATCGGCCGTGCGGAAGTCGTCGGGCCGCCGGGTCCGTCAGCCGCTCGCGTCGCTCACCGTTGCCGCCGACGACGCCCAGGTGCTGAGCCCCTTCGAGTCGATCATCGCCCACGAGCTCAACGTGAAATCGGTCGTGCTATCCGGCGACCTCGCCGCAGCCGGACGTTTCGAACTCCAGGTCGTGCCGGGGGCGCTCGGGCCGCGCATAGGCAAGGGCGTCCAGCAGGTGATCGGGGCCGTGAAGAAGGGCGAGTGGACACAGGATTCAGCGACCGGGGTCGTCACTGCCGCAGGCGTTGCGCTCCAGGATGGCGAATACTCGCTCAAGCTTGTGGCCGCCAACCCCGATCGGTCAACTGCGCTCCCCCGCAACTCCGGCGTCGTCGTGCTCGACACCGACCTGACCGACGAACTTGTCGCCGAGGGTCTCGCCCGCGATGGCGTCCGTGCGGTACAGCAGGCGCGCAAGGACGGCGGGCTCCACATCAGCGATCGCATCGCGCTCACCCTCACCACCGCCGACCCGATACTCGCCGCGGCACTTCGTACCCACGAGGCGCTGATCGTCGGCGAGGTGTTGGCGACATCATTCACCGTCGTCGAGGGACCCGTCGACGAGACCCTGGCGACGGCGGTGGGTGACGACGACCGTCTGGTTGCCATGGTCGTCGTGAAGGCCTGACGATGACGGAGCCATACTTCGAGCCGACCCAGGAGTCCGGGGCGGCACTGTTCCGACGCGGCATCGAAGGACCCATCGTCATGCTCAACCTCGTTCGGTTCCGAGAGTGGGCCGACTACTCGACGACCCCGGAACTCGCTCCGCCATCGCCGATATCGGGAGCGGAGGCCTACCGGCGCTACGTCGAGTTCACCAAGCCGTTCCTCCACAGCAGCGACGGTGAGGTGCTGTTCGAGGGCGATGGCGGGCACTTCTTCATCGGTCCGCCGGACGAGCGGTGGGACGCGGTGTTGCTGGTTCGCCAGAGCTCGCTCGACGCGTTCTTCGCGTTTGCCACGAACGCTGACTACCTGGCCGGAATCGGCCACCGGACTGCGGCGATCGATGACTCACGCCTGCTCCCCTTGGCGCCAACCGTCGACTGACGTCCGGCGCCGGCGAAAGGATCAGTCACCACACGCCCGACGTCCGGCTCGCCTGCTCCGGTCGTTGCCCAGTCGTTGCCCGGCCGGACGTGCGGCAGAACACCTCCCAACAGCGAACGGAGGTGTTCTGCCCCAACATATGGGGGCAACCTCTCTCCTAGCGCGCCGGTCAGCCGGTGAAGGAGACGACGCGGTCGCCAGCTCCTTCTGCCCCGAAAAAAACGATGTCGACCCGACGGTTGGCGCGCCGACCTTCGGCGGTCGCGTTCGACTCGACCGGAAGGCGATCACCCCGCGCGAACGCCGAGATACGTGTGCGGTCGATGCCGCCGGCGACCAACGATGACACGACGGCATCGGCACGAGCCCGGCTGATCGCCAGATTGGTGAGTCGAGTGCCGAGGGTGTCGGCATGACCGACAACCTTGATTCGCACGTCGGGATTGGACGCCAAGTAGGCAGCCAGCTGATCGACCGACGTCTCCGACTCGCCGACGAGAGTCGAACTCACCGAGTCAAAACGGATCTTGACCGGCGGTGCGTCAGATGCGCTTGCTTCGGCCGGCGCCTCTTCGGGTCCGCCAACCGTGGTCGGCGGTGCGTCCGGCACGGTCGTCGTCGGGGCCTCGGAGGTGACCGGGGTTTGCGTGACCGGGGTTTGCGTGGCCGGAGGTTGCGTGGCGACCGGGGTCTCGGCCACCGTTTCTGGGAGGGACGATTCGCCGGCCACAGCGGGTGCCGCAACGGCCTCCGCCACCGTTTCCGCCGCTACGGCCTCCACCGTTTCCACCGCAACGGCCTCCGCCACCGTTTCCGCCGCAACAGGTTCCGTCGCAACCGCCTCCGCCACCGTTTCGGACGAGGACGATTCGCCTGCCACAGTCTCCGCCGCAACAGACTCCGTCGCCGTTGTGTCGGCCGGGGCCCCGGCCGCGACGGAACCCAGGTGTTCCTTCACGTTGCGGACGCCTTCGATGTCGCGGACGAGGTCGTGCGCGACATCGACGCTGGCGCCAGCCGGCAGGCCGGTGATGATCGCATCGCGGCCATGCACTCGCACCTTGGCGCCGGGGAACTTCGCCGACAACGCGTCCTGGGCCTTGTCGGTGAGGCGCCCATCGGGATCTGCCCAGGAGTAGTTGACAGCACTGAGGCCGGTCAACGCCACAGCCCCGCCGAGCAGCAGCGGCCACGCCTTGCGGCGCTCCCAGCTCACGTCACGTTCGGTCGTGGTCGTCGTCCTCACGTTCCCGGCAGAATCTGCGCCGGACTTCGAGGATGGAGCACGGGAGTTATCCAGTGGACGGCCCTTCTGGCCCGTCGGGCGTTTCCTGCTACTCTTCGAATAGTCCGACATTGGAGATCACCGAGCGTCGTCGCGCCCGTCGACCAGCCGGTCGACGAGAGCTTGGAAGCCGGCCTCATCGCCGTCACGGAGCAGCGCCGCCTGTGCCGCCCACGTGTTGACACTCGGAACGAACGACACTCCACCGGCGTTCACGATGACAACCACGCGGTCTTCGGGCATTGCTGCGAGACGACGAAACGTGCGAACCCCTCCCGCCGCCAGGATCTCGCTGATCTTCGGGCCGATCCCTTCGATTCGAAGGAGGTCGTCAGCGGCCACATCCTCACCCTCGAAGGCGTCATCGCTTCCATGGTCGACGGATCCCGCGGCGAAGGACTGCACCTCGCCCTGTGTCGCATCAAGCTCAGCCGCCTCGCCAGCCAACACCAGCCTCTGCACCTCGCCCTGTGTCGCATCAAATTCAGCCGCCTCGCCAGCCAACATCAGCCTCTGCACCTCGCCCGGTGTCGCATCAAGCTCAGCCCGGAGGCGAGCGAGCTCGGCATTGCATGAGTCGCAGTCGCCGCTGACCTTGGCCAGTTCCGACTCGGCTGTGTCCGCACGCCGGCGAAGTTCGGCGAGCGCCCTCTCATGGTCGCTACGCAATCCGGACATCGTGCGGTCCCGGTCACCGTGCGCTTCTTGCATCGCCCGGTCGTGATCGGCTCGGAGCCCGACCATGGCTGCCTCGTGGTCAGCGGTCGCCTTCGCCAGCCGAGCTTCGGCGTCATTGCGGGCTGCTGTCAGCTCGACGTCGTGCGCACTGGCCAGATCGCCAAGACGTCCGTCGTAATCGCCCCGAAGCGTTGCGATCGCAGCATCGTGCTCGTTCGTCGCCACAGCCAGCTTGGCGTTGAGTTCGTCGATCGTCGACCGGTGGGTGTCGACCTGGCCGACCAAACCCTGGATTTCGATCGAGGCCTCGGATGATGCGGCCGCCTTCACCGTGTCGATCTCGCCTCGTAGCAACGCCACGGACGCGTCTCGGTCGGCCAACGCAGTCCTTGCCGCCGAGTGCTCGAACGTCAGAGCCGCCAACTCCTTGGCCTTCGCGTCTCGCTCGGCCACCGTCTTCGTATGTTCGGCGCGCAAGGCCCCCAGCTCGGCGAGGCGAGCGGCTCCTTCGTCGCGAGCAGCAGTCGACAATGCACCGTTCGTCGCCGAACCAAACGTGTTGACCGCAGTGCTGCTCGACGAGCTCACCCCAGTCGTCTTCTTCCACAGCAAACGGTGGAACAACGCTCCGAGCCCAAAGGCACCCAGAGCCAAGAAGAGCGACTGGATCAAGAACCACTTCATACAAGCCTCCACGGGCGAGGAAATAGGAACAGCAACAGAAGCCACTTGGGAAGTAGAGCTCGGCACGCAGGACGAAGTCCTTGGTCAAACTGCGCATCACCCGGCGAGTTCCGCCCACGAAGAGTGAATGAACCGAAGGTAGTGCGCGCCGCCCAGCTTTGTACACAGATGCAACAGTGAACGCCAATAGTCGAAACGAACCCGAGCTGACCGCCGGGCAAACATCGCCTACCCAGCGAGCGAACTACGGTTCTCCGCCTGTGGCACTGCTCCGCTTCTCCTTCGGCACCATGGGTTCGGGAAAGAGCACGCTCGCTCTGCAGATCCACCACAACCTGAGCCGGCGTCACAAGAAGGGCCTCTTGCTGTCCAAGCTCGACCGCGAAGGTGCGTTCGTCTCCAGCCGACTCGGGCTCTCCGAACAAGCGCTCCAGGTGGGCGATGACCTTGATCTCTTCGTCATGGCGTCGGGCTTCGCCAGCGCCCATAGCGGGATCGACTACCTCGTCTGCGACGAAGCCCAGTTCTACTCCGCTGACCAGGCGGACCAGCTGGCCCTCGTCGTCGACGTCCTTCATGCCGATGTCTACGCCTTTGGTCTCATCACCGACTTTCGCGGACGCCTTTTCCCGGGCACCGAGCGCTTTCTCGAGATCGCTGATGAGCGGGTGCAACTCCACGTTGAGGCCCGCTGTTGGTGCGGCGAACGGGCCACGCACAACGCCCGACTTGTGAACGGACGCCTCGTCTACGAAGGCGATGTCGTCGTTGTCGGCGACACTGCCGACGCCCCCAACGAGCCGCTCTTCGGTGATGTTGTCACCTATGAACTCCTCTGCCGTCGCCACTACCGAAGTGGGGAATCCGCCCGCCCGTCGTAGCCGAGCCCCGCGGGGAGAAGTTCCGCCGGTTTGAGTCGCACGAAACAGTTCCGGCCCCAGCGGTAGGGTGCTCGGATGACTGAGACCCCGATGCGTGGAACTTCGATTCTTGGAACCTCGGTCCGCCGGGTTGAGGACCCTCGGATGCTGACCGTCGGCGGTACCTACGTCGACGACATCCGTGACCCCCTTCTCGACGGAGCGCTCCACGTGCACTATGTCCGGGCGACGATGGCACACGCCACGATCTCGGTCGACGTGGGTGACGCCCTGGGGATGCCGGGTGTTGTGGCCGTGGTGACTGCCGCCGACATCGCTGACCTTGGGAGCTACCCCGGTGACTTCCCCGGGTCGCCCGCAACGCTGGCGCGGCCGTGGCTCGCCGGCGACACCGTCCGCTACGTCGGTGAGCCGATCGCGGCGATTCTCACGGAACTTCGCGGTCAAGGGCCTGATGCCGCGGAGACGGTGGTTGTCGACTACGAACCGCTGCCCGTGCTCGTCTCCGTCGAAGACGCAGTCGGCTCGGCAGTGCACATCCATCCGAACCATGGCTCGAACACCGCCCTCAGCATCAAGGCCGCAACGTCTGTCGACATAGCCAGTAGCCCGGTCGTCATCCGCCAGAGGGTGGTGAATTCGAGGGTCGCTCCGTCGCCGATCGAGCCACGAACCGCGGCGTCGGCGTGGGACGCCGACGGGCGCGTGCACCACTGGACAAGCGGTCAGGGCTCGCACCCGTTTCGAGACTTTCTCGCCGCCGCGCACAAGCTGACGAAGGATCAGGTACGAATCATCACTCCCGATGTCGGTGGCGGGTTCGGAGCCAAGGCCACTCCTTCGCCCGAGGATGTTCTCCTCCCCCGCCTGGCGAAGATTGCCGGCCGACCGGTTCGCTGGGTGTCGTCGCGGACCGACGACATGGCCAACCTTGCGCACGGTCGTGCGCAGGTGCAGTTCGCTGAGCTCGGGGCGAGCACTGACGGGCGTATCGAGTCCTACAAGCTCACCGTGCTCCAGGACTGCGGTGCCTATCTTCGCTACGGCGGAGTGCTTCCTCACATGACCCAACTGATGCAGCCGGGGGTCTACGACATCGACGCCATCGAGTTCTCCTCGCAGTCCGTCCTCACCAACACCACCCCGGTGGGAGCGTTCCGCGGCGCTGGGCGACCAGAAGCCGCCGCTGCCATCGAGCGGATGGTCGACATGCTCGCAGCCGAGCTCGGTATGGATCCCGTCGAGGTTCGTCGTCGCAACCTTCGAGCACCATTCAGCGATACCATCACGACGTCGTCGGGCGCCCCGTACGACTGTGGTGACTACGCCGGTGCCCTCGACCTGGTGCTGGCCGCCGCTGGCTACGACGACCTGCGCGCCGAGCAGCGAGCCCGTCGGGCGAGCGGTAGCTCGAAGCTCCTCGGCATCGGCGTCTCCTGCTACGTCGAGGTCACTGCCGGCGGCGGTGGTTCCGAGTTCGCGGCTGTCGAGATCCTCGACGGCGGAAAAGTACGCGCACGTACGGGTTCGACTCCGTATGGCACCGGGCATGACACGAGCTGGGCAATGCTCGTCTCCGAGAGGACCGGCATTGCGATCGAGAACATCGAGATCCGCCACGGCGACACCGACGATGTCGCTCGCGGCGGCATGACCGGCGGTTCACGTTCGCTGCAGATCGCCGGCGTGGCGATGTGGTCAGCCGCCGGAGAAATAGTGGAGCATGCACGTGATCTTGCGGCATCGCTGCTCGAAGCACCGGTCGACGACGTGGTGCTCGACACCTCACGTGGTGCGTTCCATGTCATCGGCACACCGGCGGTCAGCCGGTCATGGGCCGATCTCGCCGCCGCCGCAACGGCGCAAGGAACGAAACTCGACGTCTCCCTCGATCACAAGGCGGATGCCGGCACGTTCCCCTTCGGTGCCCATGTCGCTGTCGTCGAAGTCGACGCCGAAACCGGAAAGGTCTCTTTGATCCGGATGGTCGCGTGCGATGACGCCGGCCGGATCCTGAACCCGCTGCTCGTCACCGGCCAGGTGCACGGCGGCCTCGCCCAGGGCGCCGCGCAGGCCCTGCTCGAGGAAGTGGTGTTCGATGCCGACGCCAACCCGCTCACCGGCAACTTCGCCGATTACGGCGTCATCTCCATGGCCGAGCTGCCGAGCTTCGAACGCGTCGCGATGGAAACACCGACCCACGTGAACGAGTTGGGGGCGAAGGGTATCGGCGAGTCCGGCACCATCGGCTCCACACCGGCGGTACAAAACGCCGTCATCGACGCGCTCGCCCACCTGGGGGTCCGCCACATCGACATGCCGACCACTGCCGAGAAAGTGTGGCGGGCCATCCAGTCCGCCTGAGCTGCTGACTCCCGCTCGAGCGGGAATTCTCACACGTCGACGATGACCGTGACCGGTCCGTCGTTGACGAGCGACACCTGCATGTTCGTGCGGAACCGGCCGGTCGCAACGATCGCTCCCAGCCCACGAAGCTCCGACACCACGCGCTCAACGAGCGGTTCTGCGACCTCCGGTCGAGCCGCGTTGATCCAACTTGGTCGTCGACCTGCTGCGGTATCGCCGTACAGCGTGAATTGGCTCACCACAAGCAGCGCGCCCGTGGTGTCGGCCACCGAGCGGTTCATCACGCCCGCCTCGTCATCGAAGATGCGCAGGTGCCAGAGCTTGGCGGCGAGCTTCACTGCCTGCGAGTCGGTATCGGTGTGGGTTACACCCACGAGCACACACAGACCTGGTCCGATGGCACCGACCTCCACGCCTTCGGAGGCAACACTCGCCTGAACAACTCGTTGCACCAGCCCACGCATCGACGCATACGGTAGCGCCGCACCGGCCCTGCTGGAGAGCTCAGACCGACTGGCGATGCGCTCGTTTCATCGCGTACATCAGCTTGTCGGCCTCGGCCAATGTGGTTTGCATGGTGTGTTCGGCGACGTGCGTCGCCACGCCGATCGCCGCCGAGATCTCGATCTGGTTGCCGTGAATGGACATCGGCTCCTGGATCGACCGCCGAACCCGATCCCCAAAGGCGTCGGCGTCGCTGTCATCGAAGCCACGGGCGACGATGACGAACTCGTCGCCGCCCATGCGGGCGACGATGTCGCCGGTCCGCACGATACGGGTGAGACGGTTGGCGACGATGCGCAGGACCTCATCACCGGCGATGTGGCCGAACAGGTCGTTGATTGGTTTGAAACCGTCGAGGTCGATGAACAGCACGGTGGTGTCGTCCGGGTCACCTTCGCGGCGCTCCAGCTCGCTCCACAGCCCGGCCCGATTGGCGAGACCGGTGAGCACATCGCTGTGGGCACGTCGCTCAAGCAGTCCATTCGCCGCCTCGAGATCGGCAATGAGGTGGTCATTGCGGACCCGAAGTTCCGTGGCGCGCCGGAACGCGTCACCGGCGATCCTGTTCGTCCCGAGGATCACCACGCAGTAGACAACGCAACCGAAGCCGAGAACCGAGCCGAGGAGGCCGCCGAGCCGAAGACAGGACACGATGGCGGCGATGACAATCGGCAAACTGAAGGCGGGAAGCGATACGCGGAGGCCGAAGCCGAGCAGCACGTTCACCGCAAGGATGGCGGAGAACATCATCAGGGAAACGGCCCACAACGGGTCGACCCGGCCCCTCTTCCACGGATCCACGAGGAGCACTCCGAGACCGTTCGCCACGCCCGAGCAGCCCAAGGCAAGGTGCACTCGTCGAAGCCAGATCCGCGGTTCAGACCAGGGATGGGCTCGTAGCGCGAGCGAGCAACAGGCAACGGTCGCCAAGGACACGACGAACACCGCGGTCGACCAGGCCACGATGATGCTGACGTCGGTGCCGGCCGAATACGCGATCCAGCCCCCGACCAGCGGAACCGTGACGGAGGCGCTGGCTGAGCCTCCTCGCATCATGCGACACGTGTCCACCAACCCGCGTTCGAGGATCGCATCGTTGATGCGCCCCTCGATACCAACGGATTCACCGGCCATGTTGAGCACTTTCGACCAAAGCGGACCCGAACCTGAGCCCAATTCCGATCCGACGCACTATCGCCGAAATGGGGGCTGCAAACATCAGGACCGAACGATGGTTCAGTTCGCCCAGGGCGCGGATCCTCGGAGCGCAACGAACCGCCACACGCGGTTCGCAAGCGCAGCGGCGCGAGGTCAACGCAGGGCGAAGAACCGCCCACCCCGGGTCGCCACGTAGATCGCGCCGTCCCACACCGCCGGCGTCGCTTCGATGCAACCACCGAGCTCGACCTCCCAGATCGGCCGCGGCTCGACCTGCGCGTCGGCGACGTCGAAGCCATGCAGGACCCCGCTGCAGTCGCCCTGAACCAGGACATCGTCGACCACGACGGGCGACGACCACAGCGGGCCGGGGAGGCGGAACTCCCACAGCACGGCGCCATCGCGCTGGTCGAGTCCGACAACTCTCCCGCCATCGGTCGTGGCGATGACCACTCCGCCGTGGAGCGCCGCGGTGGACCAGATCCCGCCGGGGCGTCGTGCCGTGTCGAAGAAGCTCCAGACCAACGGGTCATCAGGTCGGAGCGGATCGAGTTTCACCAGTTGGCCCACCTGCCGGCTGCGATCGTTCCCTCGCTCGTATTCGACGCCCACATACAGCGCCCCTTCATCATCGATCACGATCGTGGCATCGGTGTCGTCACCGACCCAGTAACGAAACGTTCGTGTCGGGGTACCTCCGGTACGCAACGGTGCAAGGTCCCAACCCTGGATGAGCCCTCCCGAGTTCCCGAAATACACGGTGTCGCCGTCGACGGCCACCGAATTCTCGATCGATACCTCGGACGGTGATTGCCCGGCCAGGTCGGCAAGCAACTGGTCGTCCCAGCCGGGGGTGTTGAACACCAGCTTCGGCCCGACCTGCACCAGCCCGTCGGCGTCGAATGAGCGGCCGAGCTTCACCGCATGGAATTGGCTGTTCTCGCCACCCTCGAGGAGCCAGTCATCCAGAACTAGCGCGCTGGCGTCCCAGTCGTTGTTCCACCGCGTCGGCGAAACGTCATTCGCACCGAGCCGCCACAACTCCTCGGCCTTCTGACCACGATCGATGGCGATCACCCGGAAGTAGTTGTCGCGGCTGCCCGAGTACACCAGGGGGAATCCGTCCGGATCGATCGTGACCGTTCCCTTGATGATGTCGCCGGTCGAGAAGGGCTCGAGGATGTCCTCTCCGGTGGTCCCGTCGACGAAGTGCACCGCGCCGTCGTAGCCGTTGAAGACCACCCACGTTCGCCCGTCGCGAAGATGCACGGTGGGTTGACCGGTCCACCCGGCGCCGCACCACTGTTTGGTCTCCCCTTTCGCCGATGAGCTCCGGCACATCGCTCCGCTCTTCGGATAGGACCACGCAACGCTCGGAGTCTCGGGGACCGGTCCACGTCCGTAGAAGCGGCGATTGGCGTTGCCTCGGAACGTGAGGAGCCCATCGACGATCGGCCGCCAAGCATCCTCGAACGTCGCCGGACCACGCAGCAGCGTCGTCGTCGCCACGCTGATCGGAAGGGTGTCCGGGGTCTCGATGACGGTGGTTGTCGGCGTCGACGCGACGGTCGTCACGTCGGTGAGCAGTTGGGCGGCTCTTCGTGCAACGGTCGTGCCAACCGACGTGGCCGAGCGGTTCACCGACGGTGGCGACGTGGACGTTGGCGGTGGCGACGATGGCGGTGGCGGTGGCGACGAGCAGCCGACGATCAGCGATACTGCGCTCGCCAGCATCAGCTGACGGACCGCCAGTCCGGAGCGCACCATCGCTGCTCCGTCTCAGTCGTTGCCGGGAGGCAGCTTGCGCAACGGCGACCAACCGGCATCGATCACCGCGGCCGAGAGCGGGCGGGCCGACGCCCGCAACTCACGGCAGCCATCGTCGCCGAGCACCGCCCAGGCGTCGGCGGAGAGCTCGTCGGTGCGGTCCTCGACACGCTGGCGCAACGCCGCGCCCGTCTCGGTGAGGGCAATCGCGCCGGGCGTGATGATGTTGCGCAAACGGAGGTCGTCGACCGCAACACTCCACTCCTCGTCGGTCCACCCGCGCAGCTGCTGCAGAAGGCCGGGTGGCACCGTACCGGTTGCCTCGTGAGTGATCAACGCCGCCAGACCGTTGAGCCCCTCGCTGAGCAGCAGCGCAATGTGGATGTCGCCGCGATACTCACGGAGCAGCGTCTGGGCGTGCCAGAGAACGAGATGCGGCTCGGTCGGCCACGGGAGCGATGCGTGGGCGGCGAACAGGGGTTTGCCGTCCACTCGCCCGCATGCCGACCTCGCCGCGACCCTGGCCAGTTCGGCGGCACGCATCGTGTCGTTGCTTCCAATGAGGTCGGGGGCGGCAGCACGGAGCGACGCGTCGACGACGCGGAGGCGTGCGCCGAGTACCTCCTCGGGCGCCACCCGGTTCCACGCCGAGATCATCGCCGATCGGACGAGGGAGGGCGAGAAGTTGAAGAACGTGGAGGTGACCACCTCGGGACTGACGCGTCCGAACGCTGCGGCCCGGGTGGCGAAGTAATGCTGACGACCCTCGAGGCCGACGGCGTCGTAGATCGGTGATCCGTGCGGGGTGAAGTACACCATTCCGTGTATGGGTTCGAGGGTCATCCAGGTACGGCGGGCGACCTGCGGGTCGAAGCGGTTCGTCATCGTTTCACCTTGGCACAGCGCCGCCGGCCGACCGTATTCCCCATGCTCACTGCTCAGTAGGGAAAGACGAACCGACCTTCGGAGTCTTTCGTCAGCGGACGCGCGTCGAGCACGGCATCGAGATTGAGGGGCCCGCAGAGATGGGGGAAACGGGCGCTGGACGATGAATCGTGAGCCGGCGGCTCCCATCGCAACTCGGCCGCGCAGCGGGTCTCATCGACCTGGAGGAGCACGAGGCCAACCACGTCGTCGTAGTAGCGGGCTGCGGAGCCGAGTACCTGATCCGCCGTCGAGAGATGGATGAAGCCCTCAGAAATGAGGCTGAACACCGAGTACTCGTCGAGGAGCTGGGCATCGGCCCAGGCCGCCGCGGTGGTGATGTGAAAGATCACACCGCCCCATTCCGCGCGGTCACTCTGCTCGCTGTCCGCCGGACCTTCACAGGCCCGCCCCATTCCGCGCGGTCACTCTGCTCGCTGTCCGCCGGACCTTCACAGGCCCGCCCCATTCCGCGCGGTCACTCTGCTCGCTGTCCGCCGGA
>JANOHI010000073.1:0-19399 GCA_031406385.1 Acidimicrobiia bacterium
CCTCCTGGAGTGACGCCTCACTCGCCGCGTACGTTCCCGGGTCGAGTGGATACCCGAAAACGTCGAACTCGCCGAAGGCTCCGGCGACGTCCTCCGTCGGGCCGCGGACCTCGACGCGGTCGTCGAGGCCCGCGAGCGCAACGCGCCGGCGCAACGCCTCATGCCCACCGCCTCCCCCAACCACGACGAAGCGGACACTGCGGTCCCGCACCGCCGCGCACATCTCCACAAAACGGGGGTGCAACTTCGCCTCGCCGACCAGCCCGAGATAGCCCACGACCACTCCCGCGTGGGGCCGCACGGCGACGCCGGAAAGGCGGGCGACCGAGGCCAGCGACGGCACGTGGTGGACCGGGACCCCGCGCCGCTCGGCGGCGTCGGAGACAGGCAAATCCAGCGCGGCCCGGCTGTCGTGGACGAGCACATCGGCGAGCCCGGCAACCATTTCGCTCAGCACCTGCGGCACCGTGCCGCCGTACACGTGCGACCACACCACCAGACGCATCGCAGGCAGGCGGACCTCGCGCAGCAACCGCAACAGGCCTGGGTGGTTCCAGTAGTGCACGACCACGACATCGGCGTCGGCGATACGCGCGCAGATCATCTTGTCGCTCGGCGCGCGCACCAGTTGCACCCCGAGGCGACGCACGTCGAGCAGCAGGCGCGGTGACAGTCCCGGTTCGATGCTGACGATGTCGTGTCGCCACCCCGCACCGCTCAGCAGTTCGGCCAGGGCCAGGATCGAACGCTCGGGCCCACCGCCGACGAAGCGCGGGACGATGTGCAGGATCCGTCGCACGGGGGCCTGATCGAAACCGCCGGCCGACGCCACGGGCCGCTCACCCACGCCCGTCGGACCGCCGCCGCTCGAGCCATCCACGCGCGACGCCGAGCAACTCGGTGCGGTACATCTGGACATCTGTCGACAGGCTCGACATCCTCGCGCCCTTGCTCAGCACGAGGTCGGGCAGGCGGTCGCACCGCAACCCGCTCTCCGTCAGACGCACGAACCACTCCGAGTCGGCACCGACCCGCAGCCCTTCGGTGAATGCGCCCACGGCGGCGAAGGTTGCACGGCGTGCGAGGAGAGCGCCGGGCGTGAAACCCGGGAACGTGGCGCCGAGTCGGGACTGTTGCCCCGAGGGCACCTCCTCGCCGGCCAACGCAATCATCGCCACGAGGCCAATCACGGCGTCACAGGCAGGGTTCTGCTCGAGATGACCGAGCCGCAGCTGCAGGCTGTCCTGCGACCACTGATCGTCGGCGTCACAGAACCCGATCATCTCACCGTTCACGCTCGCCAGGCCCTGGTTGCGGGCTGCGGCGAGACCTCCGCCGCGCTGCGCAATCACGCGCACCCCGGGCAGCGACGACGAGAGGGCCACGGTGTCGTCGGTCGACGCCCCGTCCACAACCAGGAGGTCGAGGTCGACACCCGGCGGGACTGCGGCCAGGACGCTGCGCAGAGCCGCTTCAACGTGGGCCGCGGCGTTGCGGGTCGGAACGATCACCCCCACGGCGCTCATCGCTGCACCTGCAGATACTCGTGGGCGGCGCGGTGCATCACCGCGGCCAGCTCCTCAAGCAGCGGGGTGGTGCCCGCGTGGCGTCGCACGTGGTCGATCACGACCGCCGCCGTCGCCGGTTCGTCGAAGGGTCGGAGGTGGTGTGCCACACCGGCAGGGTCCGACCAGCCGGCCGACCGGGCAAGCGCGGGGTTGCGGGCCAGGCGTCGGACCACGGCAGGCCGCTGGTACGCGGCCATCAGCTCGAACAGCAGGGACCAGTGGTCGTAGGTGTCGTCGATCACGACGCCTGCACCGTCGTCTCCTGGACCGCCACTCGGATCGTCGGGATCGATCGGACCCAGGACGCCACGCACGTCGGTTCCTGCCATCGTATGCGTCGCCCCGACACCGAAGCCGAGGTTCGCGACTAGGTTCACGGGAGCAATTACCGACACTCCGCCGCGCAGCATCCGGGCCGTGTTCCACCGGTGATCCCAGGTGGTGCGGCGATCGGCGTTGTCGAGACTCTGCTGGTAGCGGACGTGCTCGGCGAGCAGCGGATCGAACCCGGTGAGGAGGTTGTCGTCGACATCCGAGATCCCGGCGCGGCGGACCGCGCAAAACGAATGCGCCCACGTGGCCCAGCCCCAGATGCTGCCCCGCCGCGCCACGAAGTGATCGCGCCCGCCGGCATCCCACCGGCCCAGCTCGTTGCGCCCCGAGATCTGCTGCACGGCGTGGTGTCCGTCGTAGCGGTCGAGCATCGCGTCGCACCATGCGAAGAAGTGCGGGTGCGCCAGGACGTCGTCCTCCACGATGATGGCGCGGTCGACCGCCGCGAAGACTTCATCGAGGCCCGACTCGAACTGCGCATTGCAGCCAACGTTCTCGGGGCGGTACACCCGGTCGACCCGGCCAGGCCATGCGATTGCGTCGACCGCCGCACGCGCTGCGGCCACGCGCTCAAGGTCGTCGGGGCACCCGGCACGAGGTCCGTCGGCCAGCACGATGAGGTGCTTCGGCCGGGCGGCGGCGATGGCCGCCGCGACGCGTGCGGTCAGCTCTGGTCGGTCGAAGATGACCAGCACGACCGGCGTCGGCAGGCCCCGGGTCATCCGTGGTCCGCCGCCGCGCCGAGCTCAATCGCTCGTTGGACGGCCGACGCGACCGCATCGAGATCCCAGCAGGGCGCGAGCCCGAAGGTGGGGACCCCGCTCGAGAGCGCAGTTGCGAGCGGCAGCCATCGGCGCAGCTCTCTCGCCCCCACCACGGCGCCGCGCGCCGAGGACACCAGGCCGCGAAGTGCCGCCGAGGGTGACAACAACTCCGGTCCGCGGACCCGGTCCTCTGGAGGGCGCAACACGATCACCGCGACCAGCCGGGCCTTCGTCGCCGTGAGCAGTCGATCGGCAACCGCGACCACGGGCTTGTCCCGGTCCGTGCGGCCCAGCGACTCCCACGTCGCGGCACCGAGCCGGTCGAACGAGTCCGACCAAACCTTCACGCTCGCAAAGAGCGCGTGCACGTTCGGCCGGCCATTACTCCAACCCGCCTCGCCGTCGATCGCGCAGAGATCGTCACCGATGAACGCCGCGCCTCGGAGCGCCGTCGCTACCGCAGTGGTGGACTTGCCGGCGCCGGGAGGACCGATCAGCAGCGCGGCCAGACCGTCGCAGGACACAGCACCGGCGTGCAGCACGTGGCGGTCGTGGTGGGCGAGCGCCGATGCCAGGGACGCGCTCGCCGGGTGGCTCCGGTTCTCGGCCGTCGCGAGACCAGCCCGTGATCCCCACAGCTCGATGCCGAACTCCGGATCGAACAACTCAACCAGCGCTGGCTCAGGTTGGGTCAGCCTGAGCCCTCCTCCGGGAAGGCGTTCGGTGCGCAGGCGGTCGGGATCCCACAACCGGTGCGGCCCGCCGGCATCATCGCTCACGACCCACCGGAGCCCTCCCGCCGATCCCGATGCGGCGACGGTATGAACGCCCAACGCCGGGAGGACGAACTGCGCAAGGGAAGAGTCCGAAAGCTCAAGATGGATCGGGACGTCGGCGATGGCAAGCTGGTGGGTGATCCGCATCAGCCGCCGCGGGGCAGCTTGTGGGGCCAGCCGCGATCCGGATCCACCTCATGAATCGGGTCCATCGTCATGATCTCGGCGAGCTCGTCGAAGACCTCGATTCCCGGAGCGACGAAGTCGGCAGCCCACTCGACCCGTGCGGCGCTTCCGTTGGTGTGCTCGACGAGAAAGCTCCGACCCTGCACATCATCGAGCCACGCCCGCACCAACGCGGCCGCCTCGCTGCCGTAGCGGCCGACCGCTTCCTCCACGATCAGGTTCGTGTCAGCGCCGATCGCCAGAGCGTTCCAGATCGCCGAGCCGGAACCCGTGATCATGACCACGGCGCCCGAAAGAGTGTCAAGCACTACCGTTTCACCGTGTGCCGAGTCATGGGCGCATCGGGCCGAATCAACCACCAGGACCCCCACGGACATCGCTCCTTCGCACAGGCTAGGTTGGTCAGTATACGAACGATTCTGTTGCGCTCGGTTGGTCGTACGCCCTCCTGGATGATCTCGAAGCGGACCGGCGAAGATGCTGATGGTGCCCTTGCAGGCGCCGTCGACTCTCTGCGATGGTGAGCGGGTGACGACCGTATCGGCCCCACGCGTTTTCGTCACCGGACATCGGGGACTCGTCGGCTCGGCCTTGATGCGTCGGCTCGAAGGGGAAACGGACATCGTGCTGCTGACGGCGACCCGCGCCCAACTCGACCTGCGCGATCAGGCGGCGGTGAACCAGTGGTTCCGGGTAAACCGACCAGATGTCGTTTACCTCGTCGCCGGCACGGTCGGCGGGATCCTCGCCAACTCGTCACGGCCAGCCGAGTTCATTTACGACAACCTCATGATCCATGCCACCGTCGTCGAGGCGGCGCATGCCCACGACGTGCAGAAGCTGTTGTACCTCGGCAGCTCATGCATCTATCCCAAGTTCGCGTCGCAGCCGATCGGTGAGGACGAGCTGCTGAACGGGCCGCTCGAGCCCACGAACGAGCCCTACGCGATCGCGAAGATTGCCGGGATCAAGCTCTGCGAGGCGTACCGGCGGCAGTACGGCAGGAACTTCATCTCCGCCATGCCGACGAACCTGTACGGACCCTGCGACAACTTCGATTCCGAGAGCGGCCATGTGCTCCCGGCGTTGATCCGCCGGTTCCACGAGGCGAAGCTCGCCGGCGACCGGGAGGTTGTGATTTGGGGGAGCGGCTCACCGCAGCGTGAGTTCCTGCACGTCGACGATCTCGCTGCCGCATGCGTGTTCCTGATCCGCCACTACGACGATCCGCAGCACATCAACATCGGAACGGGAACCGACATCACCATCCGCGAGCTGGCCGAGCTCGTTCGTGACACGGTTCACCCTGATGCGTCGCTGGTGTTCGATCCGTCGAAGCCGGATGGCACGCCACGCAAGCTGCTGGACATCTCGAGGATCAGGGCGCTCGGATGGGCGCCCACGATCGATCTGCGATCCGGAATCCGCGACACGTACCGCTGGTTCGTCGACGCCCATCGGCCGGGCAGCTCCTCGACGGTGGGTCCCGCGCCGGGGCGCTGAGAGCTCTGGACCCGTTGCTGCTCAGCCCCGGTCCGTTCGGGCTCGGCGCTGCATCGGGGATTGCGTCGAGCGATCGACTCCGGGTCGTCCAGGTGTTGGTCGCTGTGATGTCGTGTGATATCTGAAGGAGTCAACATGGCAGACATCCTCATCCGAGAAGTACCCGAAGGCGTGATCGCAGCGATCGACGAGAAAGCGAAGCGCCTCGGCCTTTCGCGAAGCGAATACCTCCGACGCACGTTGGCGCGTGAACGCGATACCGAATCATCTGCTGTATCGGTTTCTGACCTTGCAAGCTTTGCCGACACGTTCGCAGACCTCTCATTGCCGCCACAGCCGAACTCGCACAACTCACAGTCCTCCACATCGACAAGGACTACGACCTCATCGCCAACATCACTGCACAACCCGCCGGCCACCAAGTGCGCTTACGTACGCGTCGAGCACATCGATCGTGACGTTTCTTGACTTCTCGATTGCGACGATCCGTGGTTGCGAGACGCCCATGTGATCGGCCAGTTCACGTTGCGTTACCCCGGCACGTTCGCGGAGCGCGGCGAGGCCGGCAGCGAGTCGGAGTTCGTCTTCGATCACTTCGACGCGTTTCGGTGCCCCATCTGCACGGAGCACCTTCTCTTCCCAGTTTTTCAAACTCATGACTTACTCATTCCCTTTCCTGTTGGCTTTTCGCGTCCCTCTGCGTCGATTATTCGTTGATGTTCGCCGAACACGTCGCCCGGCGATTGGGATGTTGAGCCGGTACCAGCCGCTCCAATCGCGGCTCGTCTATCCACCGAGCAGGAGGATCACTTTTCGTTGACGATCGAACGCGAACAACACTCGTATTTCCGTGCGACCGGTAGAGCCGGGACGCAGTTCCTTCATGTTCGGATGTCGACTCACGTGATCGTGTCGACCAACGACCTGCCCAACATCGAACCTTCGGACCGAAGCACCCGGGCAGCGGCAAGCAGAGCCTCGGAGTCAGACTGATCTAGGAGGCATGATTCTCACGCTGCCATTGTTAAGTGGGCTTCAGCACGCCTGCGCCACCTGGCACCACGTAACCGGATTCGATCGTCTACCGATCGTGCACGAGTCGGTGGGGCGGGTCGATCACGAGGTTGATGCCACCGACGAGCGGCCCGGGCGCGTCGGGATGCGCGACGTTGGTGACCGTTCATTCGGCGGGAAGTGTGCCCTCTCAGTTCAACTACCGCAACGCCACTACGCGTTGGCACGTCGATGACCTCACCGCGCTTCGACAAGCTCGTCGCGATGGGCGCTGTCGAGCGAACCGTTGACGAGGCGCAGTAACTCCGAATTCAGACGGCATCGCTCCAGATCTAGAGGATGTCTGCAATTGATGTGATGAAGCTCGGCAGAGACGCGAGACCGGCGAGGGCGATGAGGATGCGGCCACTGAGCATCAACCGAGCGTCGCTCCAGACGCGTCGAACGGCGGGCTGCGTCGATATGGCAGCGCCGGCCAACATGATGACCACGACGACGCCTCCGACAAAGACCGTGGGCACTAGGAGTAGCAACGGCAGGTAGGCCAACGCCACGCTTTTCCTGGCGGCAAACAGCGGGAGCGACCGACTCACGCGTGCCATGACCGCGACACTCACGAGGGCGTGGAGAAACACGAGCGCAGCGAAGACCGAGACAGCGAGCCAGGCCGGGGCCACCAGATCGAAGTCCGGATTATCCGACCGGAGAGGCTCGACTCGGCTGCCCAACGTCACCAGCAGGAACCCACCCAGCACGAGTCCACCGACCGAGCCGTTTGGCAGCCATTTGCGTACGAGAAGGTAGATCACCGCACAGACGAGACCGGCGAAGAGACCACCGAAGACGACGAAGCCGATCGTGCCCCCGACCGTAATCTCACCGACAACCTCATCCGCTTCGGTGATCTGACCCTGGGCACTGTCGCCAGCCGTGGCAGCCAGCAGTCGCATGGCAAGGCGACCGCCGGCCCCCGCGGCGAGGAGCCCCCCAACCACGCCTCCAATCATGCCGATGTCGAGGAACCACAGAGCACGCTTGGCCTGCTCCGCGAAGCTCGCATGCACGGCCGGTGGTGGGGTCACGAAATCGAGTCGCCCCCACTTCACGGCCAGCCCCACACCCAGGAACAGCAACGCCAAGCACATGACCACGATCGGATGCATCTCTCCATAATGACCTGGCACACACGATCAGCGCAGGGAGGGCTAGCACGACCGGATCGGGGTCGGACGAGCCTGGCGCTGGCTTCACGACCGAACAGGTAAATGCCTTCGGCAGAAGAGACGTGGACAGGCGGCCGGTCGTGTTCGGTGACGCTGCCCGCGGCTCAGATTGCCCGGACAACTCCTGTGCTGGCGTTGACTTCCACGAGGGCACCGTCGGCGATGTGAACCGTCGCTCCCCGTGCACCGATAACGGCCGGTAGACCGAACTCACGGGCAACAATTGCCGCGTGGCAAAGCGGGCCACCTTCCTCCACCACGAGCGCCCCGAGTATCGGCAGAATTGAGTTGAATGAAGGGCCGATGAACGCGGCGATCAGTACGTCGCCGGGCTCCAGTCGTTCGAACGCATCGTTCGCCCCGGTCACGATGCGCGCACGACCACGGTAGGTTTCGCCACCGATCCCGACGCCACGGAGAACGTCGGATTGGGGCGGAGTCGCATCCGCCACCAAGTTGCTCATCATCGCTGCCGTGGCGCGTGCCATGGCCGCAGGAAATGCGTCGAGGGAAGGTGGAGCTTCGGGTTCTCCCAGCATCCGCGGCGGGGGCATCGCTTCTACTTGGTCGCGCGTCGCTGCCCGTTCACCAACGTGACCGGCGCTGGGTCCGGTTCCGTTTGTCAGCAGGTTCGTGAGTTCAACGGGAGATAGTTCGGCAACATGCTCGGGGTCAGCCAAAGCGCCACTCGCTGCGAGCCGTCGGCCCGCTTCAAGGAGTGCACGGCGCAGAAGTCCTCCGGGCCAGTTCCAACGGATTCCCCGGATGTCCTCGCGCTGAGGATTGCCGTACCTCGCTTCCACGAGCAGCTCGTCGAACAGCGTCTGTTTGTCGGCGGGGACCCGGCGTCGCACGGCCTCGACATCCACCGGGACGCTGCCCTTGATATCGCGACTACCGGCTGCGAGGAGCGCAGCGAGTTGGAGTGCGGGGATCTCGGCGAGCGTCGGGCGATCGATGTCGTCGCTGGTTACGAGTCGCCATGCGTGCAGTTCAAGCCACGAGTCGACAGCGACGCATGCTTCAGTGCTGAGCTGACGCACTTCCTCGACTGACATCGGCCGCTTGTGCACGTCGCTATCGCGCAGCGCGAGTGCGACGGGTTCCAGCAGACGTGCCGTCTCGACGGTTGCGGGAGAGCTGCCGCGGAGAAGTCCTACGGCCTCTCCGGGATCAATGCCCCACGCGGAACAGTGCGCCAGGAGGTCGCCGACCGGCATCAGGTCGCCACCGTGGTTCTCCATGTTCTTCCGCGCCTGTTCCTCGAAATGTGCGAGGAGTTCGGTGACGTGCGACGCGAGCTGTGCGTTGTTGAGCGTCGAATAGTTGACGCCCTGGAAGGCCAGGTTCTGTGCGACGATCTCCGCGCGGTCGTGGTTGAACCATTGGTCGACCTCGGCTCGCCACCGCCGTTCCTTCCACGCCTCTGCTGCCGTTCGTGACCGTCGACGCATTTCCGGATGCACGCGAACAATCAACTTCATGATGAGCTTCGGCGGCATCGGTGACGGCTTGTCGCCCTCCCCCACAGCAGTTGGTCGGACGTATATGCATCCGTTCACCAGCTCGGCCCGGATGCCGGCCAACGGCAGGCCCCAGCGCTTGAGGAGCGCTGTTGTGCCGGCCTCGAACCCCCGCTTGTACGCGTCTCGCAGGAACGGTGAAAGTGGCCGCAACCCGTGGTGAGTCGTCTCCAATTCCCACATTCCGTGGGAAGGAGGAGCGAACACAGCGGTCGAGGCTGATGGTGTCTGCTTCATGGACTGACCATAATGGTGACAGCGTTCTGCTGTCAATACGTTACTTCGCCAGTTAGGCAGAACTATGACATGATGTGTCTATCAACCTCGGAGCCGAAGATGACTGTGACCACTTCTCGCCAATACTCGTCCCCTCTTCGAGAACGACATGCTCAACAGACGCGAGACCTGATCCTCGATGCCGTGACCACACTCCTCGAGTCACATCGCATCGACGAGATCGCGACCCGCGAGATCGCGCAGTCCGCTGGCGTCTCGGAGCGAACGGTCTACCGCCACTTCCCGGATCGCGACGCGCTCCTCGCGGGGCTCACGTCGAGGCTTATGCGTTCGATAAGCCAACGGCAAATGTCGGTGCAGGTCGAAACAGTCGACGATCTCAAGGCGGTCGCTGTCCAAATCATGGCCGGTCTCGAAGAGTTCCACGTTGCGGCCCGGGCAGAAGCGCTGTTCAACGCCGATCCCCGTCGCTTTTCGCCAGACACGAGGGAAAATTCGGAACAGGTCGCGCGCGTCGTGGCAGCAATCGTGCCCGACCTGAGCAAACGGGACCATGTCCGCATTGCAGCTGTCGTCCGGTGTCTCGTGTCTGCACAAGCGTGGCTTCGCATGCGTGAGGAGTATGGCGTGTCGGGCGACGAATCCGGCCCGGTCGTCGCTTGGGTGCTCGATGCGATCTTCAACGAAATTCGCCGGGGGAATCCGCCGCCCGCGGGCGGAAAGAAACGCACCGGTTCTTCGGCCCCGCAACGAACAACAGTGCGCCGATTGTGAACTGCGCGCGACTGCCTCTCCGGCGGCCACGGTAGCTCACGATCCTGACCACGAGAGGATGCCGGCATGGCAGGAGTCAGTATGAACTTCCAGGGCAACACCGAACAGGCCTTTGAGTTCTACAAGTCGGTGCTCGGAACTGACTACACCGGTCCCATGATGCGGCTCGGCGATGCTCCCGCCGACCCGGACGCGCCGTAGCTCTTAAATGCAGGGAAGCGCATGATTATGCACATCGAACTCCTGAATGGCGTGATCGATCTTCCGGCACCAGCACGTCTCGCCGTCGAACAACTCCTGACCGAACTCGCAGCAGGAAGCGCGGTTCACGGCTCGCAGATGACCACGACATGACAACGCAAGAAGTCGCCATACTCCTCGGCCTCGCGCGACCTTCGTCGTCCGCCTCATCGACACCGGAAAACTCACCGTCCACTTCGCCGAAGCCGTTCAGTCGCTCGCCCGTCGATGGAAGAACCGGGCTGAGGCAAGACGAGCCATCTTCCGCTGGATCAACTGGTACAACACCCGCCGACTGCACTCCAGCCTCGGCTCGTTGCACGTCCGACACGGCGCGCAAATGGCTCGTGGACGTGCCGACGATTTTGCCGTCCCAAACAGCCGCTCGATCAAACCCAAGCGTGTGGGTTTGAGCGGCGTCGGGCAGGGGTATGCCGCACGCAATGGACGGCACCGTCGAACCCCTTCCCGAAATCCGCGAGCTCATCGAAATTGCCCGCCAGGCCCGCGCCTTCTCCTACGTCCCCTACTCCAAGTTCGCGATGGGAGCCTCGGTTCGCTTCGATGGTGAACACATCGTGCCCGGGGCAGTCGTCGAGAACGTGTCGCTGGGGCTGGCCATGTGCGCCGAGCGCGTCGCGCTATTTGCTGGGGTCGCGCTCGGGCACGGCAAGCCATCGGCGCTTGCTCTCGTTGCCCCGCGCACCGATGGCGCGTTGACCTACCCGTGTGGAGCCTGCTTGCAAGTCGCCCTGGAGTTAGGTGGGCCGGATCTCATCGTGCTCGCCGCAGCCGCTGACACCAGGTCATTCGAGCGCCGGACCGTGGGTGAACTGCTCCCGCATGCGCCCCGCAAGGCGCGCTCACGCGGTCACCAGCTAGAGGCGTAGCGATCGCTGCGACCGTGATCAGGTCACTCGGTTCCTGTGCGGTTCACGAGTTCGCCGCAGCGGCGGCGCGACTAGCGACGGCTTACTCGCCGCACTGCGACACCTGGGGTGCCCCCACGCGACGATCGAGAAGACATCAACGGATGACAGCCTGATGTCAACGGCCAACCGATGGTCAGTTGCTGTAGGTCACGACTCCGTCTGGAGTGATGTCTTCGATGATCGGTAGTTGGATGGTGCGGGTCGATGTCGGTCGATGTTCGAGATGCGCCGCGATGTCTTCGGGAAAGCTCCGCAAGATGCTCGACACCACGATCTGCTCTTCGGAGCCGAGGAAGCAACGGTTCGCGTTTGTAACCGACGCGAGCAGCGCCCCGATCGCTCCAAGAACCCGGTCGTCGGCCCGCCCTTCACAGATCTCGGCAAGATGCTCCGTGATCGCGATCGACCCTTGCTTGCACGGCGGACACTGCCCACATGACTCTTTCGCGAGAAAACTTGAGACTGCGTGCGCGACCGCAGTCATGTCCACCAAATCATCGAACACAACAAAACCAGCGGCCCCAAGCCCCGACCCCTGCGCGGCGAAGTCTTCGTACGTCAGCGGTGTGTCAAACGCCTCGGCCACCAGCACCGGGTTCGACACGCCTGACAACGCTGCTTTGAACACGCGTCCGGCATGCGGCCCGCCACACGCAGCGAGCACCTCGGAGAACGGGGTCCCCATTTCGACCTCGTGGACACCGGGACGCTTGACGTCCCCGACTACCGTCACGATGAGCGTGCCCGGTGACGACGCCGTCCCCATCGATCGGAACCAGTCCGCGCCATTCGCGAGAATATGCGCGGCGCACGCAAGTGTCTCAGCGTTGTTGACCACGGTCGGGTTGGACTTCCCGTGCCCACTCACTGGTCCCACACCTGCCTCCCAGCCGACCGGAGAGTCCGACGAGAAGAGACCCAACTCATAAGGCGGCAACATGCGGGGTAACGGGTCGCGTCCCTCGATCACTTCAAGCAGGGCCTTCTCTTCGCCATACAGGTACGCGTCGGGCCCCTCGACGATGATCACGTCGAGCTCCTGTAACAGCCCCGTGCCCGTCAGCTCCACCGCCGCTCGTCGCAGAGCGTCAACCTCTCGCCCGTAGGACCTCTTCGTGGCCACGAAGATCGTCCCGGCCCCGACCGCGAACGCGGCGATAGCCGCGCCCTCGATCACACGATACGGATCACGACGCACCAGAGTCCGGTCCTTGAACGTCGCCGGTTCGCCCTCGGCCGCGTTGACGACGACAAATCTCGACCCCGACCCGGTGTTGCGAACCGACGCCCACTTGCGTCCCGTCGCAAAGCCCGCACCGCCACGCCCGCGCAATCCCGCCTTCGTGACCACCTCGATCGTTGCCTCTGGTCCGAGTTCCAACGCCGCCTGCAACCCGCTACCGCCACCACTGGCGAGGTACATCGCGATGTTTTCAATCGGTGAACGAGGCAACAGGAATGCCTTGGAGCGCTGTTCGACAACCGCAACCTCGCTGTCAGCAAGCCACGCACTCCTCGACATGTCCTGCTCGGTATCCACGCGGTTCCGGTCACCCGCGGTCATGAGTAACGCCATTCGAACGCGTCCAACGGGAACTCCCCGCCATCGGGCACGTCCGCTCCGACACTCATGATTTTGCTGGCATCGGGACCACGACGTCGACGTTCTCCGTTGCATTCATCCGTTAGAGGTCCCCAGATTTCGGTCCATTGAAACATGCGTGAGTCGCGTCTCGGGTGGTCCGAAACGCCCGTACTCCCGAAGCGGGCGTTTGGGTCCTGCGCCGCGCGGGTAAGGAAACACCACGTGCGAAGCAAGCACCGACGCGTGAAGGAGGAGGTGACGATGATCGAGTTCCGATCGGTGAGCAAAGAGTTTGGCGACGGCACGCGTGCGGTTCAAGATTTTTCGTTCACGTTCCCGACCCACGAGACGACTGTTCTCGTGGGGTCGTCGGGCTGCGGAAAGACCACGATCCTGCGAATGATCAATCGGATGATCGAACCAAGCAGCGGCTCCATCCTCATCGATGGTGCCGATGTCGTCACCCGCAACTCGGTGGAACTGCGTCGAAGCATCGGCTACGTGCTCCAGGCCGGTGGCCTGCTCCCCCATCGCACCGTCATTGACAACATCGCAACCGTTCCCATGTTGAACTCGGTTCCGAAGCGCCAAGCCCGCCAGGAAGCGTTCGCCCTACTCGACAAGGTCGGCCTTGATCGTTCGTTGGCGACGAAGTATCCCCGCCAATTGTCGGGAGGTCAGCAGCAGCGCGTCGGCGTTGCGAGAGCCCTCGCCAGTGATCCGAACATCCTTCTCATGGATGAACCGTTCGGCGCCGTGGATCCAATTGTTCGGGCCGAACTCCAAACGGAACTCAACCGGCTTCAGCGCGAACTCGCGAAAACACTGGTGTTCGTCACCCACGACATCGATGAAGCGTTCGCTCTCGCCGATCAGATCGTGATCCTTCGCACGGGCGGAGTGATCGCCCAGGTGGGTTCACCCTCCGAGATACTGGCGAACCCCGTCGACGACTTCGTCGCTTCATTCATCGGTGCCGACCGCAGCCGACGTCAACTCCACCCTCGTCCGCAGGCAAACGGTTCGACGATGCTCGTAGACGGCGACGGACGCCCGGCAGGATTTCTCGCCGAGGTGGCACCGTGAGATGGATCCTCGACAATCGTGCCCTCATCCAGCAACGAACCTCGCAGCACCTCTGGATCGCTCTTCCGCCAATTCTGCTGAGCTTCGTCCTCTCGATCCCGATTGGATGGCTCGCCTATCGCTTCCGGCGATCGCGATCGGTTGTGCTCGGTGGTCTCGGGCTGCTCTACGCGATCCCGTCGCTTCCACTGTTCATCGCCCTCCCCGGCATTCTCGGCACCGGAATTCGAGATCCGAAGAACGTTGTGCTGGCACTGGTTATCTACGGCGTGGCGCTCATGGCCCGGGCGACGACCGACGGTCTCGAGTCGGTCGACCCGGATGTCCTGGAGGTTGGGACGGCTCTCGGATTCTCCAGCTGGTCGCGTTTTTGGAAAGTCGAGTTCCCACTGGCTGGACCGGTCCTACTCGCTGGAATTCGGGTGGTCGCCGTGAGCACGATCAGCCTCACAACAGTCGGCGCAGTACTCGGGATCAAGAATCTCGGCCTGCTATTCACCGACGGCACGCAGCGCAACATTCCCGAAGAAATCGCTGCCGGCGTCGTGATGACGATGCTCATTGCCCTGGTCGTCGACGCCGCGCTTGTCTCCGCGGGGCGAGTGCTGATGCCGTGGACGGTCGGAAACCGTTGAACGTCGCCGAAGCATTCCGCTGGCTCTTCGACTCGTCGCGCCTTCGGGGCCCCGACGGGATCATGCAACGCGTGGTCCAGCACCTGGGGATTTCCGGTGTCGTCTTGTTGGTTGCTGCCGGTATCGCTGTCCCCGTTGGGCTGGCCATCGGCCACACCGGACGCGGGAGCAAGTTCGTCGTTGCGTTTGCCGGTGGTGTGCGCTCGCTTCCAACGCTCGGGCTGATCACACTCATCGCACTGCAGGTGGGTATCGGTCTGCGCGCCCCGGTGTTCGCGTTGATCGTCCTCGCCATCCCGTCGATCCTCGCCGGCGCATACGCCGGCGTGCAGTCCATTGACCGCCGAACGATCGACGCGGCACGAGCGATCGGCATGAGTGAGTGGCAAATCCTCGCCAAAGTGGAACTCCCTCTCGGACGTTCACTGTTGATCGGCGGTGTACGTTCCGCGTCGTTGCAGGTCATCGCCACCGCAACGCTCGCTGACTACGTCGGTGGCGGCGGCCTCGGCCGGTTCATCTTTCTCGGGCTCAAGACCAACGACTACCCACAAATGCTCGCCGGCTCGATCCTCGTGATCTCTCTGGCCATCGCCTCCGAAGCAACGTTTACCGCACTCCAACGGGTGACCCGTGTCCGCGGGCTCACCGCACAAACAACAACCGCGCCCATTCGGACGTGAGAACTCCAGCGCCCTCGACGGGCCGAAAGGGAACCATGAGCACACGTACGATCGTCAATCGACCGATGGCCGCCACAGCGTTCGTTGCACTCGCCTTCTTTGCCGGATGCAGTTCGAGTACTCCCACTGCGTCATCGGATTCCGGCTCACCCCGACTTGTCGTGGGATCTCAGGCGTACTACTCGAACGAAATCATCGCAGAGATCTATTCACAAGCGCTTGAGGCCGGAGGATACACCGTCGACCGACAGTTTCAGATCGGTCAGCGCGAGGTGTACCTGCCAGAACTCACCAAGGGAAACATTGATGTATTCCCTGAATACATAGGGAGTTTACTCCAGGCACTCAATGCAGACGCCACAGGTGGCGCTCTCGACTTTGTGTACACCGACTTGAGAAAGGTCCTTCCTGATGGCCTAACCGCACTCACCCCCTCGTCGGCATCAGATCAGAACTCCTGGACGGTCACGAAGCCTTTTGCCGACAAATATCAACTTACGGACCTCGCATCACTCAAGAACGTCACGGAATCGTTAACCGTCGGCGGCAACTCTGAACTCGAAACTCGACCGTACGGACCAACCGCTCTGACGGAGAAGTACGGGGTGAAGATCAAAGGTTTCAAGGCCGTTGAGGACAGCGGGGGTCCACTGACTGTCAAGGCACTGACCTCCGGCGCAATACAACTGGCCAACATCTACACCGCCAGTCCGAACATTTCGACCGACAACTTGGTGTCGTTGACTGACCCGGACGGATTGTTTCTCCCCGACAACATTGCCCCGATCGTGTCAGCTAACGTCGACACGAAGGCTCGAGAGATCCTGAATACGATCAGCGCCGAGCTGACGCAGGATGCTCTCGTTGCGCTGAACGCGGAGAGCGTCAACGAAAAGGAGTCGTCCAAGAAGGTCGCCGAAAAATGGCTCAGGACTCTGAACGATTCTGGCCAATAGACTCCCACTCTGGGCACGGGAAGGGTTTGCATCAATGCCGACCGGGTAGTGGGCGAACATGTCTCGATCGACCGTTCCCATGTCCGTGGGAATCGCCCCAGTGGCGACGGCGACGGCGGTGCGCCGCAGGTCGGTGGCCACTGATGCGGCCAACCGAGCGTGGGACGCTTTGGGCGGGTACTTCCGAGGGTCAGCACTACTCAGTGTTCTCGAGGCCGGGATCGTTGGCATCACGCTTGCAGTGACCGGCTCGACGCTGATCGCTCCCGTCATGATTTTCCCCTTCCTTGCCTCATTCGTGCGGCGAGAGCTTGCGTCACCGCAACCTGCATCATCTCCCCCGTCGGATGTGTAGCAATGTCGATTCGCTGCGTGTCACGTGACCTGGCACACGCTCATCCGGTGAGCGATCTCGCGTTGTGGGCCGCAGGACTCACCTTTTTCGGGGTCCTCGGCATGGTGCCCCTCGTGATGGAAGCGGTGGCAGTATGCGGGCGAGTTGTAGGCCACAATGCGGTCCGAGACAGCGTCGAACAACTGCTACGTGCGCTTCCGAACTCGCACTCGATCCCGGCTGCGACGCGTAACCTTGTCGACGCTTCCCTCGGACTGTCCTGGCCCAACATGGCCGTACTGCTCATTCCGACCACCGTCTACGGAGAAGGCTTCCGGAGATCATACCTACAGATGTCGCGTGACGATCCGGTCCGTTCGACGGGTTGGCGTGGCCGACTCGCCTTTCTACCGATCATCGTGCTCGCTTCGATGGTGACTTTCGTCCTTGTCGGGTCCATCCGTGTCGTCTCTCCTCTCTACGCCGACGGCGGCTGGGCCCTGGTGGCCGGGGTGGTCACCTCGTTCCACATCACCTTCGTGCTCCTCACCGTCATGCTTGCGGCGATCTATCGCTTCGTCGGCACAGTGCTGGTGGACTGGAGACCCCTCATGGTGGCATCGGCGTGCACGGCTTCGATCGTGGCCGGATTCGTACACGGATTTCTTGTCTTTCTCGCCATTCCGATCGCGTGGTCAGAACCGTTCGGAGGACTGCCGGTGGTCGGCACAGTGAGCGTGCTACTGCTCTGGCTGTACGGGATGCATGTCGTGGTGATCGTGGGTTACCGATTGGCGTTGGTGCTCAATCAGCAGGCAATCTCTGGACCGACGGTTCCTGGACGCATCCCCAAGGGCCGTCCGGAGGGAACGGCCGTCATGTCGCGTGCTGACCTCATAGGCGCAGACGTGGGCGCCGGGGGTCTTGTGGGTGACGCGTTCGATTGTCGCTTCGGGCAGGACCTCGCAAGCACGCCCGTCTTGCCTCCGCTTCCTTCCGGGGCCGTGTCCCGGTCGTGTTTGCCTTTGTCGGAGCGCACGGTCCCCGGGCCGACGCGGCCATCGTCGGCCTCGACCGATCCCACGATCGCTTTGGCGAACGGCGCATTCGGCTTCTCGTCGTTGTCGACGGGCATCCTTCGGAGGTCGCCGCCCGACTCGTCGTGCGTGTTCCGTTGATCATCGACGATGGTCTCGCTGAGGAGCTCAAAGCCGAGGTGGACGACCAAGCACAGATCAGTTCGGTAATTCTCGGCAATGACGGGCAGGTCCTCGACGTCGTCCGCCAGCTTCCAGCCGACGATCAGGCGTTCGTTTGCGATCCGGTCATGCGCTGGCATCTTGTACTCGCTGGATCAGCGTCGAAAACGCAAGAACTTCTTTATTTGACCGAGGCCAGGGCTCGACGCCGCGTACGGCGCGCCCGAAGGCGTCGAGCATTCGACGGTAGGGATCATCACCGGCCACGGGGACCACCGTGGCGATGCCGTCTGGTCCCTCTTGTTCGTAGTCTGTGGCCAGTTCACCGCCGGTGAACGCCGGCCCGGTGACGACAATGCGTCCGGTTGTGCCGACGAGCTCGAGTCGCTGCCGCTCCGGTAGTTCGAACGAAACGAGCAGCGACGCGGACCTCCCGTCGCCCCAGTCGCACCATGCCGATGTTGTGGTGTCGACCCCGGTGGGGCCGACTCGTCGACTTGCGTATACCTGGTCGGGTTCGGCTCCCCAAAGCGCAACGGGGGCACCGAGCACGTAGATGCCGACGTCCAGCAGCGCACCTCCGCCGAGCTCAGGATCCCACCGGTAGTTGCCTTGGTCGGGGTCGCTGACAAAGGTGAACTCGGCTCGAATGTGGCGTAGGTCGCCGATGCATCCCTGCTCCGCCGATGCGATCACCTGTTGCCAGCGGGTACCGAAGGCAGTCATCCATGCCTCGGCCAGCACAACGCCAGCTGCGTCGCACGCCGCAGTGATCGCGGCGGTGTCGGCGCGGTTCACTCCGATCGGTTTCTCGCACAGTACGTGCTTGCCGCAGGCTGCTGCGCGCTCGACCCAATGACGATGTTTCCCGTTCGGCAACGGGATGTAGACGGCCTCGACCCTGGGGTCGGCAAGTACCGCCTCGTAGCCCCCGGCGTCGAGGTGCGCGATGCCAGGCGGTACCGGCCCCCGAGCCGCCGCGACTGCGACGAGATCACACCACGGTGACTCCTCGATAGCTGGAATCACGGCCCGATTCGCGATCCACGAAGCGGCGCCGAGGATACCGATCCGGACCGGTGCGTCGACACCACGTTCGTCATCGATTTCTGGCGGCACGGAGGCTCGACGCGCCGGATCGCGGGCCATCACGAGTCCAGGGCGGCGAGGCGTACGAACGCAGAGCCGTTCGCGCCGGCCTGCTGTGCCGCTTCGAGCACCTGCACGACCGCACGACTCTGCTCCGGTGGAACGGCGAGCGGTTCGCCGAGCAAGAGATGGTCGGCGAGGTTGCGATGGAACCCCCAAGGCGTCTTTCGCGGAGGCTGCGGGAGCGACTGCTCGACAAGTCCGGCGCCGGGGGCGTAGCGGACGAGTCGGAGGTCCACGGGTGCTTCTGCATAGTGGGCGTGTTCGGAGCTGTATCCCCGCCCCGGCTCGATGGCATCGAAGCGAACCATCCGGTAGTGACCCTCGATGGTCCCGGACGTTCCCTGGACGTAGAACTTCGGGCGACGTATCGCCGCGAGATCGGACTGGCGGAACGTCGCCTCGCGACCGTCGGCCCACGCCATGGTGACCGTCACCTGGTCGGCGTTGGTCACGTCGTGCCAGACCCGCTTGTGGCTCGTTGTGGCGACGGTGCAAGGCGGCTCACCGAACAGGCGCAAGATCCAGTCGACGTGATGCGATCCCCAGTCAAAGACCGCACCGCCAGATACCGACTGCTCCGAATGCCAGGCGCGGCACGGATGCTCGAAACCTCCGACGAACGTCTCGATGTTGAACACATCGCCAATCAGACCGGTGTCCACCGCATGCTGCAGCGCTAGGAAGTCGGGGTCCCAC
>JANOHI010000074.1:0-7065 GCA_031406385.1 Acidimicrobiia bacterium
GGGTTGGAACACCGGGCCGCGGCCGTTCGACCCGCGCCCCGTCTTGGCAACCTCGCGCGACCGAGTGACGCGCGACCCGCGCCAGCAGCTCTGGTTCCGCACCGTCGGGCAGCTGCCCGATAACCCGCTCCTCCATGCGTGCATCGTCGCCTACGCATCCGACATGAGCGTTCTCGATACCGCGCTGCTCCCCCACGGAATCTCGTGGGACGACCCGGGATTCATGGGGGGCGAGCCTCGACCATGCGATGTGGTTCCATGGACCGTTCCGTGCCGACGACTGGCTGCTCTACGACCAGGAATCAACGGTGTCGAGCGGAGCCCGCGGCCTTTCGCGCGGGGAGATGTATTCGACCGACGGCAGGCTCGTGGTGTCGGTGGTGCAGGAGGGCCTCATGCGCTTGCGCCCCACACCATGACCTCGCCTGCGGTGTACGTTCGCGACCTTGTCATCCAGTACCCGGGCGCTCCGAAACCGGCAGTCGACGGCGTCAGCTTCCTGGTCGAGCCGGGCGAGGTGCTCGCCATCCTTGGCCCCAACGGAGCGGGAAAGACGTCGACCGTCGAGTCACTGGAGGGGTATCGGCGGGCCACCAGCGGAACGGTGACCGTGTTGGGTTTCCATCCAATCGACGACGCCAAGGAACTTCGCTCTCGGATCGGGGTGATGCTGCAGCGCAACGGCGTCTATCTGACGATGGGTCCGCGCGAGGTGTTGCGGCTGTTCGCCGACTACTACGGCGACCGGGCCGACGACCCCGACGCGTTGCTGGAACGGGTCGGTCTCGGCCCCGTGGCGTCGACCCCCTGGCGACGCCTGTCGGGCGGCGAACAGCAACGGCTCTCTCTCGCCCTGGCGCTCGTCGGCCGTCCCGAGGTCGCCTTTCTCGACGAACCCACCGCAGCGATCGACCCGACCGCCCGGCAGACCGTGAGGTCGCTGATCAACGAACTGCGCGACGGCGGCGTTGCCGTGGTGCTGACCACTCACGACCTCGACGACGCCGAGGCCTTGGCTGACAACGTCATCATCATGGACCACGGCCGCATTGCCGCTGAGGGAACCCCCGCCGAACTCACGCGTGCCGACGCCGCTGACGGCATCCGCTTCGCCGCAGCACCGGACATCGACGTCACCGCGTTGGGCGCGGCGCTCGGCGCACCGGTCCACGAGGTGGAGTCCGGCTCCTACGTCGCTTCGCTCGAGCCTTCGTCGCGTAATGTCGCCATGCTCACGGGCTGGCTCGCCGAGCACGATCTCACGCTCGACGATCTTCAGGCCGCCCGGCGTCCGCTCGAAGATCTTTTCGTGCGGCTCACGCAGTCAGCAGCCGACACCGAACGCGAACGTTCTGCCCGCTTGGCGAGACGTTCCCGGAACCGAAGGACCAACCCATGAGCGACCGCGTTGTCCTCGCCGGAGCGCCCCGTCCCCGACGCCGCAGCCCCCGGGCCGCCCAGACCCGGGCGGAGGTGCTGATGACGCTGCGCCGGGGCGAGTCGCTCCTGCTCACCCTCGGCATCCCGGTCGGTCTCCTCGTCTTCTTCTCGTTGGTCGACGTGCTCCCGACCACGACCAACAAGCCCGTCACCTTTCTCGCTCCGGGCATCATCGCCCTTGCCGTGATGTCGGCGGCGATGGTCGGACTCGCCATCGCTACGGCATTCGAGCGCCAGTACGGAGTGCTGAAGCGCATCGGCACAACGCCCCTCGGCCGTACCAATCTCCTCGTCGCCAAGATCACCGCCATCGTCGCCGTGGAGATCGTGCAGTTCTTGGTCCTTCTTCCGGTGGGGTTCGCCCTCGGTTGGCGACCCCCGCTCTCCGGAATTGCGCCGGCAGCAGCAGCCGTACTGCTCGGAACGTGCGCGTTCGCCGGACTCGGACTCGCCATGGCCGGCGCGCTTCGTGCCGAGGTCGTCCTTGCCGCGGCAAACGGCCTCTACCTCCTGCTCCTGCTCGTGAGCGGAATGATGATCCCGCTGACGGAGCTTCCCGGACCGCTCCGGGCCGTTGCCCATGGATTACCCAGCAGCGCGCTGGCGGAAGTGCTCCGAGGGGCACTGAGCACCGCCGAACAAGCCTCGGGAGCCGCGTGGGCGGTGCTCGTCACCTGGGCGGTCCTCGGTCCCGTGATCGCCATCCGTCTGTTCAAGTGGGAGTAGTAGACGTGCCAACAAGAGGAGTACAAAGCGTGCCTGATCCGAGACCCGTTCCTTCCGTGGCCGGCGATCGTTTCGCCCACGCGACGATGTCTCGCCGAGCCGTACTAGCCATGCCACTTCTTCTGGGTGCAGCGGGTACGGCCGCCTGTTCTTCCGGTGGAGGCGACTCTGCTCCGGCCGGAGCAAGCGCCGGCAACGGTGGTCCCGACGAGCTGTTCGCCGAAACCGCATCGTTCGAGATCGTGGTCGGGAAACGTGAACGTGTAATGGTCGGTCTCGGCACCCGTGACGGACGAGTCCTGCACGGAGGGCGGGTCAGATTCACGTTCGCCCCGGTCACCGACGGGGATCCGAGTACACCAAATGCGTCGTTCACGACGGACGCAGCGTTCCTCCCGGTCCCCCGGTCGGCCACTCCGCCGAAGGTGGCGGCGCTCGGCGATCCGAGCAACGGCATCGGGGTCTACGAGGCGCTCGACGTCAGGTTCCCGAATCCCGGGTTCTGGACCGTCACGGTCAGGTCGCCCTTCCGGAAAAGCAGCGGATCGAAACGGCCATCGAGGTTCTGGCGAAGTCAAGGGTGCCAGCCCCGGGCGACGTGGCGCCGAAGACGGACAACCCGACCGCGCCCAGCGGCGACCTGACCTTGGAGGCGATCGACAGCCGCTCCGGACCTGCTGGTCTCGCAGACCTCGCCGACCCGCTGTTGCACCGGGAATCCGTCGCCACGGTCATCGCCGGCGGTCGACCGTGTGTGGTGATCGTCTCGACACCAGCATTTTGCGTATCGAAGTTCTGCGGCCCGCTCACCGACATCGTCAACGACCTTGCCGCCGAAGCCCAAGCCGCGAAGAGCGACGTGGGATTTGTCCACCTCGAGGTGTGGCGGTCGTTCGAGAAGAACGAAGTGAACCGCTTCGCCGCGGAGTGGATCCTCCCCAACGGCGCCGAGGGACGCGAGCCGTGGATTTTCCTCGTCGACCGGAGCGGCGTGGTGGTGGCCCGCTGGGACAACCTGGTGGCCGAGAGCAATCTGCGCAGCGCCATCGCCTCGCTTTAGCCTCGCCGCAAGGCGGCCAGGTTGCGACTCAGCAGTAGCGCTTGAGCGTGGCGAACGGGTTGAGCTTGGCCCGGCCCTTCTGGATCTCGAAGTGGAGATGGTCGGTGCCCCGGGCGTTGCCGGTGTCACCGACGTAGCCGATGACGTCGCCGGCCTGAACCGCGCCTTCGGCCCCGTGGGCGGAGAGGTGCATGCCGATATAGGTGAAGCCGTCGCTCGCCCGGAGGTTGAACGTGAGACCGCCGCTGCCGCTCGACGAGCGCTTCACCACGCCGGAAACGGGGGCAACAACGGGCGTGCCCCGAGCGGCGAGCATGTCGGTGCCCTCGTGACGCCGACCACCGGAGCGGGGCTGGCCCCAATCGTTGGAGAATTTGGCGCCGGCTGCCGGACACATCCAAGGGCCGCCTGGCTCTGCGACAGGGCCACCGGCCATGGTCGGAACCACGGTGTCCGAGGGCGCAATCGCCGCTGCTGCCTCGATCCGACCGGCGCTGAAGTGCGCCCGGAGACCCACCGCAGAAGCCGGCGATGGCGATCCACCCACGACCGCGCCCGCCACACCCAGAGCCGCGCTTACGCCCCAGAATCGGAGGGTCGCGCGGTGTCGTCTCGTTCCCGACATGGAGATCCAACCTAGCCGAATGCCACGCCGGGGAGCGCGAACGCATCGGTGACGCCGAATACGACGTGTCGGCCCGGCTTCGAACCGGCGTCAGTCGGTGCTGACCGATCCCGCCTCGCGGTCGAGACGGGCGAACTCCTCTTCCACCTGACCCCAGGTCAGCACGCTCGGATCGGGCGGGTCATCGTGCCCGCCGACATCCGAACGACTGGCGAGGCCGACGACACGTCCGTCGACCGACATGCCGGCGATGCTCGCCCGGGAGGAACTGCCGACGACCCTGACGTTGTCATCAGCGCGGCCGGCTTCGGAGTCACGCCACCACATGATGAACAGGACGCCGATGATCATCCACAGGTACGATCCGGCCCCGAGCTTCATGATCGCTGCCGCGATCTGCTGATCCTCGATGGCGTCGAGCCCGGGGATCAACCGCTCGGCAGTCTGGTACCTGTCGTAGAGCGGCGTCTCGGAGAAGGTGAGGAACGAGGCCGGCACGGTCGGGACGATCGACTGGGCGAACAGATAGACCATGCGGGTCGGCATGCGAAAGCTCGGCAGATACGGCGACTTGTTGATCACCGGGATCCACATGAGCGTCGCCGTGGTGAAGAGCAGCGCGTGGACGGAGAAGTGGAAGAGCTCGTTGCGAAGCGAGAGGTTGACGATCTGCGGGAAGTGCGTGACCGCGATCACGGTGTTGAAGATGAGCAGCGCGAACAGCGGGCGCGAAAGCCGGCGAAGCACCGGCGTCCATGCCCGATCGGCGAGCGCCCAACGCCACAACCACGGTGGGGCCGACATCAGCAGGCAGGCCGGCGCCAGCATGGTGAACACCGTGTGTTGGATCATGTGCGCGAGGAACAGGTAGTCCTCGGCGATGTCGTGGATCGGCCAGTAGGAGAAGACGAACACCAGCCCCACACCGAGGGCCGCCCAGCGAACGTTCCGATACGTGACGACCGTTTCCCCCGGTTCGACCACTCGCGGACCGAGCCGGGTGAACGCCCACCACAAGAACGTGGCGATGGCCAGCGTCACCACGATCACATCGGGGTGACCGTGGAACCCGACGGTCGGCCGAGCGGCGGCGAGAAGAGAAGACATCACGCCACAGCCTTGCACCGCCGGCCGCAAAACCAACTATCGGAGAGCGGCCCCACGAGTGACGGTTGTCGCAGGGAGGTCCGGCGGAGCAGGGCTCAGTGGGCGGAGGGGCCGGCGTCGCCGTGGTCGATGCCCATCACAACGCCATCGTTGCCACGGAACACCCACACTGCGAGCAGCACCAGCGCGACACCGAGATACACGATCCACTGGCCCGCACTCCTGAACTGGCCGACGGCATAGAGCACGGCGGAATAGCAGAATCCGGCGAGCACGGCACCCATGATGAACAGCCGACGCATCAGCGGCGATTCGAACTTCAGATGCATGAAGTAGCCGGCCACGATGACGAACTTGATCCCCGCGAGCGCCAGCATCGGGAGAGCAAAGGCAGCCTTTCTGGACTCCAGCGGGGTGTAGGAGAGCCCGACCTCGATGCCGGTGAGGATCAGCAGGATCACGAAGATCTTCAGGTACTGCTTGTCCCGTGCAGTGAAGGCGGGTCCGATGTACTCGCCCTTTTCGTCGAAGTAGTGGGCGGGAAGCTGTTCAGCGCTCATGGCGATTCCTCAAGAAGAGATCACGGGATCAGGTAGATCACGGTGAAGATGACGATCCAGACGACGTCGACGAAGTGCCAGTAGAGACCGACGATCTCCACCGTCTCGGCTTTCGCCTGGGTGATCTTGCCTCGACGGGACAGGTTCACGAGCGAGAGCAGCATCAAGATGCCGAGCGTCACGTGGACGCCGTGGAATCCGGTGAGCACGTAGAAGCTGGAACCGAACAGGTTCGTCTTCAGCGTGAGACCCTCACGGACGAAGGCGGTGAACTCGTAGATCTGGCCGGCGATGAACGACGCGCCGAGCAGTGCCGTGACGGTCAGCCACAGACGAAGACGCTTGTGGTCGTTGCGTTCGATGGACGAGACCGCCAGCACCATGGTCAGCGAGCTCATGAGCAGAATGAACGACGAGGCCGAGGTGAAGGGGATGTCGTAGATGTCCTCAGGGAACGGCCCGTTGATGCTCCGTCCCTTGTAGACGAGGTACGTGGCGATCAAGGCACCGAAGAGCAGGCACTCCGATCCGAGGAAGGCCCACATGGCGACCTTCTCGTTGGAGAGGCCCGTGGCCGTGGCGTGATGGCCGTGATCGGCGCCATGCCCATGAGCCTCGGGAACGTGCGTGTGATCAGGGTCGACGGTGACAGCAGTCATGTTGGTGGAGCCGGCTCTCAGTGAGCGGTTCCGGCGACGAGTTCGCCGAACGAGGAGTTGGGGCCGTCACCATGATCATCATCGTCGTGATGATCGTCGTGCGGGGCGGCGGACGGCTCGAGCGACCAGCCGAAGAACCCGAACAGGATACCGACGCCGCCGATGATGGCCACGGGCCACGCGTGATAAAGCACGCCGTAGGCCGTCACCGGGAACCCGATCGAGGCGATCAGTGGCCACCACGACGGCGACGGCATATGGATCGACGCCGGGTCGACCGGTTCGTGGGCGAGCACCTGCTCCGCCGTTGCCACTCGACGCATGGAACCGTCGTCGTCCTCGGCGTATTTGCGGTGCCAGAACTCGTCGACGGTGTGGACAGTGGGGACCACATCGAAGTTCCATGGCTTCGGCGGGCTGTCCGTCATCCACTCGACCGTGCGGGCATCCCACGGGTCAGCAGGCGCAACCGCTTTGGACCTCGAGGTGATCAGGATGTTGGCGAAGAAGACCAACAGGGAGAAGGCGATGACGAACGAGCCGACCGTCTCGACAAGGTTCCAGAAATCGAAGCCCATTCCCTCGTCGTAGCGGTACATACGACGCGGCTGACCCTGGAGGCCGACGATGTGCATCGGCCCGAAGGTCAGGTGCATGCCGAGGAGCATCAACCAGAAGTGGAGTTTTCCGATCCGTTCGTTGAGCAACTTTCCGAAGATCTTCGGCCACCAGTAGTAGAAGCCCGAGAACAGACCCATCAGCGCGCCACCGAAGAGCACATAGTGGAAGTGGGCGACGATGTAGTAGGTGTCGGTCTGCTGCGTGTCGGCGGAGACCACCGAGTGGGTGACGCCTGAAAGACCGCCGATCACGAACGTGGTGATGAAG
>JANOHI010000083.1:0-6980 GCA_031406385.1 Acidimicrobiia bacterium
CGCCGCCGCGCCCGCCCCCGTTGGCGAGTGCTTTTTCGTGTGGGTCGCGTGGGGGCGCGGTAGGGTCCCCGCAACGACCGAGCAACGGTGCCAGCAGTTCGGAGAGCCCGGCAAACGGAACTCGCACTTCCGATGGAATCCCGCTCGACCGCACGATCTCCACGTCGGGACCGAGCGTCGAGAGGACGCGGTCGATGAGGGTGGTCTTGCCAATCCCCGCCGGGCCGCGAACGATCAGCGAGCCGCCCCGCTCCGCCGTCCCATCGACGAACTCGCGCAGTCGCTCCAGCTCACCGGTCCGTCCCACCAACACGAAACGAACCTACCCGTGTGCCGCTTTGAGAGCCAAGGTCGTTTGGACCAATTTCCGCAAGATTGACGTATGAACGTGGGGTGCACCGGCCCCTCGTTACTCTGCTGCGCACGAAGGCGAACCGCTCCACCCCATCCCTGCCCGGTCGGCGGTCAGTCGTCGTGCTCATGGTGGCGGTGACGGTCGCGCTCTCCTCCTGCGGATCAGCTGCGACCCCTCCGTCCACGGGTCCGGCGGGAATCGACACGTCCGTCACCGCTCCCGCGGCCACGGTCCGCACGGCCTCGGGCTCCCTGCCGGCGGACACCCTCGTCGCCGTCGGCGTCTTCCACGCCTGCAAGGCGGTTGACGGGCTCGTCGAGTGCTGGGGCTCGAACGGCCGTGGCCAGCTCGGCCGGGGCGACACACGTGACGCTGATGGGACGGTAAGGGTCCAGGACTTCTCCGGGGTCACGCTGCTCGCCGCCGGCGACCAGCACACCTGTGCCGTCGTCCAGTCCCCCGGGGAGGTGTGGTGCTGGGGACTGAACGAATACGGCCAACTCGGCAACGGCGACACCACCGACGCTTCCCGGCCGACGCGGGTCGACGGGATCACCGACGCCACTGTGCTGACGGCGGGCGACTTCCACACGTGTGCGGTATCGGCTCGGGACCGTTCGCTGTGGTGTTGGGGGATGAACATCGACGGGCAGGTGGGCGGCGAACCGTCCGTCGACCCGGTGGTCAGGCCCCGTCAAGTCGAGGGCATCGATGGAGTTGTTTCCGTCGATGGCGGGTTCGGCTACACGTGCGCCGTCGTCACCGGTGGAAAGGTCTCTTGCTGGGGTGATGATGCCCTGGGTCAGGCCGGTGGGGCCGCGGCCGGTGAGGTCGCCCCGGTGGCGGGGGTACCCGATGCCGTTGAGGTCCGGGTCAGCATGCATGCGTCGTGCGCCCGGACCACCGCGGGCGGCGTCCATTGCTGGGGCCAGAACGACGACGGGCAGTTCGGAATGGGCACGATCGGCGAAGGCGGACCGGTGGCCCGACCCGTTGGCGAGCTTGGCATGGTTGATGCGCTCGCCGTTGGCTCGAAGCACGTGTGTGCGTTGGCCGACGGCGCCGTGCGGTGCCTCGGCTCGCGAGCGGGCGGCTTCGGCGAGGTACCCGACGACGCCGACACTGCGGCCTTTGCCATGCCGACCGTCACCGACGCCGTGGCGATCGACGCCAGCTACACGTCGCTGTGCGCGGCGATCGCCGATCGCACGGTTCGCTGCTGGGACTACGACCCGAGCTCCGAGCCCCTTGAGCGATGACTCGGTACCGGGCTGACTCGCCGGTCGCGGGCCGGGATCAGTAGATTTCGTGCATGACGGACGTCGACTATTCACTCACCGCTCCGCACGTGCTCGACGATCCCGCGGCAGCGCATCGCGAGTTGCGGGCGAGGTGCCCGGTCCACTTCGAGTCGACGCCGGACTACTCGCTGTACACCGTTGCCTCGCCGACCGACGTCGTGTCGATCCTCCAGGATCCGGCGGTGTGGTCCAACACCAAGGGCCCAGGCGTGAAGAAGTCGTCGAGCGTCGGAGATGTGCAGCATGATGACCCGCCGGTCCACACGCATCGGCGCCGTTTCCTTCGTGACCCTTTTCTGCCGAGCGCGGTGAATCGCACCGCACCGCAGATTCGCGAACTCGCGGAGTCGCTCGCCGATGATCTGCGCGCTTCAGGTCGGGGCGGGTGCGAGTTGAACCACGACTATGCGCTGGCCCTTCCGGTGGCGAGCTTCTGTGCGCTTCTCGGCATCGACATTGCTGATCGCGAGCAGTTCAGCCGCTGGGCCGACGACATGGTGGCCGGTATGGCGTATCAGGATCGTGGTCGCGACGGACGCCTCGGGATCGGCCGCTTCGCCCGTGAGCAGATCGAGTTGCGCCGAGCTCTCCATGAGCGCGGAGAGCAGCTCCCCGACGGTTTCCTGTCCTACGTCGCGACCGCACCCTACGACGATGCCGGTGGCGTGTTGCCCATCGATGAGGCGGTGAACACGGTGTCGCAGTTCCTTGTTGCCGGGCACGAAACGACCACGTCGCTGATCACCAACCTCATGTGGCGGGTGCTGGAGACGCCGTCGCTGTGGGCGCAGCTCGTTGCCGATCCGTCGCTTATCGAAGTGGCCGTCGAGGAGAGCCTCCGGTTCGACCCGCCGGTGCTCGGGCTCTGTCGTACCAATAACGAGGCGACCGAGGTCGGCGGCGTGGCGATCCCCGAAGACTCGAAGGTGATGGTGCTCTATGCGTCGGCCAACCGTGACCCCGCGCTGTTCTCCAATCCCGACGAGTTCCGCCTCGATCGTCCGCTCACCGACCTGAAGAAGCATCTCGCCTTCTCGTGGGGAATCCACTACTGCCTCGGGGCCGGCCTCGCCCGGCTGAGCGGACGCATCGCCGTGGAGACGCTCGTGTCGAGGTTCCCGACGATGCGTCTGGCGGGCGAGACGAAGCGACTCGATGCCCCGTTCCTGTGGGGCCGCAAGGTCCTCCCCGTCGCCTGGGACTGAGCCGGGAACCCACCCGCTCCCCGCGTCGTCGTAGCTGTATGTCCCGACGTCTCCGCCGTGTGTTCGCCCCTGCTGTCGTCACCGTCAGTGTCGGCGTGGTGTTCCTGGCCGAACCGTCCGCAGCGTGCCCTCCCCGTCCGACGGTCACCTGGCCGCTGATGCCCCGGCCGGTGAAGCGACTCGATCTGAAGTCGAACGCCTACCGCTCGATCGTGAGCGAGTTCCTCCGGAGGAACGGAATCCCGAAGCCGATCGTCCGCATCACCGGCCTGTTTCAGGCCGATCTCGATGGCGACGGGCGCGACGAGGTCGTGGTGACGGCGTCGAACTTCCAGACCAGCGGCGACTTCCAGATCGCCACGACGGTCGGCGACTACGACCTCGTGATGGTCCGGTCGGTGCGCAATGGCAAACCGGTTGAACGGGTCCTGTACTACGAGCGCTTCGGTTCGTCGGCCGGGGTCGCCTCCGACGGCTCGCAGCACTGGGTCCTGGCGATCGGCGATCTCGACGGCGACGGCACGATGGAGGTCGTCACCGAACTCACAGCATGGGAAGCGGGCCGTACCGACGTGTATGCCACCACGGCAACTGCGTCGAGCCGCTGGCGATCGGTCGCCAACGAGAGCTGCGGCGTCTGAGGGGCAACGCTGAGCGATTGCATTCCCGGTGCTGGGCCACGGTCCGGAACAGTCCGTCGAGTCGCACGTACGAAGGCCGAATGGTGACTGCGGAGGCGATGCTCAGCCCCGTAGGACCTCGGAGGCTGCACTCTTGAGCGCGGCAAAGCGTTGCAGCATCGTCAGCAGTTCTCGGCAATACGAAAGTTCCGCATCATTTGGATCGAATGGCAACGGGGTCCATGGCGCATAGTCCTGTTTGTACCAGAGCAGCCCGCCGTTCCGGTCCAGGACCGGCTGGCAGTAGTGGACGATAGGTGCGTTGCCGACGACGTCGTCGGGCCACGGCATCCATGCTCCGAGCGTTTCGAGTTCGCAGGACAGTCCATACTCGGCGAGCACGATGGTGAGCGCGAACATGTCGCTCTCCCACAGCTGTAGTGAACGGCGAATGTGCGCCGTAACGTCGACCCACCGCTGGATTATTCGGCGCAGGTCTGAAGTGTGAATGAGCAACGGCCAGGTGACCCGTTGGACTCTGGAAACGACGCCAGGACGTAGTGCCTCGGCTACCTCAGCCAAGTCGCCAACCATTGCGAAGTCTTGCCACTCTTGGCCGATGGGTTGTCCAGGTTCGGCACGGCGATTGATCGATGAACGGAAGGCGAAGTCACAGTCGAGAATGAGGATGGTCCCGACGGGCCTTTCGCGCTCAAGCCATTCGTTGAGCGAGTGGAGACGGTTCATCGGCACGTAGTCACCGTCGAAGCAGTGATGCGTATTCTTTGCCGATGTTCGGACTACTCGGGCCGTCTGGTGTCGGGGCAGCGCTTCACCATTCGGTGCCGCGACGAGGCGCACCAACTCACCGGGCATTCCGGAACGGAGCCAGGTGTGTTCAAGGAACTCGGTTTGCCAGGTGCCGTCGGGATTGGTATCGGTGCACACGACCGAATACAACGGTCCGTGCGGGTCGTCGATCATTGCGCTTCGGGCCATTCCCTGAACCAGGAAAGTGTCTCTGGTGCCATCGCGAGGTTGACACGATTCCACGTAAAGCAGCCATCAGAGCTCTCTCTGAACTCGCCTCGGTGGAACCGCGATCCTCCCTGGGTGAAGTCTGCGGTGTAACGAAATCGCTCGCGAGGATCTCGAAACAAGCGTGTTCGCTGAATCATGGCGCTGAATGTCGATCCAAGGGTGCCGACAAACTGCAGAGACCTCGAGGCGACCTCTTGCGTAATCACGCCGAGTGCATTGTCCTCGTGACGAGGAAGGGCGAGAAATGACTCCCGGTAGTCGCCCACGATGATGTCGTTCGCAAAGACGATCTTACGAAATCTGCGCCGAAGCGGATCGAACAGCTCATCGCTGCCATTGACTTCGCTGCAAACCAGGAGCAACTCGTCGTTCGGTAAGACTTCTGCGACATTGTCGGCTATCTGATCGGGCGTCACTTCGCCATATGCGGGGATTCCCATCGTCAGATCACTTCGCCGGAGATGAATCGCGTTGTGGTGTCCGAGTCCCGCGGCGATCTCGGCGCCGATCTCGGCGTAGGGTCGCCGAGGGCGAACACCGCGCAGGACCGCTTTGAGCTGGCGATTTAGCGCTGGTCGGGCGAAAAAGAAGTAGGAATAGAACGCCAGTGGACGCCCTCGGAGGTCCACAATCTTCGCAGTGGATGCCGGCAGGTGTCGCAGCTGTGAACGTCCGTTGGCGAAGTCGACAAATTGTGGATTCCGCAGATCCACGTCATCGGCGCAGACACAGACCGCCCTGTGGAAGTCTCCCCAGTCGCGACAATCCGCCGGCTGGCTCGCCAACTCGTCCCACTCCTCCGCCTCAACAACCTCTAGAGGGACTTCGAGTAGATCCAGCAACGTCGCCGGTGGCCCCATGTCGGCGGCAGCGATCGACGTGCGCGGGGCGGGAGGAATGGGAAGGTCGAACGGCAGTGACAGTCGGCGCCCGGTAAGAAAGGCCAGACCGACCGCGATCTCCAAACCCATCCTTCGGTTCGTGAGCAGTCCAACGTCGATCTCGGTTCGTAACACCCCGTCCATCGTCACGCGTCGTCCGGCCAGAGCTCTCTCGGTAGCACGTCGGTCGCCCCGTCTGATCGAGCTTGGTCGATCAGCGACCAATACGTGACCGTCCAATCGACCGGTTTGTAGTGGAGGAAGAGTGAGCAATACGCGCTTCCCTGGAGCGGCAACGGTCTTGCGTGGGGGCAGCGAGCACTCTCGTACAAGAGCATCTCACCCTCCTCGAGAAAGACGTCGTGCTCTTTGCCGTGGAGATCGACGATCCGTAACGGCCATGGTTCGGTGGTGTCGTGCGCGATGTGCACGATCGATGAGATCACGTGCGTCTCAAGGATGTCGGTGTGAGGGGCCAGCGTTTGTCCGGCTCGATAGACGCGTAACCCGTATGCCGCTGTGGGAACGAGCTCGACTCCAGACCAGTGCTCGTGCAGCACATGCATGGCATGGTGGATTTCGCCTTTGACATCATCTATGTCGATGAGGTCGGGCGTACCCGTGGGCAAGTGCACCTCGTCGACCCTTTCGGGAAACGTTGTGTTGATGCGCGCTCGGTAGACCTCGCGGAGTTTTCGCTGAACGCTTGGTGGCGTTCGCATCTTCTCAAAGCCGTTCAGGGTGAAACTCGGCGTGTAGCGCTGCGTAAGCGCCGTACGAGTTTTCGAGTCCATGGGCGGCGAAGGCCGAACATGCTCACGATCATGAAACCAGCCAGTGACCGAACACCGAGCAGCACCCTTCTGCTCAGGATCTCCATCAACCAAGACGGGACACACCTCGTGCAGCGTGGTACTTGGAAAAAAGACGATTGAGTTGTCCACGGGCTCGACCAGCTGGAAGGTCTCCGCGTGGGAAACGCCTCCTTCGGCGCTGTGGAGCTGGTCATACACACGCAGCTCCCCTCCTGTGAACACCTTCGGATTGTCGTGGAAGTAATAGACGAAGCTCAAACGCCTGGATGCAGCCTTGTTCCAAGCATCGCCATGGTCGGTGTGAGAGCGAAAGAAGTCTCCGTGGCGGTAGGTGGTGACCTGGCGTTCAATGTGACCCAACGAGAAGTGTGGCACTCCTGTCTCTCGCCGGGCATGGGGAAGAACAGCCCGCAACTTGTCTTCGAGAAGAGCAAACACCTGAACGTCAGTGTCAGGGTTGGCCACGGACGCACGGCGAAACGTTGGATCCGGACGCCCGTCGAGAACGCCGGGCGACGTCACTGAGGCCGGACTGAACTCCGCGTCGCGCTGGACGTAGGTGAGAAAGGCCTCCCGCTCTTCGGCGGTGAGGAAGTCATGAAGAACAAGGAACTGCGCGGGCACGGTGGTCATTCGTCTACCCACATCCCTCGGCAAGCCGCAATATGGCCGCCGCGACAACACCGGCATCTGGCCGGGCGGTCCTCAGCGCCAACGCCCGGCGCGCCACTTGTGCCGCCGCTGCGGTTGCGGCGGATGGCT
>JANOHI010000118.1:0-27989 GCA_031406385.1 Acidimicrobiia bacterium
GTCGACGTGGCCGTCAAGGCCGGTGCACGTGCTCTCGCCTTGTTCCACCACGACCCGTCGCGCAACGACGCCAGCATCGACCGACTGACCGCTCAGGCCAGAGCCCGTGGTCTGGCCAGCGGTGTCGAGGTGTTCGCAGCGGCCGAAGGGCTCTGTGTCGAGCCGGGGTCACCGATGGGCCCGCAGCTCTCCAGGCGCCATGTCGTCGGACCGATGTTCGGCGGCAACGCGAACTTGTGAGGCATTCGCTCTCGGCGCTGGGCCGCCACCCGTGGAGCGGCGGAAACCACTAGCTTTCGGAGCCGTGAGTTTCCCCGAGATCGATGCCGCTTCGTACCGCCATGTCATGGGTCACTTCCCTACTGGAGTCACGATCATCACCGCCGTCGATCCCGATGACGGGTCTCCGGTCGGGCTCGCCGCCAGCTCGTTCACGTCGGTGTCGATGGACCCCCCGTTCGTTCTGTTTTGCGCCGGGAACAACTCGAGCACGTGGCCGCGCATCCAGCGGTCGGGAAGTTATTGCGTGAACATCGTTGGCGCGGACCACGAGTGGATCAGCCGCCAGTTCTCTTCGAGGGTCCCCGACAAGTTTGCCAACGTCGGGTGGCATCAGGAAGTCTCCGGTGCTCCGGTGCTCGACGATGCCCACGCGTGGATCGATTGTGCGATTCACGACGAAGTCCTTGCCGGCGATCACGTGATTGTGGTCGGCCGCGTGCTGGCGCTCGGCGCGGCGGAAGTCGGAGGGCCGCTCGCCTACTACCGCGGCGGCTACGGGAAGTTCTCGTCGGCCGCTCCCACCGACTGAGCCTCCGTCGCTGTGCCCTTCACCTTCCGAGAGACCGGTGTCCTCGACCTGGTCGTGATCGAACCGGTCAGCTTCGATGACGATCGAGGTGTGTTCCGTGAGACGTTCAAGGCGGCGGACTTTGCTGCTATCGGTCTTCCGACGTCGTTCGTGCAGAGCAATCTGTCCATTTCGCGACCCGGGGTGCTCCGCGGACTGCACTTCCAGACAGAGCCGATGGCGCAGGGGAAATTGGTTTCGTGTTCCGCCGGTTCGGTGTTTGACGTTGCCGTCGACCTCCGCCTCGGCTCGCCGACCTACGCCACGTGGTTCGGCGAGGAACTGAGCGTCGCCAACGGGCGAATGCTGTGGATCCCTGTCGGGTTCGCCCACGGCTTCTGCGTCCTAAGCGGCGACGCCGTGCTCACGTACAGCGTGACCGAGGTGTATTCCGGAGAGAACGACGGAGGTATCCGGTGGAACGATCCCGACATCGGCGTCGACTGGCCGATCGAGGTCCCGATCCTGTCGGCGAAGGATGAGTCGCTCCCGCTGCTCTCTGAGCGCAATCCGGGCTTTCGCTACGTCTGCACCCCGATCTCGCTGCCGTCAGCGTCGGCGACGGCCTCGCCACAGCCGTGGGATCAGCCCGAGGCTGATGAGCGCGCAGACGATGATGACACCAGGAATGCTGACCATGAGTTCGGCGCGAGGTTAGTGGACTGAGTCGGAATCATCGGTTAGAAGACCGCGCGAAGCAGCGCCGTTGTGGACACGGCGAGTACGACTGTTGTGATGAACCCTGCCTTGCGCGCCAGGGCGAGTGCGGCGACGATCACCCCGCCGAGGCGGGCGTCGGGAGCGATGCGTCGGCCGTCGCCGAGTGTCGAGGTCACCACGAGCGCAGCCAGAAGCGCGGCCGGTGCGAACCGGGCCAGCTCGTCGAGTAGCCGGGGGAGGGGTCGCCCGCCGAGCACCGTCGGCGCTGCGGCCTTCAGCGCGTAGATACCGATGGCGACTCCGATCAGCACCACGGTGCCCTTCGACGACGCGTTCACGGCCCACCCAGAACGGGTGAGGGCGGCTTGGGAGTATCGGGGCGTCGAGCGCGGGCGATACCAACGAACGCCGCAAGCCCGGCGGCGAGAATCGGGATGCCGGGCGGGGCAAGTGGGATCAGGGTCGCGGCGATCACCGCGCCGACCAACGCGATGAGCCGCTGTCGCTCATCGAGCAGGCGGGGCCATACCAGCGCGAGGAACGACGCCGGGATGGCCGCGTCGATGCCGAGTGTCTCGATGAGATCGCCGGCATTGGCGCCGACCAGCACACCCGCCACCGTGGCGATGTTCCACAACACGAACACGGAGAGCCCACCCCACCGGTAGCCGTACCGCACATTCGAAGGATCGCCGGCTCCGAGCCCGACGGCGACGGATTCGTCGATCATCAGCTGGCTGTCGAGAGCGCGCTTCCATCGGGGGCCGGAAAGGTGCGGCGTCATCACGACGCCGTACGCGAGAAGGCGCAAGCCGAGGATGAGGGCGCTCGCGATTGCGGACGCCGGTGCGCCGCCGTCACGCAACACGCCAACGGCAGCGAATTGCGAGCCACCGGTGAACACGAGGACGGAGAAGCCGACTCCATGCCAGACGCTCAACCCGGCATCGGCACAGGAGATGCCAAACGCGAAGGCGAACGGCGTCAACGCGACTGCGATGGAGATCGCCCGCTTGTGGATTGCCCGTCGATCAGCCTCCCTGGATTCGGCTGACATCTCGTGTTCGGGGTGCGACGGGGCCCCGAACACCGAAGACGTCGACATACTCCCGTGACGATACCCCGACCTTTCCGGCCGCCGTGATCGGTTGGCGCGCCGGTCAGCCGCTCGGCTCCACCGTCATCGAAGATCACCGTCTACTTGTCCGGTGCTGAGTTCGCACGCCGTTGTGCGAGCGCGGTGATGTAAGCCGCTTGCTTCTCGCGGCCTTCCGGGTCGCGAAGGCCGGCCACGAGCGAGTCGGCGTCGGCCCAGGCACGGTCGATCCCGACCATTTGTGCGGTCACGGCGTTCACGTGGCGCTTGGTCGACAGGAGCGCGTAGGTCGACTTCGACGCAAGTTGAGCGACGAGGCGACCCACCTCGGCGTCGAGGTCTTCGGTCGGGACAACCCGGTTGAGAAAGCCGGCCCGAAGTGCCTCGTCGGCGCCGAACGGACGGCACGTCATCACCAGTTCCTTGGTGAGTGCCGGCCCGATTTCGCGGACGAGGCGGGGAATGCCACCCCAGGCGAGTGGGATACCGAGGTCGACTTCGGGGATGGAGAACGTCGTGTCGGCGGCAGCCACCCGAAGGTCGCACGCCGCGGCGAGCACGAGACCTCCACCAACGCACCAGCCCTGGATGCGGGCAACCGTGACGGCGCGCATCGCTTCGACGGCGTCGGCCATCCGCCGCCCGGTGTCGGCGTCGTCGCGTGGGTTTCGCTGGCTGACGAGCGAGCTGCTGGTCGACCCGAAGGCGGTGGTATCTGCGCCGGCGCTGAAGACCCGCCCGTTCCCCTGGACGGTCACGACCTTCACGGCGGACTCGGAATCGAACCAGCGGGCGGCGACGATGATCTCCTCCATGGCAGCGGTAGAGAGCGGGTTCAGCTTCTCGGGTCGATTGAGCGCAAGGACTCCCAGCTCGCCGTCAATCCGAACCTCGAGGTGGGCGAACGACGGGGTGGCGGGGTTCGTCATCATCCGCACCGTAGCTGGCTCGATCAGCTGATCGCTACTGTTGGAGAGATGGACGTTGCCGTTGTCGACTACCAAGCCACCGATGCGCACGCGCAGTTCGCACGTTCGCTGAAGGAGACCGGATTCGCGGTGGTGGTGAACCATCCGATAGCACCCGCGCTCATCGAGCAGGTGCAGAACGAGTGGCTCGACTACTTCACCTCCTCTTATGATAAGCGCGCGTATATCCACTCCGGTGAGGGTGACGGGTACTACCCGCCGGACGTCTCAGAGACGGCGAAGGGCGCGAGCATCAAGGACCTCAAGGAGTTCTTCCACATCTACCCGGAGTGGGGCCAGTATCCGGCGGAGGTCGGCCGCAGTGCGCTCGATCTCTACGCGCAGGCCACGGCGGTGGCGAAGACCCTGCTCGGATGGGTGGAGCGCAACACCCCTCCCGACATCGCCAAGTTGTACTCGATGCCCCTCTCGCAAATGGTGCATGGCAGCCGCCGCACGCTGCTGCGTATCCTCCGCTATCCGCCACTTCGCGGAGATGAGCCGGTCGGTGCGGTGCGCGCCGCCGCGCACGAGGACATCAACCTGATCACCGTTCTTCCTGCGGCGAACGAGCCGGGCCTCCAGGTGAAGGATTCCTCCGGGACATGGCACGACGTGCCGTGTGACCTCGGCTCGCTGGCCATCAACGCGGGAGACATGCTGCAATACGCGAGTGGCGGCTACTTCCCGTCGACGACCCACCGGGTGGTGAACCCGACGGGCGAGTCGGCCGGGCGATCCCGGGTGTCGATGCCGTTGTTCCTTCACCCGCAGGACGACGTCGTGCTCGCCGACGCCCGTACCGCCGCCAGCTTTCTCGCCGAGCGCATCGCCGTTCTCCGCGGTGAGCGCCCAGCTTCAGTGAGCTGACCGGGTGGCAAAAACCCTCGAGCAGTTCGGGGTTTGGGTTGCTCCGAGAGCAACTGAAGCTTCGAACTCCAACGAGCGAGCGTGCGACTACGGCTCGCCGCAGAGTGGTCGTTTTTCGAGAGCGTTCGCACGAACGCGTCGACCGGAAAGGCGGTGGCTCAGTTGCGTGGAACCTTGGACCACGCGACGTCTTTGTCGACGCGGGGTTCGCCCGGCAGGCCGAGGACCTGCTCGCCCAGGATGTTGCGCATGATCTCCGACGTGCCGCCCTCGATTGAGTTCGCCCTCGTGCGGAGGAACGCATAGCGGGGGCCGCGTCCGCCGCCGTCGACGTCGAGTTCGGTAGCGCGTCGGAAGGTGAAGTCGTAGTCGATCGTGCCGTCCATGCCCATCAGGGTGACGGCGAGCTCGTACACGGCCTTGTTGAGCTCGGCGAACGCCAGTTTCGCAACCGATCCCTCTGGCCCGGGGTTCCCGACCTTGGCCATCTCCGAAGCGCGCTTATTGGTGAGGCGTCCGACCTCACCGCGAACCCACAGCTTCATCAACTCGTGGCGATGACCGGCCTGGCGCTGATCGGGCGCGAGACCCTTCCAGATCCGCACAAGGTCACCGGCCGGCCCGCCACTCGACGGTGCGCTTTCGCCGCCACCGATCGCCGTTCGCTCATTCATCAGGGTCGTGAGCGCGGCGCGCCACCCTTCGCCCACTGCGCCGATGCGCTGAGAGTCCGGGATGCGGACATCGGTGAGGTATACCTCGTTGAACTCAGCCTCTCCGGTGATCTGGCGCAGCGGCCGGACCTCGACACCGGGGGAGTACATATCGACGGCGAAGTACGTCATGCCCTTGTGCTTTGGTGCATCGGGATCGGTGCGGGTCACCAGCATGCCCCAGTCGGCCATGTGGGCCATGGTGTTCCACACCTTCTGACCGTTGACGATCCACTCGTCCCCGTCACGAATCGCCTTGCAGGCGAGACCGGCGAAGTCGGAGCCGGCACCGGGCTCGGAGAAGAGCTGGCACCACTTCTCTTCCCCGGTGAACATCGGCCGCAGGAACCGGGCCTTCACCTCGTCGCTGCCGTGGGTGACGATCGTGGGTCCGGCGAGTGCCATGAAGAACGTGGTGGGGTCCGGCGCCGCGGCGCCGGCCTGACGGACCCGGCGCTCGACGATCTTGTTCAGCTCTGGTCGCACGCCGAGCCCGCCATGGCCAACGGGGAAGTGCACCCATGCGAGGCCGGCATCGAACCGGGCGCCCCGGAATTCGACCGGATTGGTCGTCTTCGGATCGTGCGCGGCAAGGAGCGCTTCGAGCGCCGCCTCGACGGTCGCCGTCTGCGGATCGCGGGTCGTGGTGTCGGTCGTTGCGTTCACATCAGTAATCTTCGCTCAACCGGCCCCGAAACGCAGATCGATCGCCTGATCCGGGGGATCGACCAGACTCGTGGGGCATGGATGCCGTGTCGATCCTGACCCTCCCGCAGCTTTTCGCCACCGGACGCGCTCGTCACATCGCGTCGTCGGTCATCGACATTGTTGGCGGCCGGACCTACTCGTCGTGGGGTTTGTGGCGCGAGGTGGCGCGAACAGTCGATGCGCTCGATGCGCTCGACGTGCACGTTGGTGATCGTGTGCTCGTCCAGTGCGAGAAGAGCGTGGCCGTACTGGTCACCTATCTCGCATGCGTGCACCACGGCGCAGTGTTCCTTCCGCTCAATACGGCCTACACCGACGTCGAGGCGCAGTGGATCGTTGACGATGCGACGCCGAGCCTCGTGATCCGCGACCCATCGAGGCTGATGCTGCGAGGCGCGCATCGCTCGATGTCGCTCGACGCCGCCGGCCACGGTTCGTGGACCGACGCGGCCGCCGTGGCTCCCGGTGGCTCCGGGGAGCTGTCCGTTCTCGGCGCCAATGGACGACGCGGTCACGACCTCGCCGCGCTGCTATACACCAGCGGCACTACCGGTCGGCCCAAGGGTGCGATGCTCACACAGAACAACCTTGCGTCGAACGCAGTTGTGCTCACCGAGTGTTGGGGCTTCGAGCCGACCGACCGTTTGCTGCACATGCTGCCGATCTTCCATGCGCACGGTCTCTTCGTGGCCATCAACACCACTCTCGCCGCCGGTGCGTCCATGGTTTGGCTGCCTCGCTTCGACACCGACGCCGTGTTCGCCTCGCTCCCGAACGTCACGGTCGTGATGGGAGTGCCGACGCACTACACGAGGATGCTCGCTGATCCCCGCCTCACGGAGCAATCATCAGCGCGCGTACGGCTGTTCGTGAGCGGGTCTGCTCCACTCCTCCAATCGACGCACGAGGCCTTCGAAGCGCGCACGCAGCACAAGATCGTCGAGCGATACGGTATGACCGAAACTGTGATGCTCACGTCGAATCCGCTCTCGGGAGATCGTCGCGCCGGCACGGTCGGTCCGGCGCTTCCCGGCGTCGAGCTGCGGATCGTCAATGATGCAGGACGGACGCTGGGTACAGGTGATGTTGGCGCAGTGGAGGTTCGCGGCCCGAACGTGTTCTCCGGTTACTGGAACCGTCCGGATCTGAACGCCACCGAGTTCGCTCCTGACGGATTCTTTCGCACCGGCGATGTCGGCATGCTCGACGCCGACCGCTATCTCTGGCTGATCGGCCGGGCCAAGGATCTGATCATCACCGGCGGGTTGAACGTGTATCCGATCGAGGTCGAAGAAGTGCTCGATGCATTCCCCGGCGTTGCCGAAAGCGCGGTGATCGGTCTCCCCGACCCGGATTTCGGCGAGGCGGTCACTGCCGTCCTTGTGGGCAAGCCCGGCGAAGCGTTCGACACCGAGTCGCTCCGTGACGCCGCTCGTGAGCGTCTTGCCGTGTTCAAGGTGCCGAAGCGGTTCCTCATCGTCGACTCCCTGCCCCGCAATGCGATGGGTAAGGTCGAAAAGGCCAAGCTCCGGGAGATGTTCGGACGAGCGGAAGGGGACTCTTCGTGAAGAGACGAATGATTGCGAAGCCCGACACCAACATCGACCATCGTCGTGTTCGCAACATCGCCACGTATTTCACCCGGCGCGGCTACTCGCTTCCGGTGTCGTCGGACCCGGCAAGGTACCTACCGGGCGACATCGTGTCGATGCAGATTCCCCTCGATCACATCGGGGTGTGCCCGGCGCCCCGTTGGGGGTCATCGAGGCGACCCTCCGGCACTTCGGCCGGATCGATGCGCTGGTCAACAACGCCGGTGACGCGAGCGCGATACCGATCGCCGAGACGACCCCTGAGGTGTTCGCGGCGATGCACGCCGTCAACGTGCTCGGGCCCGCAGCGCTCATTCATCACTCATGGCCTGCGCTGGTGGCCACTCATGGAGTGATCGTCAACGTCTCGTCCATGGCTTCGATCGACCCCTTCGACGGGTTCTTCGCCTACGGCTCGTCGAAGGCGGCGCTCAATGCTCTGACGGTCTCAGCCGCCAAGGAGGGTGCCGAGGTCGGAGTCCGGGCGTTCACAGTGGCACCGGGAGTGATCGACACGCCGATGCACGCTCGTATGGCGGGACCGACAGGAGTGCCGATGGACGCCAAGCTTCCGGCGTTGGCCGTGGCCCACGTCATCGTGAAGTGCATCGATGGACGGTTCGACGGCTATGAAGGCGACGTGCTTGCCGTGGTGCCCCCGGCCGGGAAGGAACGACTACGGGCCTGGGTCCGAATGAACCCATCCGGTCGTGTCATCGAGGTCGATTGAGGCCACGCCATCGGTATGGCATCCGTGCCCCACACCGTCAGGGTCAGTATGGAGCCGGTGACCGGCGGCGCGTAACCGCAAAAGTAAGCATGCCTACGACAAGAGCGATGACGTGGGGAAGCTCAAAGTGGAAACCGGTCTGTCCGTTCGAACCGTCGGCGATGAGGCCGATCAACTGCACGGCCACGACAGCGCCCACCACGGGAACCAACGACAGGGACCAGCGCGGTCGCCACGAGACGATTGCACCGATGCTTCCGAGCACGGCGCCGAGTGCGGCGTCACGCGAGAGATGTGCCGCCGTCGGGCTCCCCACGATCTGACCGAACGGAACCTCACCGACCAACCACGCAACGGCAATACTGAGCTGGACGGCCGACAGGACGCCGAGCGCGAGACGCAGCTTCAATGAGGGATCGGGTCGAACCGCCCGGACGCCTCGGAGCGAGTCGACAGGAGGTGAACCGGTCCGAATCGCAAACAGTGCCTGATCGACCGTTGGTACCGGCCGGGGGCCCGACGGATGCCCGAGGTCGCGATTGCCCGACTCACGTCGACGGAATTCGAAGACGTTGTCGATGGCGTCGTCATGCACGCCATCGTTTGCGTGGCGGCTGTTGTCTGGTACGAGCGGCTCGTTCATGCTGCGCCCGCGGGACGTGAGTCGACCTGGGCCTCGGCCAGGAGCTCGCTGAACGCATGGCGGGCCCGACCGAGGCGTGAGCGGACCGTGCCGATTGGAATGCCTAGGGTGAGCGCTGCCTCTTCATAAGACAGACCGAGGATGCCGACGACGGTGAGCACTTCGCGGTGGTCCACGGAGAGCTGGTGGAGTAGCTCGATGAGCTCGTGCGTGGCGTCGGTCTCGAGCGGCTGGATCATCCGGTCAAGCTCGTCAGGATCGGTGCTCGTCGGTCGTTGCAACGCCGCGTTTGCCTGATCGATGACCACATTGCGGCAGATGCGCAGGAGCCATCCTTCGAACGAACCCCGCCGGTCGAATGTATCGAGGTACTTCCACGCCCGCACGAGTGTTTCCTGAACGGCCTCCTCGGCGGACCATCGGTCTCTTGTGAGAGATCTCGCGAACGTCGTGAGCGCCGTTTCGTGCCTCCGCACGAGTTCGTCGAAGACCCGGTCGTTCACGGCTCCAGTCTGTCATCTCGCACCGGCCCCGCCGACGGCATCGGAGCCCTTCGACCGACCAGACGGCGTGCACTTCTCATCGGTCTCCTCCGGGTTCTTGGGGACTCATTCGCTCCGGGGGCGACTCGGCGCACAAGAATGACCGCACGGGAGATCGTTCCCGGCCGAGGGAACGTTCGGCCTCCGGGATCGGTCTACCCGTCATGAAGCTCACCATCACGCGACCTGCCCGACGTTCTCTCGGGCTGGCAACGGCGACCCTTGCCCTGCTCGTGATCACGGCATCGGGCGCCGGAGCGCACGTCCACACCTCACCGGAGCGGGTGAAGCCGGGCGCTTCGGCCACCGTGTCCTTCGTGATCGGTCACGGATGCAGCGGCTCACCCACGACGTCGGTCGCCATCAAGGTGCCGGCGACGGTGACGAAGGTCTCCGGAGTCGCTCCGAAGGGATGGACGGCATCGGTCAGCGATTCGATCGTGACTTTCAGCGGTGGCTCGCTCGTGGACAAAGCAAAAGGCAGCTTCGCCGTGACGTTCACCGCTCCGGCGAAGACCGGAACGCTGCTCTTCCCGACGGTTCAGACCTGCGCGAAGGGGAAGAATTCGTGGATCGACGCGCCCCTGGCCAACGGCTCGGAACCAAAGAACCCAGCTCCGTTCGTCGCGGTCACCAACACGCCAGCTCCGGCGAAGAAGTCGCACTGACGGTCGCTGCCTACGTGGCAGCCGAGCTACGCGCTTCCCACCAACCGTGCAGCAGAGCTATGGCCTCGTCGCGTTCCAGCGGACCGTTCGCCCGCTTGTGTTCGAGGAGCAGCCGAAGCGCCTCGCCGACCGGGCGCCCGGTGATGCCGAGGATCTCCATCACGTCCTCTCCGTTGAGGTCAGGCCGTTCAGCGTTGCGCTCAGCCTCCGCCGCCAGGCTGCGGACGCGCTCTTCGAGATCATCGACCCGCTGATGGAGCGCGGCGACCTTGTTGGCGTGGCGGGTGGTGCAGTCACACCGAACGAGTTCGTTGAGATCGCCCAAGAGGTGCCCGGCATCGCGGGCATAGCGTCGCACGGCGGAGTCCTCCCAGCCGTGCTGATAACCGTGGAATCGCCCCGACAGCCCGACGAGACGACCGACATCGGCAACCAACGCCGGTTCGTAGCCGAGCGCGCTGAGCCGGGCGACGGCCATGCGTTCCCCCACGGCCTCGTGATGGTAAAAGGTCACCTTCCCGCTTCGGTAGCGACGCGTCGCCGGCTTGCCGACGTCGTGGAGCAGCGCGGCGAGGCGGAGTCGTAAGCGTGGAGACGTTTTCGCGGTCACGGCGATCGAATGGGTGAGGACATCCTTGTGACGATGGATCGGGTCCTGCTCCATGGCGAGCGCCGGGATCTCCGGCATCATGCGCTCCAAGAGGCCCGACTCGAGGGCGATATTCAGACCGTCGGTCGGGTCGGGGGCGAGAAGAATCTCGTTCAGTTTCTCGCGGTCGTCCGCAGCTGCCGTCATGGTGCGGTCATTCTACGGGCGCCGTGTGCGACGACCCGGCGGGTTCCGTCAGTAGCGTGTCCGACCATGGAACCCCAGTACAGCTGTCCGAGTCCTTTTGGAACGGTCGAGTTGCACCGGGCTCACCTCGACCGGACGGGAACCCTCCAGGCCTGGGACGGGGCCGATCTCCTGCTTCTCGATCACGTGCAGGAGCTCGACGCTTCGCCCGGGTCGCGGATCCTCGTGATCGGTGACACCTTCGGAGCGCTCGCCGTGTCACTGCAAGCGTTCTCGGTTGTCGTGCTCAACGATTCGGCGGTGTCGGAGAAGGCAATCCTGTCCAACCTCGCTCGTAATCCGGCACGCACTGTCGGTCACCCGGTCACCTTCGTCGATGCTTCGCTCGACCGCGAAGCACTCGTCGCTGCCGTGGGCGGCCCGGTCGATCTCGTTGTCTGGAATGTCGCGCGGACGACGGAAGCGGTTTCCCACGTCGCCTCGCTGCTCGGGCTTCTCGGGCGCGGATCCACCACCGTGCTCGCCGCTGGTCTCGACAAGAACCTCCCACCGCGCACCGCCGACATCCTCCGCAGTGTCGGCGAGGTAACCACCCATCCAGGCCGTCGCAAGGCCCATGCGTTTTCGGTACGCCCGTTCGCGGGGGAGTTGTCGTTCCGATCGGCAGAACCATCGAAGCCGACCGAGGTTGTGGTGCCCGAGCACGGCCTGGTCCTGCACGGCGGGCCGGGTGTGTTCTCCTCGGACCGATTCGATCTCGGGACCCGATTGCTTGCCGGACAAATCGCCTCTCGTGCCGAGTCGCTCGGCGTGGTTCGCACGGTGGTCGACCTCGGTTGTGGAAACGGTGTGCTCGGTATCCTTGCCCTTCGGCATTTCCCCGAAGCGTTCGTGCACTTCCTCGACGATTCGCGCACCGCCATCGCCACGACCCTCCGCAACGTGCGTGCGAACGCAGCATCGTCGGCGGACCGTGCGCAGTTCGTGTGTGCCGATGTGTTCGGTGATGACTGGTCCGAACCGGTCGATGTCGTGCTGTGCAACCCGCCGTTCCACCACACCAAGGCCATGAGCGACGAAGTTGCCTGGCAGATGTTCGTGCAGTCGCACCGTCACCTTGCTCCGGGCGGTGAGCTGTGGGTCGTGGGTAATCGCCACCTCGGCTACCACGCCAAGCTCTCCCGGCTCTTTGGCAACGTCCGCCAACTCGATGCTCATCCGAAGTTCGTCGTCCTTGCGTCTACCCGGTGAGCGTTCCGACGTGGGCTTCCCGAGGCGGTTCCGGGCCACGTCTCACCGATGTCTCACCGACTGCTCATGCACGTCAGGGCATACTTGGGACGGAAAGCACCGCATCGTGAACATCGACACCGTCACTCTGTTCTTCGCCTTGTTGGCCATAGCGCTCCAAGTCGCTCTCGTTGTCGTCGGCGTCGGGTTTGCTGCGAGCCGGACGTTTCGGGCCACGGTGATCGCTTCGATCGGACCATTGGCACTGTGGGCCGGCGCAGCAATTGCCATGGTGTGCACGTTCGGGAGCCTCTACCTCTCTGAGGTTGCCAAGTTCACACCGTGCAAGTTCTGCTGGTACCAGCGGATCGCGATGTATCCCGCTGCGCTGCTTCTCGTGATGGCTGCTTTCCGCCGTGACGGCGCAGTGCGGCGATTCGTTGCCCCTCTGGCGCTCGTCGGTGCGCTGATTTCGAGCTACCACGTGCTCATCGAACGCTTCCCGAATCTGGAATCGGGCTCATGCGATCCGGACCTGCCGTGCTCGCTGGTCTGGTTCGAGAAGTTCGGCTACGTGACGATCCCGGTCATGGCGTTGACCGGTTTTGTCGGCGTGATCGTTGCCATGCTGATCCATCGAGCATGGGACCGGTCGACCTCAACCACTGCAAACCCGTTCTCCGTCCCAACGCTGTCGTAGGAGTTTCACCATGGCCAACTCAACGCAACCAACACCTCGACCGGCGTCGAAGACACCGTCGCACGGCGCACCGAAATCCCGGCGCACGTTGTTCCTCGTGCTCGGGTCCGCCGCGCTGGTCGTGGCGCTCGGTGTCGTTGCCGTCGTTGCGACGAAGTCCGACTCGAACTCGACGGAGGAAGTCACGTCCGGGGCGAGTATCGAGTCGGGGAACGTGACCGTGACCGGCGCAGCCCTTGTTCGTGTTCCCGAAGGGCCGGCGACCGATCCCGCAATCGGGGCAAAGGCTCCGACGCTGACCGGTCTGGGTTTCGACGGATCGGCGATCTCGATCACCCCGGGGGGCCTCCCCACGATCGTGATGTTCGTGGCGCACTGGTGCTCGCACTGCCAGCGCGAAGTGCCGCAGGTCGTGAAATGGCTGGCCGCTGGCATGGCGGACGGTGTGGACATGAAGGGTGTTGCGACGTCCACCGATGCGAAGTTGCCGAACTATCCCCCATCGAGTTGGCTCGCTGGTGAGGGCTTCGACGTGCCGACCCTCGTCGACAGCACGGAGTCAACTGCCGCATCCGCCTACGGGCTCGATGCGTTCCCGTACTTCGTCGCCCTCGACGCGAAGGGCAACGTGGCGAAGCGCATGTCCGGGGAGCTCACTGAGGCCCAGTTCACCGACTTGGTGGCGGCGGCCAAGGCCTGACGTTTGCCGCTGCGCCAGACAGCTGCCGGTGTCGTCGCCGCCTCGACGTGCACCGAACTATCGTGCCTCCATGACGAATGACGGTCGTCTCGACCTTGCCGAGTCCATTCTCGACGTGGTCGGGAACACGCCGATCGTGAAGGTCAAGCGACTCGCCGCAGTGCACGGTGTGCGGGCCACGATCGCCATCAAGATGGAGCCACTCAACCCGGGAGGGTCGGCCAAGGACCGCGTGGCGATCGCCATGATTGACGCGGCCGAACGTGACGGGCTGATCAAGCCCGGCGGCACGATCGTGGAGCCCACGTCGGGCAACACCGGCGTCGGCCTCGCCATCGTCGCCGCGCAACGCGGCTACAAGTGCGTGTTCGTGGTGACCGACAAGGTGTCACCGATCAAGGTTGATCTTCTGCGCGCATATGGTGCCGAAGTGGTCGTCTGCTCCGTTGCCGTTCCGCCGGAGGATCCGGCGAGCTACTACTCCACGGCCGAGCGTTTGGCGCAAGAGATCCCCGGTGCGTACCGCCCGAATCAGTATGCGAACCCGAACAACCCGCTCGCCCATGAGCACTCGACCGGGCCGGAGGTCTGGCGGCAGACCGCGGGAACTATCACCCACTTCGTGGCGGGCATGGGTACCGGTGGGACGATCACCGGGACCGGTCGGTACCTCAAGCGGAAGAACCCCGACGTAGTGATCGTCGGGGCGGACTCGGAGAGCTCGGTCTACACGGGTGGTTCCGGTCGCCCCTATCTCGTGGAGGGAATCGGCGAGGATTTCTTCCCCGAGACCATCGACCTTTCGGTCGTTGACCATGCGTACCCGATCTCCGATGAGGACAGCTTCCTCATGGCCCGCGAGCTCGCCCGGGTGGAGGGCATCCTCGTCGGCGGTTCGGGAGGAAGTGCCGTCGCGGCGGCGCTGCACCATGCGAAGGTTGCGGGTCTCGGCCCCGAGCACCTGATCGTTGTGCTGGTGCCGGATTCGGGCCGGGGCTACCTGGCGAAGGAGTTCAACGACACGTGGATGGAGTCCTTCGGGTTCCTCCACCGCGACGGGATCACCGTGGAGACCGTGCTGACCGCTCGGCGGTCGTCGACACCGAGCCTGCTCTACGTGAACCCCGAGCAGCCGGTGAAGGACGCCATCGACCTGATGCGCACCCACGAGATCAGCCAACTCCCGGTCATCAAGAACGAGCCGCCGTTCGCCAACGCCGAGGTGGCGGGCTCGGTGGACGAGGTCCGTCTGATGCATCTCGCGCTGGCGGATCCGTCGTCGCTCGACAAGCCGGTCGGGCTCGTCATGGGCCCGAAGCTCGCCACCGTCGGCATCGGCCAATCCCTCGAACATGCCGTCGCCCAGCTCGGCGAGGCCAGCGCCCTCCTCGTCCTCAAAGGCGGCCGCCCCCACACCGTCCTGGCCCGAGCCGACGTCCTCCGCTACCTCCGCGGCTAGCGCCGCGCACACACAGGGAGAGAGGTTGCCCCAACATATGGGGGCAAAACGCCTCCCAATGCCGCTGGGAGGCGTTTTGCCGCAGCGCACAAGGTCCCGCGGACGGTCACCGAAGTCCGGCCGGTGGGCGAGACTGCTGAGCATGGGAGAGATCGAAGAGCAGCTCGGCTGGGGCTTTGAGACCCGGGCCATCCACACGGGCCAGGAGGCCGATCCCCGCACCGGCGCGGTGGTTCCGCCGATCAGCCTGGCGACGACCTTCGCCCAGGATGGTGTCGGTGGTCTGCGCGAAGGGTCGTTCGAGTACTCCCGGTCGGGCAACCCCATGCGGACCGCCGTCGAGACCTGCCTCGCCTCTCTCGAGGGCGCGAACCACGGGTTCTCCTTCGCCAGTGGTCTTGCCGCGGAAGACGTGCTGTTGCGCGCCATGCTCGGCCCCGGCGACGGCGTAATCCTCGGGAACGACGCCTACGGTGGCACGTTCCGACTGATTGACAAGATCTTCAAGCCGGCCGGCCATCCGTGGTGGGCCTTCGACCTCACCGATACGGATCGCCTCGCCGCCGAGTTCCCGCCGAAGGCAACGGTCGTCTGGCTCGAAACGCCGACCAACCCGCTGCTCACGTGTTTCGACATCGCTGCCGTCGCCGCAGTTGCCCATGAGAACGGAGCGCGCGTCGTCGTTGACAACACCTTCGCCACCCCGTACCTGCAGAACCCGCTCGCCCACGGTGCCGATGTTGTCGTGCACTCCGCCACCAAGTACCTCGGTGGCCACAGCGACGTGGTCGGCGGCTTCGTCGCCACGAGTGACGAAGCCCTGTCGACCCGTCTGCGCTTCCTCCAGAACGCCACCGGCGCCGTGCCTTCGCCGTTCGATCTGTACCTGCTCCTGCGCGGTGTGAAAACGCTAGGTGTACGTATGGATCGTCACTGTTCGAATGCTCGGGCAATCGTCGATCTTCTCGTCGGACATGATCTCATCGAGCGGGTGCTCTACCCGCAACTGCCCGACCATCCCGGTCATCAGGCGGCGGAGCGGCAGATGAGCGGCTTCGGCGGCATGGTGAGCTTCGTCGTCGAGAGCGAAGAGCTCGCACTTCGCATCGTGGAGCGGACGAAGGTGTTCACACTCGCCGAATCTCTTGGTGCAGTGGAATCATTGATTGAGCATCCCGGACGTATGACCCACGCCAGTGCAGCCGGGTCCGAGCTTCAGGTTCCCGCTGGTCTCGTGCGGTTGTCCGTCGGTATCGAGTCCGCTGACGACCTGCTTGCCGACCTCGCCCAGGCGCTCGATTCCGCTGGATGCTAAAAGTTGCGGGCGGTGCGCCCGCCGTCCGTGGACCGCTACGACGGTGTGTACTGTCAGCCCAGCAATAAGGCGATCTCCAGGAAGAGCGGGATCCCGATGACGAGATTGAACGGGAAGGTGATCGCGAGAGCTGCGGTGAGGGGCACGGCGATCTCCACGTCGGGAAGGGCAACGCGGACCGCAGCCGGGGCGGCGATGTAGGACGCGCTCGCCGTCATTGCGCCGAATACGGCCGCCCCGCCGACACCGAGCCCGGCCAGGGTTCCCACCGCGACACCGAGTGGGCCGAACACCAGAGGTGCGGCGATGGCGAATCCGATCACCGACGGCCCGCCCCGGCGGAGTTCAGCGAGACCGTCGCCGGCGCGAGCGCCAAGGTCGAGAAGAAAGAGAACGAGGATTCCCTGGAACGGTGCAACGAAGAACGGGGCGATCCGTTCGGCGCCATCGGCGCCCGACAGCGCACCGATCAGGAGCCCGCCCCCGAGCAGCAAAATGCTCCGTCCGGTGAGCACTTCATGCAGCGCTGGGCCGAGCTTCATGTTCGCGCTGTGCCACGCCGCGAGGAGGAGCGCCACCACGATGCCGGGAATCTCCATGATGGCCAGCAGCGATGGAAGGAAGCCTTCCACGGCGTAGTCGCCGCGCTCCATGAACGTCATCGCTGCGGTAAAGGTGACCGCTGAGACGGAGCCGTAGAAGGCCGCCATCGCCGCCGCTGCACCGGCCGGCAGCCGAGCGACGCGCTGCAGAACGAAGAACGTGACGGCCGGGATCAGGCAGCCAATGGCAACGGTGGCGATTGCCGGCAATGCGAGTTCTCCGGGGTCGGCCTTGGCCAGTGCGGTGCCGCCTTTGAGCCCGATGGCGAGGAGAAGGTAGGTGCTGAGCAGCGTCGGAAGGGGGGTGGGAAACTTGAGGTCGCTCTTGAGCCGAGTGCCGAGCATTCCGAGTCCGAAGCTGAGGACGGGGGGTGAGAGCAGGTTGGACCTGGCGAGGGTAAGAATCGACACCGCCGAAATCATAGAATACGGATTCCGGCAGTAAATAACCTGAATTACTTCTCCTGTGTTGCACCGCAATCGTCGGGCCGTGAGCCGGTCGGGCGTCGTCGTCTTGCCACGCGCTATCGTCAGGGGCGTTCTGGTGAACGGGAAGTCGGTGAGAGTCCGACACGGTGCCGCCACTGTGAGCAGGGAGCAGGTCCCCGAAGTGCCACTGGCCGTCTTGGCTGGGAAGGCGGGGAGTTGCGTTGATCTGCGAGTCAGGAGACCGACTGGGACACACATATCCACGAAATGATCCCCACGTCGCATGGGGAAGGAGCCACATCAGTGTCTGTTCTCAACCGCCGCCTCGGCGCGGCCATCGTCGTATCCCTGCTCGGTGCCGGAACGATGCTCACCCCGGCGGCGTCCGCTGCAACCGCAACGACCGGGTCCACATGTAAGACCACCGGCGCGAGCGCCACGACGAAGTCGGGCAGCGCCCTTACCTGCACGAAGACGTCGTCCGGCAAGAACCGCTGGGCCGCCGCAGTTCTGCCGCCGGTCGCCGCTCCGGCCACCCCGGCAGTCTCCGCTCCGTCCAAGAACCTGACCGACGGCTGTGCCGCTGCTGGAAACGACGGTCTTGATCTGTTCCCCGACAAGGCCACCATTTCCGATGCCAAAGGACTGGTGATCTCCTACGAGAAGTCGTACAAGGTCGTCAAGGTCACCAACCCCTGGCGTGGAGCCAAGAGCGGCTTTACCTACGTGCTGAACCAATGCGGGATGAAGGCTCCGGCCCTCACCGGCGACCTGGCCGGTGCCACCGTCATCGAGATCCCGATCAAATCGGCTTCGATCATGTCCACCAACCTCGCCCCGCAGTTCGACGCGCTGGGCCAGGCCGACAAGATCATTGCTGTCGATACGCCGTCGTTCTACTCAACTGCGTCCGTCGTCAAGCGCATCGCCAGCGGAGCGGTCAAGGGAACCGGAGGTGGATCCAAGGCAAACGTGGAACTTCTGGTGTCGCTCAAGCCCGATGTGGTCATCACCTACGGCACCGGCTCCGGTTCTTTCGACGGTATCGAAAAGCTCCTCACCACCAAGCTGCCGGCGCTCGTGGAGGCCGGATACATGGAGGAGACGCCGCTAGGTCGGGCCGAGTGGGTCAAGCTCATAGGCGCGCTTACGAATACAGAAGGTCGCGCAGAGGCCGAGTTCAGCCGGTGGAAGGCGGACTACCGTGCGCTCGCCGCGAAGGTGGCAAACGTTAGCCAGCGTCCGGTGGTGATCAGTGGTTCGATGTTCCAGGGCACCTGGTTCATGCCGGGCGGCCGGAGCTTTGCTGCGCAGTACATCCGCGATGCGGGTGGTTCGTATCCGTGGTCGAGCGACACGTCGACGGGCTCGCTCTCGCTCGACTTCGAAGCGGTCCTGGACAAGGGCTACGACGCCACGGTGTGGGTCAACGCCGGCTTCCAGTGGAGCACCCTGGGCGATGCGACGGCCGAGGACAGTCGCTATGCGCGCCTACCTTCGTTTCGTGCGGGAAACGTGTTCGGGAACGACAAGCGGATGAACGCCACTGGGGGTTCGGACTACTTCGAGACCGCGGTCGTCCGCCCGGACCTGGTGCTTGCCGACATGATCTCGGTTCTCCACCCGAGCATCGAGCTGGGTCGAGGTTCGACCACCTGGTTCCGTCGGATCTCGAAGTAGACCGGTCCCGACGGTGAACCCGCGCATTGCCAGCCTCATTCCCTCAGGAACAGATCTGTCCGCCGCGCTCGGGTTCTCCGATTGTCTCGTCGGGGTGTCGCACGAGTGCGATCACCCCGACGCGAACGATCTCCCGGTGCTGACCTCGAGCAGCATCCCCCCGCCCACCGTCGACGGACCGTCGATCGAACCGGCCGAGATCGACCGGCTCGTGAGCGCGTCGGTGCAGGCCGGCGATAGCCTTTACATCACCGATCGCCCGCTCCTGCATTCGCTGGAACCCACGATCGTCGTGAGCCAGGATGTGTGTGACGTCTGCGCCGTCAATGCCGAGTCGGCGGCTTGCGACATTCCCGTCGGTGCCGATCTCGTCCTGCTCACCGCCACGTCGCTCGCAGGTCTCAAGCTCGACATCGTCACGCTCGCCGGCGCGCTCGGAGCACCGGAGCGCGGAGATGCGCTCGTGCTCGACGTGGAAGCCGGGCTCGCCCGCTCGGCCGCCTGCGCCATGTCAGCTGCTGGCGTCCGCCCGACGGTGGTCGCTCTCGAATGGAGTGATCCGCCGTTCCTCGGCGGACACTGGGTCCCCGAACTGATCGAACATGTCGGGGCGACGCATCTGTTGTCGGGTCCTGGCGAAGCATCGCGACGTTCCACCTGGGACGAGATCGCCGCCGCTGATCCCGACGTGATCATTTTCTGTCCCTGTGGGTACAACCTCCATCAGTCGAACATCGAGGCGAACGCCCTCGTGACTCGGCCCGAGGTGGCGTCGCTTCGAGCGGTTCGCGAGGGACGCTTCTTTGCCGTTGACGCCAACCGGCTGCTGTCGCGTTGCACGACGGCGGTGGTCGAGGCTGCCGAAGTGATCGCTTCGCTGGCCCGTCGTGAGGAGCACGAGAATGACCGCGTGATCCCGGACGGGGCCGCTCGGGTTCCGGCCCTGGATTCTCACCTCGCCCCTGCCTCTGCTTGTTCGCAGGGCTAGGTCACAACGCCTATGTCATCGTCGGCTCGCGTCGAAGCGCAGGAAATACGTCGAGGGGCCGAAGTCGTCCCTTTGCGTGGGACTTCGGCTGCGCTGATCCGTCAACGGAGCCTGGTCTGGTGGGCGTGGGTAGCGATGGTTGCGGTCCTGGCTTCGCTCGTCGTCGCGTCGATTGCGCTGGGGTCCGTGTGGGTCTCTCCCTCACGTGTGCTGGCGGTGCTGTTCAGCTCGGACGGCGGCGATGCAACTGCTCGAACCATCGTTTGGAGCGTCCGGCTCCCGCGGACGGCAACGGCGATCCTCGCCGGAGCAGCGTTGTCGGTTTCGGGTCTCCTTCTGCAGACGCTGTTCCGCAACCCCCTGGCAGATTCCTCGATCCTCGGTGTCAGTGCGGGTGCCAGTCTCGGAGTGGCCTTCGTCGTCCTCGGCTCGTCGAGTTCGATCGCCGTTATCGGTCGCTACAGCGGCGCTTCGGCGATTCATGTGACCCTGGCGTCCGCCATCGGGTCGTCGATCGTGCTCCTGTTCGTGCTCGCCATCGCTCAGCGTGTGGAGAGTCCGGTAACGGTGCTCGTGGCCGGGCTGATGGTGGCGACGATCGTCGGCGCAATGGTGAGCGTGCTCGTCTACTTTTCTTCGCTCGACGCCGCCCGCAGCTTCGCCACCTGGTCGCTCGGCAGCTTCCGTGGCACGAGCTGGAGCGAGGTCACGATGCTCACGATCGCCACCGGCATCGGCCTGTTCGTCGCTGTGATGTTGTCGAAACAGCTCGATGGACTCCTGCTCGGCGACCGCTATGCCGTTTCGTTGGGTATGAACCTGAAGCTCGTACGCGCGCTGGTCATTCTCTCGGCAGCGCTGTGCACCGGCGCTACCACGGCATTCTGCGGCCCGATCGGCTTTCTCGGCATCGCCGTTCCCCATCTTGCGCGCGGCGTTGTCCGTCACGGTCGTCATCGCGTGCTGATCCTTGCCACGGCTCTTCTCGGTGCCTCCCTCGCATTGTTCTGCGAGATCGTGGCCCAGTGGCCCGGCGACGACCGGGTGCTGCCGATCAACGCCATCACCGCGCTCCTCGGGGCGCCCGTCGTGTTGGTCGTGCTGCTCCGTAACCGGCGAATGAGCCAGTGACCCGAATCACAAGTCCGCTGCGGAATTCTCGGCCAGATTCCGCCGTGGCGGCGTCCTCGTCGTTGCGGTTGGACAAGGCAAGCGCTGCCTCCTGCGTCCTTGCCACAACGGAATCCGACTCGCGAACTCGGCGAGCTACATACGATTCGGGACACCAGTGACATGCGGGTGACTTCGGGGACACGAGGCGCGTTTGCGGGTCAGGCAACCGCCGAGGGGGAGGTTCTGCTGGAAGCGACCGACGTGAGCGTCGGGTACCGCCTCCGCCGCAGTACGACCGTTGCGCTGTCGCATGTGTCTTTCGCACTTCGCCGCGGCGAGGTGGCAGCCCTGGTCGGTAGCAACGGAGCAGGGAAGTCGACGCTGCTTCGCTCGATCACCGGCATGCAGCCGATCCTCGCTGGCACCGTCCGCATCGGCGGGCTCCCACTCAATGCCATGGCGCGCCGGGACCGTGCCCAGCGCATCGCCGTTGTTCTTTCCGACCGGCTCGAACCTCCGGGGTTGCGGGTCGAGGAAGTGGTCGCCCTCGGTCGGCATCCGCACCAGGGCTGGCGGATCGAACACAACGAGCACGATGACGAAATCATCACCGCAGCGATCGCGTCGGCGGGGATCGACCACCTCATCGGCCGCCGCTGCGCTGAGCTCTCCGACGGCGAACGCCAACGTGTAGCGATCGCCCGGGCAATCGCCCAAGAGCCCGAGGTCTTGGTACTCGACGAACCGACGGCATTCCTCGACCCGAAGGGGAAGGCGCGGATGATGTCCCTGGTCCGCCGGCTGACGGCCGGTGGTACCTTCGCAGCGATCATCGCGTCGCATGACCTTGATCTCGTGCTGCCGCATGCACATCAAGTCTGGGTTGCAGGGCAGCAACGACTTACCGTCGGGCTGCTCGATGACGCAGTGATCCGTGGGGCACTCGGCGAGGAGCTCGGGGCGGCGGTGGTCGAGAACAACGGGGAACGCCACATCGCGATCTCCGGCGACGACTGACGTCGGCGTCGTCGAGGGGGTTGCGCGCCGTCGCTGCCCACCGTAGACTTTGGTCTACCTAAGTTCGCAGGGGAAGTACCCCGAACTCCGACCTCGACCGACGCAGAAGTGGATTCGTGGACACCTCCCCCCGCGCCAAGCAAAGCCTTGTCCCCGGCGAGATCGCCAATCTGGTCGCGGCGTCGCCTGACAAGGCGTGCGTGCTCCTCTGCGCAGGCAAGTCGTGCCGCAAGGCCAAGGGCTTCGAGGAGCTGCGCGAATCACTCGAAGTGCTCGCCACGGTCAAGAAGGTGAAATGCGTCGACGTGTGCGATGGACCTGTGGTCGGCGTCCGTCTTCCCGGCGAGACGGTGTGGTTCGAGCGGATGCGCTCGGAGAACGTGCGCACTGCTGTCACCGCCCTGCTCGCCAACACCGCGAAGGTTCCGAAGAAACTGCGCAATCGCCGCGTCTGAACAAGCGGGGCTCCACTGCCAGGCCGACTGAGATGGCGCGGCGAGATTGGGTGGGCCAGGCGACGTGTGCGGGTCGCCGCACTAGCTGAAGAGGGCCTCGCCGAGGAAGCCGCCGGGTCCCGCCACACCGGGCGGCACGGCGAAGAGCGCCGATCCGGTGTGCTGGAGGTACTCCATGAGCGTGTCGTCCTTCGAAAGCTGGAGCTGCATCGGGATGTAGTGCGTGACGGGGTCGCGCACGAAGGCGATGAAGAAGAGTCCGGCATCGAGACGGCCAAGCCCATCGGAACCGTCGGTGAAGTTGTAACCACGCCGAAGGATGCGCACACCGTTGTTGGCCGACGGATGAGCAAGCCGCATGTGTGAGCCGCCGGCGATCAGTGGCTCGTCGCGGGCCCCGGTTGCCTCGAAATCGGGCGTCGTGAATTCGGCGCCGCCGGACAGCGGAGCGCCGTCGCTCTTGGTCCGCCCGATAAGCGCTTCCTGCTCGGCCAGTGAGGTGCGATCCCATGTTTCGATGCGCATGCTTATCCGGCGGGCGACGAGGTACGAACCTCCGGCCAGCCACGCCGCGGTTGGCTCAGTCGCGGCCGGCACCCACACGTGCTCATCGAGCGAGACGGGGTCTTCCGCTTTGAGGTTCGCCGTGCCGTCCTTGAACCCGAACAGGTTGCGCGGTGTGGTCTGCGCAGTCGACGTGGACGACGTTCGCCCGAACCCGAGCTGCGACCACCGAACCGACGCAGTGCCGAATGCGATGCGGGCGAGGTTGCGTATCGCGTGCACGGCGACTTGGGGATCGTCGGCACATGCCTGCACACAGATATCGCCGCCTGAGCGGGCCGGTGAAAGGTTGTCCTTCGGAAAAAGCGGCAGTTCGGCCAGCGACGCCGGGCGGCGCGCGGCGATGCCGAAGCGATCGATACCTGCGTCGGTCTCGAACAGCGTCGGACCGAAGCCGATGGTGATGGTGAGCCGCGACGCCGATAGGCCCAGCGCTTCACCGGTGTCGTCGGGTGGCGCGAGCGGTGACCCGTCGACGGCTCCGAATTCGCCTACCGGCAGACCCTGGGTCATCTTCGCTGCGGCGTCGGTCCAATCGCGCAACAGGCGGATCAGGCGATCGCGGCTCGTGGTGGTGACATCGAATGCCGCGAAGTGCAGTCGGTCCTGCGCAGGCGTGGCGATGCCCGCCTGGTGGGAGCCGAAGAACGAGACTGCGCTGGTCCCCGGCGTCGCCGTTTCGGTGCCCGACCTGTCGGAGCGGCTCAGTGCAGCCGCACCTGCGGCGACGGCTGCGACACCAACGCCTGCAGCGCCGAGCAGACGGCGTCGGGACAACCCGTGCTGCTTGGTCGGCGAGCTACTACGTACACCTACGGTCGCGGGATCGCCGACCTCAACGTCGGTCGCTGTCGTCTCGGAAACGTTCACAGCACGACAGCAGCGGTGAGACGCGACAGGGGCTCGCCCAGCGCATTGACGGCGTCGGCCATCGCCTTGATCTGTTCCTGCGTGAGGTCGCGGTAGTTCGCGAAACCATCGCCCTTCTTCTGCGCATCGAGAAGCTTCTGCACATCGTCGAAGCGCTCGTCGAGCTCGGTAAGCAGCGCTGGGTCCTTTTCGCGCAGCACCGGTTCGAGTACCTCGAACGCCATCTTGGCGCCTTCGACGTTGGCCTGGAAGTCCCAGAGATCGGTCCCCGACCAGACCTCCTCCTCGCCTGTCACCTTCCCCGTTGCCACTTCGTCGAGGAGTTCCTTGGCGCCGTTGCTCAGCTGGTCCGGTGAGAGTTCCACGACAGACACCCGGCCCCGGAGGTCCTTCGTGTCGGCAACGAGTAGATCGGCGAGAGCGCCACGTTGCTCGGTTGTGAGCGCGACATACGAGGCATCGTTTGCCGGCGGCCAGAGGTCCTTCTCGATCCGATGCCATCCGGTCCATTCCTGGCCCGCTTCGAGGTCGGCTTCACGAAGGTCCAACTTCGGGTCGACGTCACCGAATGATTCGGCGACCGGCTCGATCCGCTCCCAGTGCATCCGGGTGGGTGCGTAGCTCTCACGAGCCTCCTCGTCCTTGCCCGCCCGGTACAGCTCGGCGAAGGCCCCGGTCTTTTCCAGCAACTCCTCGGCCTCCGTGCGGACGAACGCGGTGTACTGCTCCGTTGCGTCGGTGAGCAGCGTCTCGATCTCCGGGGCGGCCACGGCCTCACCGGAGTCGGTGACCGTGAACTCGCTGCGGATGCCGTCACCGGTCATCCCGGGTTTGCATGCCGCCACGTAGGTACCGGGCTTGATCCGCACGACGAGGTTCCGGGTGATCCCCGGGCCGATATTCTCGACCTCGCCAACGACGCGCACACCGTCAGCGGCAAAGAGGTAGAACTCGTTGACCTTTGCACCCTTGTTGGTCACGGCGAAGGTGAGCGTTCCGCTCGGTGCGCCGGCCGACGACACCGCGCACGAATCATCGGTGGCCATCACGGTGAGCTTGGTGGGTTCATTACCGTCTTTCGCCGCGCCGGAATCGGCCTTCTCGGTGCAGGACGTGAGCAGAACGCCGGCTCCGACGAGGGTCAGTGCGAGGACTCGGCACCGAAGGCTCTGTCGGGCGATCATGCTGGCTGTCCTTCGGTAGTCGTTCGGGCGAGGCCAAGCGGCCGTCGACGCATGAGGATGATGAACGCCGTCATGACCGGGACGACGTAGGCCAGCCACGCGCCGGCTTCGAGCCACGTCGTGGTGGGGGAGAAGTTGAACGTTCCCTTCAGAAGGGTCGCCAGCCAGGTGCCGGGACGGATCGTCGACGAGACGTCGAAGGCAAGACGGTTCAGCCCGGGGAGAATGTCGGCCTCCTGGAGATCGTGGATGCCGTACGCGAGCACACCGCCGGCGACGAGGACGAGGAGCGCACCGGTCCAGGAGAAGAAGCGGGCCATGTTCAGCTTCAACGCGCCGCGGTAGATCGCCACGCCGATGAGAACCGCAACGGCGAGGCCGAGGGTCGCACCGATCAGCGGTTCCGTCGACGAGCCGGTCGCCTGCGCGGCGGCCCACAGGAACAGTGCAGTCTCGAGCCCCTCGCGGCCGACGGCGAGCACGGCAACGAGAACCAGAGCACCTCCTCCGGCGGCGACGGCCGCGTCGATCCGGTGTTCGAGCTCGCCCCGAAGCGATCGAGCGGTGCGTGCCATCCAGAAGATCATCCACGTGACGAAGCCAACGGCGATGATCGAAAGCGCGCCGCCGATCGTCTCCTGCGCCCGGAAGCTGAGGCCCCGAGGACCGTAGGTGAGCAGTGCCCCGAAGCCCAGCGAAACGCCGACAGCGATCCCGACGCCGACCCAGATCCGTGGGGCGAGCTCGCGTCGGCCCGACTTGTGGATGTAGGCGAGAAGGATGCCGACCACGAGGGCTGCCTCGAGGCCTTCGCGCAGGCCGATCAGGAAGTTCGCGAACACGTTGCCGCCGGGCTCGAAGTCATGACGAAAGTGTACCGCCAAAACATTAGGCGTACCTACATCGATGTGCATGGGGCGCCGCAAGGAGCGGCGCGGCCATTTGACGCGCACATCACCCGTAGTGACGCGCAGATCACCCTTCCCGAGCCGATTTGGCGTCAGTACGGGGTGATCTGCGCGCGAGAACGGCTGATCTGCGCGTGGTTGGACGGCCTTGCTTCCGAGGCCGTGTCGACCGGCGCCGCCCGGGCCGCTTCGTTGCGGGCACACCACCGCCTCGTCAGCTGCCGATGCTCTGCTCGATTGGCGCTGCGCTGCTTCGCTTCGCTCCGCTGCTCGCAACACCGGTCGGTGAGTGAATCTCCGTCTAGCTGCCGATGATTCCGCCGTCGAGCTTGCGGATGACCACGGTGGCCGGGCGGGGCTGGGTTCCTGCGCCGTCGGGCCAGGCCGACTGGGCGTTTGCCGTGACGTCGTTGGCCCGGAAGAAGCCGCCGTCCTCGCCGGGATGCTGCACGGCGATGAAGAGGGTCTTCTGATCGGGCGTGAACTCCGGTCCGCAGGTCTCCGCGCCGGCGGCAACGCTGAGGAACTGTCGCACCTGTCCGCGGTTCGGTCCGGTGGTGGCCACTGCGTGAAGCGCGTCGTTGTAGCCGATGGTGTTCGGTGCGCCGTCGGTGGCGATCCACATCATGCCGTCGGGAGAGAACGCCACGTTGTCCGGTGCTCCGATCGGGCTCACCTCACCGGCGAAACCGGCGAAGTAGGTGTCAGCCCAACTCGAAACGTCCTTCAGAGACGTGACCTGCTTCCCGCCCGCCTTGGGGTTCCCGGCGAGCATGAAGATGTCCCAGCGGAACTGCATGGACGTGTGGTCGTTGTTCTTCTCGGTCAACTCGAGAACGTGTCCGGTCTTGTTCCCTTCCCGAGCGTCGAAGCGCGGGTTCGAGGCGATTTCGGCGGCGTCGGTGGCGAGCGTGTTGCGACGAGCGTTGTTCGTCAGCATCAGGTACACCTTCCCGGTCTTGGGGTTGGTTTCCATGTCTTCCGGGCGGTCCATCCGGGTCGCCCCGACAGCGCTGGCCGCGAAACGGGTACGTAGCAACACGTCCGCCTGATCCCGGAAGCCGGTGCGGGCGGTGAGCTCGGAACGACGGTTGTGCTCGAGGGGAATCCACTGGGCCGAGCCGTCGGCTTCGAGCTTGGCGACGTAGAGCGTTCCCTCGTCGAGCAGCACACCGTTGGCCTTGCCCTTCTTCGGGTCGTAGACGCCGTAGGAGACGAACTTGTAGAAGAACTCGAACCGCTCGTCGTCGCCCGAATAGACGACGATCTGTCCCGACGGGGCCACCACAACTGTTGCGGCCTCGTGCTTGAAACGTCCGAGGGCAGTGCGCTTCACGGGGGTGGAGTTGGGGTCGTCAGGGTCGATCTCGACGATCCAGCCGTACTTGTACGGCTCATTCGGCACGATGGAGGCGTCGAAGCGGTTCGGGTAGGCGCGTTCCCAGCCACGATCGGTTGCCGCGGCATTGAGCCCGTATCGAGCGTGGGCGGCCTTGGTGGTTGCGTCGGCCACTCGATCGTTGTTGCCGAAGTACTGGTTGAAGTTCTCTTCAGCGGTGAGCACCGTGCCCCACGGAGTGACGCCGCCACCGCAGTTGTTGAGCATGCCGAGAACGGGGCCCGAGAGGCGCTCGTCCCGCGCTGCTGGGCCGGACATACGCATCGGCGTGGTCGCCGTGATTCGCCGATTGCGCTTGCCGGGGCGTACCTCCCACTTCGACGTGGCGTTCGCTCGGGACAGTTCGACGATGGTGCCGCCGTGGGCGGCGAGCTCGATGTCGACCCACCCCCGAAGCTGATCGAGGTTGGTGGTGCGCGGGTTCCAGCCGGGGATCATGCGATAGCCGTCCGTGTACTCGTGGTTCACGAACAGGACGCCTTCGGTGCTGCCACGATCGAGCAGGAGGTCGCACTCGGCGACGCGACGATGACCATCTCG
>JANOHI010000139.1:0-1465 GCA_031406385.1 Acidimicrobiia bacterium
CTCGACGTCTTGGAGATCCGTCCGATCCCGGACGAGGATCAGCGTCTTGCCCAGCTGCAATCCGGTCAGATCCAGTTCCTCGGTACGGCGAACTTCTTGACCGGTCGTGACATGGCCAACCTTGCCAAGGACAAGAAGATCAATCTCCTGACCAGTGAGAACGCGGGCTCTACCACTTACGACATCCCGAACATGGCCCGGCCCGGTCCGATGCAGGATGTCCGGGTCCGCCAGGCCTGGGCCTACGCCGTCGATGTCGACACGCTCATCAAGCTCCGGGCACCGGGCGCCACCAAGGCCAACGGCTTGTACCTCGAGGGGCAGCTCGGCTATCTGAAGGACGTTGGCTATGAGTTCAACCTCGACAAGGCGAAGGCGCTGCTCGATGCCTACAAGAAGGACAAGGGCGTCTCGAACGTCACGGTGACGCTGCAGACCACGGCGGTGACCGACAATCAGCAGACGATCGCCGTGATGAAGCAGATGCTCGACAGGGCCGGATTCAACATCATCCTCGGCCCAGGTCTCGAGCAGTCGGCGTACGTCCAGGCGGTCCTGAACGGGAACTTCGAAGTGATGGCGTGGAACTATCCACTCAACGGAGCTATTGACCCCGACCAGGGTCGACCGTTCCTCCACTCCGAAGGCTGCGGTGGCCCCACGGTATGTCCTCGGGCCATCGGGTTCTCCGTGCTGAACTGGCAGCGTTCGGTCGACGGCATCGTCGACAGTTCGCTCGACCAGATCCGCACGAACTCCGATCCCGTAGTTCGCAAGCGGGCAGCAGAGGCCGTGGAGACGACGTTCAGCGAGAACGCGTATGTCCTCCCCCGGTGGCGCAGCCGAGCGCACCTGGGGTTCTGCTCGAAGTGCGCAGTCGGGGCAGAGACCGGTGTTGACGGCGAGAAGTTGATGTTCCTGCCGGCTGGCGGGCAGCGCGGACAGGCGTATCTGACGGTCGGCTGAGTCCGAGAAACGAGCACGTGAAGGGCGATCGAGGCCGATGTCGTATTTTTCTCGCCGACTGCTGAGCGTTATCCCACTGCTGTTCGTGGTGACGCTGCTGTGCTTTTCCATGCTGAAGCTGCTTCCCGGGGATCCGGTCTTGACGATCCTCGGGAACAGTTCCACCGATCCGGTAAAAGTCGAAGCGTTGACGAAGAAGCTCGGTCTCGATCGCCCGTTTCCCGTGCAGTACGGGAAGTGGGCGGGTAATTTCATCACCGGCGATTTCGGTAGAACCTACAACCAGGGGGGCGGCGAGCCAGTTCGGAATGCCGTCTTCCGAGATGCTCCGGTGACGTTCGAACTGGCTATCCTCGCCCTGGTGTTGGGGTCCGGTATCGCGATCCTGCTCGGCACCATCGGGGGGTATCGTTCAGGGACCAAGCTCGACCGGGTGATCAGCTTCGTCAACTACGCGTTGTTGTCCACGCCGAGTTTCGGCATCGGTCCGGTCCTGATC
>JANOHI010000370.1:0-1038 GCA_031406385.1 Acidimicrobiia bacterium
ACCGGTTGGAGCTTCCCCGGGTCGGGCCTCTACGTGGGCCTTGTCGGTCTGCTCCTCGCCCAATACACCATCACCGGCTTCGACGCCTCTGCCCACGTCAGCGAGGAGACGCACGGCGCAGCGACGAGCGCTCCGAAGGCCATCGTGCGGTCAATCTGGATCTCGGCGATCGCTGCGCTGCTCATGAATGCGGCGATGCTCATTGCGATCCCCAAGGGGAAGTACGACGAGATTGCCGCGGGCGGCATCCTCGCCGGCGCGCTGGTCTTCACGATGTCGATCGCCGGCTTCCTCGGAAAGCTGCTCGTGATCATCGCCACCGTCGGGCAGTTCTTCTGCGGCATGGCATCGGTTACCGCGAACAGCCGCATGATCTATGCGTTCTCTCGCGACGGCGGCCTGCCCGGTTCGAAGTTCTGGCACCGCATCAACCCCCGCACTCGCACGCCAACGAACTCGATCTGGCTCGGCGTGGCGCTTTCGGCGATCGCCGGCGCATTGACGCTGATCCAGACCAAGAAGGCCATCCCGGTGGCGTTCTTCGCGCTGACTCTGATGTGCGTGATCGGGCTCTACATCAGCTACATCATTCCGGTCTTCCTCCGGCTGCGGAATCCCGACTTCCAGAAGGGACCGTGGCACCTCGGCAATCGCAGCAAGGCCGTCGGGTGGTTCGCGGTGGTCTACGTGCTCGGGATCTGCATCATCGGTGTGCTGCCCCAGTTCGTCCCCTGGAACAAGTGGGAAACCGCGAACCTGACGCTTCCCGTCGTCGGCGGTATCGGGATCGTGGTCGGCGTCTGGTGGCTTGTCTCAGCCAAGAACCGGTTCCACGGCCCGAAGGTCCAGGGCAGCAGGGAAGAACTGCTGGAGATCGAGAGAGAGCTCTCAGCCCTCAGCTGAGGCAAACGGCGAGATGTTGCGTTGGGGGGGGGCCCGGGCGGCCCCAACCCACAACACCAAAAAAGAACCCCGGGGGAAAACACCCGGGGGCAAGTGGGGGGGTGGGGGGGGCGGGGGGGGAGCAACCCCCAAGCG
>JANOHI010000187.1:0-2682 GCA_031406385.1 Acidimicrobiia bacterium
TGACGTGGCATTTGTCACGCCAACCGGTCGAAGGGGACCATCTTCCGCCGCTCTGCGTGGCGGTAGGTAAATTTCTGGTGAAGGCCCTGGACAGGACCCGATCTCGCGAACAATACTCTGCGTCCCCCCCACTCCGGACCACCGCCCGGAAAAACGTTGAAAGACGGTTTGACATGTTGAAATCACAAGCTTGGCGTGAACAAGGTCAGTGCAAAGGCGTTGACCCCGAGATTTTCTATCCGGTGTCCGACGACGACGCCGACGAGGCGAAGGCCATCTGCGCCGATTGCCCGGTTCGCCTCCAGTGCCTCGAATACGCCCTGATCGCCCGTGAGCGTGATGGCATCTGGGGCGGGTGCACGGAGCGCGAGCGCCGTCGCATCATCCGCCAGCGCCGTCGGGCCGCCTGAGCGACGTTGTTCGGGCGGTCGGTCGGGCTGGGGGGCCCGGCGGCTCCGTCCTCATGTCTCAGCCGGTGAGGTTTGCCGGTTCACCGCAGCAGTTGTAGGCGAAGGTTCGGACCTCTCGGAACGGGATCCACACACCAACGGTCCACCGACAGCATCGTCAGTGGACCGTTGCGCATTCTCGGCACGCGCACGTGCGCGCCCTTGTAGCTTGATCGGCGCATGACGACGCCCTCCGTCCCCACCGAATCGCTCGCCACCCTGGTCGCATTCGGGGGCTGGCCGGAGGTGTTCGCCCAGCTGAGCGCTCGACGCGACCTTCCCGGCGAAGTCGTCGGTGCCGCCGTCGGCGAGATCCTCCAGGGAGCAGCCACCCCGGCGCAGGTCGGCGGGCTGCTCATCGGCCTACGGACCAAGGGCGAATCCGTTCAAGAGCTCGGCGCTGCCCTGTCGGCCATGCTTGCCGTGTCGGTCCTGGTGCCCCTGTCCGAGGCCGTGCGTGACAAGGCGATCTGTACGTGTGGAACCGGCGGTGACCGGAGCAACTCGATCAACATCTCGACCACGTCGATGTTCGTCGTCGCCGGCGCCGGTGGCGTGGTCTGCAAGCACGGCGGGCGTGCGGCCAGCTCACAGTCCGGCTCGGCCGACGTGCTCGAAGCCCTCGGCGTGGTGCTCGAACTTTCGCCCGCCGCGGTGGCCAGCTGCGTGGAAGACGTCGGTGTCGGGTTCTGTCTGGCGCCGCGGTTCCACCCGGCGATGCGCCACGCCGCGCCGATCCGGCGCGAGCTGGGTGTGGCCACCATGTTCAATTTCCTTGGCCCGATTGCCAATCCGGGTCGGGTCCGCCGTCAGCTCGTTGGGGTGGCCGATCCGTCCATGGCTCCGAAGATGGCCGCGGTTCTGGCCGATGCCGGAACCGTCTCCGCAGTATTCGTCCACGGCCACGACGGCCTCGATGAGCTCACAACGACGACGACGTCGACGATGTGGCGGCTCCGTCCAGACGGGGGCATCGTCGAGAGCGTGTTCGATCCGGCTTCCGTCGGTCTGGCGAAGGCGTCTGCCAAGGACCTCCTTGGTGGCACTGCGGCCGACAACGCCCTGGCGCTCACCCGGGTTCTCGACGGCACGCCCGGGGCTCACCGCGACATCGTGGTGCTCAATGCCGGGGCCGGTCTCGTGGCCGCCGGCCTCGCCGCCGACGTTGGCGAAGGCGTCAGGTTGGCGCAGCTGGCGATCGATGATGGTTCGGCGCGCCGGGTCCTCGACGACCTCGTCCGTCTGACCCGCGAGCTGGCCGAGCCGTCGGGCTGACCCGAGCGGCACGTCGGGCTGCCGACGGCGCGTAGGGGACCGGCGGAGCCGACGGCGATCGCTCCAGCTGTTTGTCGGTGCCGTCGCTGCGGGGCTGGCGGATCTCGAACCGGGGCGGCGCATGGAGCGGCCACGACAGGCCTGCGTCGGCGTGTCTGATCCGACTGGTGGGGTTGCGACGGCCGAGCCAGGCAGCGACGAGGGAGAGCTCGTCGACGAGATTGCGGGGAATGGGCGCATCACGTGCGGGAGCTCTCGTCGGGTCGGCTCGGCCGTCGCCGAAGCGGATGCGGCCATGGTCGATCCGGAGGATCCGACCGTCGGATTCGACCTCCATCCAGCCGGCGTCGCGGAGCGACGACACCACTCGCTGGCGATGGAGCGCGCGGGCAAGCGTGGCGGCCCGGTCGCGGAGAAGTGCCGCCTGTTCGAACGCCTCGGCGCTGGCGAGACGCTGCATCCGTTCGACCAGCGGAGCGAGGAGTGAGTCCGGGCGCTCGAGGAGACGCAGCAGCCCGGGACCGTCGGCGTTGTGGCAGGCGGCTGTCTCGTTCAGCGCTGCAGCGGCCATGCGGGCGGCGACCAACGACGAGAACGGTCCGAGGTATCGCGCTTCGGCCAGGTTTGCATCGCGGGTTGTGCTGATGGCGAACTTCGGGCCGGAAACCGAGATTCGTATGTACGCGTACTGCGTCCAGAGTTTGGCCTGTCGGTTGAACCTCGGCAGTTCTCGCTGGATCAGCCGGATCTCGAGCACGGCTGCTTCGAAAGCTGTGGCGCACTCGATGTGATCGATCCGGTGGAGGATCTCGAGCATCGGTCCGATCTTGCGCCGATCGTCGGTGGAGAAGTAGCTCCGGACGCGGGCCCGCAGGTTCGTCGCCTTGCCGACGTAGATGATCGTGCCGTGAACGCCGGCGATGCGCGCCACTCGGTTTCGAGTTCGAAGCCGTTGGCC
>JANOHI010000376.1:0-2472 GCA_031406385.1 Acidimicrobiia bacterium
CTGACCTGCCCGGGGGCGAGCGCTTCCACGGCTGTGCGTCGGGCCGGGTCCCGGACTGTCGCCACCACGCTTGCTCCGCCGGCTGCGGCGAGTTGGACGGCGGCAACACCGACACCGCCGGCGGCACCGTGGATACACACCCGCTCGCCCATCTGGAGTCCGCATTGGGTGAAGAGGGCGTCGTGGGCGGTGGTGAAGGCTTCGGGGAATCCGCCGGCCGTCTCCCACGAGACACTGGACGGAACGGGGAGCAATGTCCGTTCGTGGACGACGGCCAGCTCGGCGAGTCCGCCGCCACCGACGACCGCCATGACGCGATCGCCGACGGAGAACCGCGTCGCCCCGGGACCGAGGGCGATGACCTCGCCGGCGAGCTCCAGCCCGGGAATGTCTGCTGGCGCACCGAATGGTGCGGGATAGAACCCGGCGATCTGGAGGAGGTCGGCGTTGTTGAGACCGGCGGCGCGGACCCGGATCAGAGCCTCACCCAATCCGGGAACGGGATCGGGGTGTTCCCGGACGCTGAGGGTCGGAGCGGTGATGGTGGCGGCGCGCATGCGTCGGTGATCGTAGGCCGACTCCTGACCACCTATCGGGCTGAGCCTGAAAGCTCCCGGCTATCCAAGGGTCTGGCCACCGGATTGCCGCCGCGGGTCAGCCGGTGACGCGTCCGATTCCGATGAGGTCCCGACGCTTGATCGTGGTGATGCGAACGTTGGTCCCGGGCTTGGGGGCCTCGATCATCTTGCCGTCGCCGATGTAGATACCGAGGTGGTGAATCGGATCGCCGTAGAAGACGAGGTCGCCGGGGGCGATGTCGGCGAGGTTCACGCGCGTGGTGGAGGCAAACTGGGCCCGCGACTGGTGGGTGAGCTTCACGCCGGCGGCGCGCCAGGCAACGAGGGCGAGACCGGAGCAGTCATAGCCCGGACCTTCACCGCCCCACACATATGGGGCGCCGAGGAGCGCCTTGGCCGTCTCCACGACGAGCGCGGTCTGGGGGTGCGCGGGAGGGGCTGGGGCGGTCGCCCCGATGAAGGTGAAGGTCTTCGGTTCGCTCGAGAAGGGCGTGGTCGTCGGGATGAGGGTCTCCGTGCCGGTGGGCAGCGGCGGTGCGGTCCGGGTCTCGGTGACCGGTCGGACGTCGATCGTCGGGAGCGGTCCGGTTGGAACACGGCCGGGTGTGGCTACCACCGGCGTGGCTGGTGGAGACGGGGCCGGCACGGGCGGCAAGGTCGGCGGGGCCGGCGAGGTCGGCGGGGCTGGTGGAGACGCCGCCGTGGAGACGCGGGGCGCTGTCGACGGCGGCAGCGGAATGAAGACGAGTGTGGTGCTGGTGGTCCGCGCGATGGTCGTGGGTGCCGCGGTGGTCGTGGGAGCGGTGGTCGGTGCCGCGATGGTCGTCGGTGCGACAGTGGTCGGTGCTGGTGCCGGCGTCGCGTCGGGCGCTGTTGGAGGTGTCAGTGGAACGAACGGGATCGTTCCGGTCGGCCGACCGGGTGTGGTGTTTGCCGGAGGTGTGGTCGCCGGAGCGGTGTTTGCCGGAGGCGGGGCGGTGGCGGACGGCGGGGGCGCCGCGGTCAGTCCGGGGGCGATGATCACGAGACCTTCCGGCGGAACGACGAGTGGCTGGGCGCTCGGGACAAGCGTCGTCGTGGCCTTCTTGTCGAGTCGTGACTTCTTGGCGGACCGGGTGGTGGGGACGGTTGGGGTCGTTTGCGGCACGGCGCTGGTCGCGGGGGCACTTGGCGGGCTCGGCTGGATTGCCAACGTGGCGGTCGTGGTCATCCCTTCGGGGGGAACGACTGGCATTCCGTCGGACTCGCGAAAGAGCGGAAGGGGCCGCGCCAGGGGGACGGTTGCGGTGGAGGCGTAGCCGTCGATCGAGCTGTTCGGGGGACCGAGGGAAAGCGGCGTCGACGTTTCGTCGGGGAGGACGGGTCCGGCCACGGGCAGAACGGACGTCGCCGGAACGAGCGCAGGCGCAGTAGCTTTCACGGCGGAAAGATCAGCTTTCCCCGGGGTCCGTATCGCCATGGTGAGCGTCCCCAACGGACGCGGTGTGGGTGTGGTTGGGCGTGGTTGCGCGGTGGCGGTCCAGAAGGCGGCGAGCGAACCGCACGTGAGGGCGGCGACCACGCCGCCGACCCACGATCGGGAGGTGAACAGCGTCGCGGCGCGATCAGGCTGGCGAGGTCCAATCTTGCGCCGCAGTGGCGGTCCGGAAAGCCGTTCGACGTCGCTCATGACGGAGAGTCGACTCCTCGAACGTGAGGAGGTTGTTGGCCGGGCGTTGGGAGCGAACCATGAACGGTGGTTCGGTTTCGAACCGAGGGACGCAACGACACGAGGTAGGTATCGGCCTCTTCATGCGCCAACTGAACAGCGTCCGGTTGCCCATCCGAGTACTGGCATCAAAGGTGCTGTAGAAAGGTGTAGGGATATGGAAACCCGAGCAGGATTTCTTCAATT
>JANOHI010000377.1:0-3562 GCA_031406385.1 Acidimicrobiia bacterium
CGCCGGCGAATCCCTTGCCGATGCCTCCCAAGTCGATCTGCACGCCGGAAGGGACGCCGACCGTCGACCGATCGTCATCTACCTCAATGCCCTCACAGCCTGGTGTGCTTTGGTTTGCCGCTACGCCAACAACGTGAGTCCGGGACGGATCACGGGACGCGGGAAGGGAGGCGAACGTGCGGTCGTACCCAAGCCCCTCGATCACCGCTCCGACGGTAGGGTCGAAAGCACCGTTGGTGAGCTGCCATGCCGAGCAGGCGAGTCGCACGAGTTCGCGGGTCGTCCGGTGCACGCGAACCGGATGACCGGCGTTCCGGTTGATGTTGGTGACATCGCTGTCAGGGAGAAAGCGGCTCCACGCAGACTCGAAGTCGGCCAGCAACTGCAGACCCGACGATGCCATTTGCAGGGAGGCCGCACGTGTGCGACCACCGAGAACGACGATCTCCGCCTCGCAGCCCATTGACCGAGCGGTGAGTCGAATCGTTGGCCAACGCGAAGCCGGCGGTCGAAATGGCGCGGCGGTTGCGATCACTTCGGCTTGCTCGGTCCTGCAGTGGTGACCGGCGGAGCGGTTGGCGGCGCCGTCGGGGCAACCGTCGGCGGGGCCGTGGGCGGAGCAGTGGGAGCTGCAGTCGGCGGTGCGGTCACGGGCGGCGGAGGTTCCGTCACCGGCGCCGGTGGCGGCGGTGGGGGCGGGGCCAGCGTTGAGGTCACGGGTGTCGGCGCGGCGGTCGGTGTCGGCGCCGGGGGGCTTGTCGGTGCCGGTGTCACCACTGGTTGTTCGATCGCGCCGGCCGGCGGCGGTGGAGTCACCGACGCGTTCGGCGTCGACGGGGTGGGAGTCGCAACAACCGAGGGAGCGGGAGCGATGGTCGACTCCCCCTGCGGCAGGGTCGTGGCCGAGTTGGTCGCGGCCGGGCGAGGGGCGATCGAAGTTGCGCCTCGAGCCGCAACCGGCGCGGCTGCCGACGCCGCGACTGGCGCCGGCGCGGCCGGTAACGGCGCGGCCACGGAAGGGCGCACTGTCGGCGCCGGCGTAGCGGGAGCCGGAGCAACCACGGCACCTGTCACGGTGACGGCGGGAGCGGGAGCGGGTGGGGGGTTCGTCGGCGCCACGGCCTGCTGCACGGGCGTCACGACAGCGCCCGGCTCCGTAGACGATGCATCAGCGGAGGGTGCGGCCGCCGGAGCGACCTGCACGGCGTCAGCCGGCGCAAAGGCAAGAGCCTCTACTCCCGGCGTTGCAGCTTGCGGCGGGACGCCGGGTACGACTTCGCTGATCGCTCCCGGAACCGGTTGCACACTGGGTGTTGGAGTCGGCGCTGCGACGACAACCTGATCGGCTCGGGCCATCGCGGTCATCAGCGCCAGCGTCACGGCGGTCGATGACATGCCCACAAGAATGCGGCTCGCCGCGGCGGGTCGGCGTCGCGGGCCCGCGACCTGCATGACCGGCCTCGCTGTGATGTCACGTGTTTCAGGGCTGGCGGCGCTTCGATGTTCAGCCGGAGGAGCGACGCCATCCGCGGAGACAAACGCCCGGCGTTGTTTGAGGGCCGCCAGACGCTTCGCACGTGCGTCGGACAGCGAAGACTGTTCGATCGAGCTCGCGTCGGTCACGGGTGCAGTTGCTTCGCTCATCAGGATCCTTGGATTTGGAAGGCCAGCTGCCCGCCGACGGCCGATGCCGAGAACGTTGCCGCTCCGGTACCGGTGAGGGAGGCGAAACGGACCGTCAGGGAAGTTGCGGTTGAGGTGAGAACCGTCGCGCTCACGCCGGGCTGGGGGATCGCGGCGACAAGAACAAGAGTTGATCCGTTCATCTGCACGACCACGGTTCCGGCATTTCCGACGGTGAACGGCATCGGGCTCAGCGTGAGCGCGACGGTGCCCTGCGACGGTGGGACGGACACGACCGTCCCCGCCACCGTGGTCGTCGGCGCAGGCGGAACCGTGGACGTAGGGATACCCGTCGTGGGTACGGCTGTCGTCGCCGGCGTCGTTGTCGGAACCCCCGTCGTCGTCGTCGCCGTCGCCGTCGTCGGTGTCGCCGTCGTCGGTGTCGCCGTGGTCGGCGCAGTGGTCGCGGCTGGTTTCGTCGGCGGCGGCGATGTCGGCACGGCAATCGACGTTGGTGCCGGCGTCACCGGGGGGAACGTCGGCGGGGGTGTCGTGACCGGCGCGAGGGTCGCGACCACAGCGAGCGGCGGCGCTGGCGTCGACGAAGCGGGGGCCGGCGTCGACGCGGAGCCCGGCAGCGGTTTCGCGACAGTGGCACCGGTCAGCGATTCGGCGACGGCAAAGGTCGACACGGGGAACGACTTCGCTACCGGAGGAGGTGCCGCAGTCGATCTGTCGACAACCGACGACGTGAACGAGGTCTGCGAACCCGACGAGGAGGTCCTGGCCGCCGGCTTGACCGGAGCTTGGGCAACAGCTGCGGCCGGAGGCGCGGGTTCAGGCGCAACTGCAGGAGCAGGAGGCATGCCGGGCGCCGGAGCCGCGGCGACCGATGGGGAGACAACGCTGCTCGGGCCGGGCGCTTCAGGCATCCCGGGCGCAGCTTGCGATGCGTCGATGACCGACACCGGAGGTTCGTCAACCGCAAGTACATCGAGAGGCGGCGACCACTCCATTGGTTCCGTGTTCGTTCCCGTCATCGCCAACTGCTGAGGCAGCATCGGTTGGGAGACGGCCGCGGGTGTCGCAAACACGTTGAGCTGGACGGCGGAAACACCGGCAACCGCCAACGTGAGCAGCCCAACCGTCCATGCACCCGCTTCTTTCGTGATCTTCGTTCGCAACGGCACTCTCCCTCGTTCGAGTGGAAAGCCTGGCGACGTGACCCTGAAATGAGTCCTAATTCAGAAACGTTTATCGGTCATTTAAGTGAGGACACGACACGAGAATCTCCGGTGATCCACTACTCGTGATCGACAGCTTCAGTCATCGTCGCTCGATCCATTCGAGCGAGGCGCCCCGGACCGGCAAACGACGTGGATCTCCGACTCCTTGCCATCCTTGCGAAACTTCACCTCGATCTCCTCTGGCCCGGCGTTGCCGACCTGCACGCTCGCTCCCGAAACGGGCGTGGCGAAATCGAGAACGATCGCGTTGGCGTTGCAGTGCACCCCAACGCTCCCGAGCTTCGTGCTGAACGCGGCTGCTTGAGGAGGTGCAGTCGACGTCGGAACCGACGCGGTCGTTGACGTCGCGACCTGAGCGATTGTGGTCGCCTCGGGGGCCGTTGTGGTGGCCTCGACGGCGACTGTCGTGGTGGTCGACAAGACGACCGCGGCGGCTGGGCTCGATGTCGAGGGCAACGTTGTCGCGCCGACCGCCGCTTGCGGGCTCGGGTTCGACGAAGGACGAACGGGAGCGTCTGCCGGAGAGGTTGTTGGCGTGGCGACCGTTCGTGCCTTCGCAACCACCGTCGTACTCGACCGCGCAACGGTTGAAGTGGGAAGGATGGCAATGGTCGATGGAGGACGGGGCTCCGTTGACGGCACGGGCTTCGTCAACGACGAACCCGCTGCCGGAGTAACCGGACGGACGACGG
>JANOHI010000197.1:0-8379 GCA_031406385.1 Acidimicrobiia bacterium
GCGACTGAGATACCAATCACGTCGCAGCGTAAGGCTTGCCCCGCACAGGCCGCGGGCCTGACGAGCTCCAGCGCACCTTGGCGGGCCCGTTCTCGGCCGCTCGTCTGGCCGTTCGGACAGAACGCGTTGGCGGCGATCACAGATGGCTGAACAGGCGACGACGGGTAGGCGACATTTACCTGCACTCGTCCGGGGACAGCGCGATATCATTGTGTGCGTGACTGATATCCTCATTCGAGATGTGCCCGAAGAAGTTGTCGAAGCCCTCGACGCAAACGCGCAACGCGCCGGCGTGACGCGAGCCGAGTATCTGCGCAGGGTTCTCGCCGAACAGCAAGGACCGGCACTGACACGCGAGCATCTCGATCGTTTCGCCGAACGCACCGCTGATTTGGGTGATCCTGAGGTGATGGCAGCCGCGTGGCGTTGACGAACTGGCTCATCGACAAGTCGGCGCTTAACCGCATCAACACCGCGGGCGACGAGTGGCTGCCACGCATTCAACGCGGCCTCATCAGAATCTCTACCCTGACCCTGCTCGAGATTGGCTACTCCACCCGCAACGGCTCTGATCACCGCGCCACGCTTGGCGAACCGCCAGTGTCATCGATGACGGTCGAGTACATCACACCGGCAATCGAAGCTCGCGCCGTAGAAATCCAAAAGCTGCTTGCCGACCTTGGTCAACACCGAGCACCGTCCATTCCTGATCTGCTCATCGCCGCAACCGCAGAACTCGCCAGGCTCACGGTGTTGCATGTCGACAAGGATTTCGACCTGATCGCGGCGATCACCAACCAATCCGTCGAGCGTCTCGACGTCTGACGATTGGCGGATGCGTAAACAGAAGGGACGACACCCGTCCCACGATCTCGCCGAAGAGTATCGGCGGCTTCGACTGTCGAGGCGGGCTCCGCAATAAGCACGCTGCCATTCGTCGCAGCGCCACGACGCCTCAAAACGAACAACCGGCCACCTCGCTGGGCAGATCGCGTACTGCACCAACGCCGTCGGCCGAGCGAGCTATAAAGCTCCGCCCCAACGGCTATCCGCCCGACTGATATCCGGCGAAGCGCAAGAGTCGAGTGCGCGGTAACGCTCGACGACTCGAATCCACTGCGCGCTTAGCAAAATGGCGAGCGGTCTCGTGCGCATGACTGGGGCCATTGCCGAGTGGCGCCTCCCCGCCGGCGCCCGGGTTACGGTGCTCGGATTATGTGTGGGCGGGTGATCGCGAGTTCGGCCGGAGCGTTCGGCCGTGTCGCCGAGGCCGATGTGCTCAGGCGGGTTTGTTGAACATGTAGCGGGCGATCTTCCAGCCGGTGTCGGTATGGAGGAACAGGAAGATTTCTCTGTTCGATTCGGCTGTCTGGTCGCCCGTGGCGAGCACGGTTTGGGTGCCGTTGCTGCGGGTTAGTGCGTGTGCGGTGTGGGTGCTGGTGATCTCGAGTTCGTCGATGGTGAAGGTGACGTCCAGGTGGATCACGTCGAAGATCTGCTGCTAGGCCCCCTGTAAGTCTGCACCTTTGGCGGTGGGCAGGGTGGTGGGCATGAAGATCCCGTCCGGGGTGTAGCAGGACGCGGCGAGCGCCGCGTCGCTGGTGTTCAGCGACTGTTCGTAGGTGGCGAGGAGTGCTCGGATCCGATCGTCGTGGGTCGTCATATTGGGTCCGTTTCGTCGGATGGGATAGGTTCCACGGAATGTAACTCGGTCAGGCTAGGATGTATTCCATGGAATGGACATCTGTTGGGAGCGGCCAGCGTGATCCGGATCTTGGGTCGTTGTTCAGTGATCTGATTCGCCTCGAGACGGAACTGTGGGATCTGGTCGAGGCTCGTCTGCGCCGTGACCACGATCTGGCGTTGTCAAGGTTCGAGCCGATGCAAGTGATCGCCGCCACCCCGGGCTGTCGGGTGATCGACATCGCCGAGGCGTTGTCGATCACGATCGGGGGGACCAGCAAACTCGTCGACCGGATCCAGAGTGCCGGTTGGTGCGAGCGTTCACCGCACCCCGACGACGGCCGCTCCTCCACGATCGAGCTGACCCGTGCAGGACAACGACTGCTCACCGCGGCGCAGCGCACGTTCACCGACGAGGTCGGCATCCGGCTCGGTGAACCGTTGTCGGAGAGCGAGCTGCAACGTTTCGCCGCAGCTGTCCACAAGCTACGCGCTCACGTCCACGAGCAACGAAGGAGCGCCTGACCATGACAACGATCCCGGCCACCATGCGGGCCGTCGTGCTCGACGCTCCCGGCCCACCCGACTTGCTCCACGTCCGCGAACTCCCGGTTCCGATACCGCAGGCGGGTGAGGTGCTGATCAAGATCGAGGCGTTCGGCCTGAACCGCTCCGAACTCCACACCCGCCTCGGTCTCGCTGAAGGCGTCACGTTTCCTCGCGTCCTGGGCATCGAAGCCACCGGCACCGTCGCCGCGTGCCCGGCAGGCGAGTACACGGTCGGTCGGCAGGTCGCTGCGTTGATGGGCGGCATGGGCCGCACCTACGACGGCGGGTACGCCGAATACACCTGTGTTCCCGTCCGGCAGGTTGTGCCGTTCACGAGCAGCCTCGACTGGGCGACGCTCGGAGCGGTGCCCGAGATGCTCCAGACCTCACACGGCTCGCTCACGATCGGACTCGACGCCCGAGCGGGCCAGTCGATCCTGATACGTGGCGGCACGTCGTCGATCGGGATGGCGACGGCGGTACTCGCCAAACGGCTCGGCATGACCGTGCTGTCGACCACCCGCAACCCCGACCGGGCCGACTCCCTCCGCCAAATCGGTGTCGACCACGTCCTCGTCGACGACGGCAACATCGCCGACCAAGCCCGCACGATCTTCCCTCACGGCGTCGACGCCGCACTCGAACTGGTCGGTACGCCCACCCTGCCGGACACGCTGCGAGCGACCCGGGTCCACGGGGTCGTGTGCTTCACCGGGATGCTCTCCAACCAGTGGACCGTGCGCGACTTTTACCCGATCGAGTACCTCCCGCGCGGCGTCCGCCTCACCGCCTATGGCGGAGACGCCACCGACCTCCCCGCCCAGGTCCTCCAGAACTTCCTCGACGCCGTCGCAGCCGGCGACGCCATCGTGCCGATCCATCGCACCTACCGCCTCGACGACATCGCAGCGGCGCACGCCGACATGGAAGCCGGACGCGCCACCGGCAAACTCGTCGTCCTGCCCTGACACCAACACGCGCCGGTAATCGCAGGCCGAGACGCGCCAGCAAGCGCTCACCTGCCAGCGTCATACCGGTGATGTCGGGCCGAGTCGCGCTGCGAGCGTTCGATCGTGGGAGAGGTGCGAGGTGTGCGACGGGTCGGAACTCCCGCGAACACTTTGCCGACGATCAGGCCGTCACTCTGTCTTCGCGACGGTCGTTGGGACCACTCGTAAGGGCCGAACCCGTGCGGCCGCTGCGACACCCTCGTGCACTGTACTCTGCTGATATCGGGCGAGGTCCGAGACGTCGTTATCGGGCGGCTCCGGTGCGCGGGTTCGCCGGTGATGCGTGCGCCGTTGGCGCTGGGGGCTGAGCAAAGTGCGGCGCGCTCGATTCTGGCGTCGTGGGGCCATCGAGGCCGTTCTCTGCGCGGCGCCACTCGGGCAACGATTGGGTGCGGTCGTCTCATCTCATTGCTCGACCGCGAGAGTGACGTCATACCCAAACCATCCGCCGCGCGCTCACCTGCGTGGGACGGAACGATGTTCCGTCCGATGGAACGCCCTTTGGGTATGGATCAACAACACCACCACCATGACCATGCACCACCCATCCGCTCGACCTGCCTCCAAGACTGGCTCGACGCGTTCAGCCGAGTCACGTCGATGATCTGGCCGGTACCTGGCCTTCGGCTCTGGACGAAGACATCGCGGCGGGTCCACCGATGAGCGCGTCGACCACGTTCCCCGGCAAGGGGGCCTCATCGTCGGCGGTCAAGGGCGTCGGGCAGGTCGTCGTCAACACCAGCGACCTGAACAGGTTCCGGACGTTCTACGAGGGAGTGTTGGGCCTGCCGCATGTGATCTCGCTGCGCCTGGCCGAGCCGCCGCATTTGCGGTACGGGGTGTTCGCCATTGGGCCCACCACGGCCCTGCTCGCGTTCGAGGCGTCGGGCCATGACCCGGTGGCTCACGCGACCGGCGACGAGGCGGGGCGACGAGGTGGGATCGATCACGTCGGTCTCCGGGTCGACCCGGACTCGTTTGGGGAGGTTCGGGAGCGACTGGTCGCGGCCGGTGCGTGCACAGGTCCCGTTCGTGCGCTCGGTCCGTTCCTGTCGGTGCCGTTCCGTGATCCCGACGGGCTTGAGGGCACCGTCGTCTGCGTGAACCGGGCGTTCGACCCGACTCAGGTCGACGACGAGCTCATCGAGTGCTCGAACCCTCAGTGGACCGTGGACCTCCTCACGACGTGATCTGTGGTCACGGCACCGCTCGTGGGCGAGACTCTGACGATGACCTCGGATCCGAGCCGTTCCGACGCCGGACGGTTGATCGGCCGCGAACATGAGCTGGGCAGGCTGCGTCAGCTGGTCGCGGCCCCTCCGCCGGGGTCGGTGATCACGGTGAGCGGCGAGGCCGGGATCGGCAAGTCGGCGCTCGTCAATCAGGTGATCGCCGAGTGCCTCGCTGCCGGAGGCCGGGTGGTGCGCGGGTCGGCCGATGAGCGGGTGACGGCCAGGTTCTCGATGTGGCGTCGCGCAATGCGCGATCTCGGCGTCGCGGTGCCACACGCCGACCCGACCGTCACCGCTTCGGACCAGGTCGACGAAGTGGCCGCAGCGATCGGCGACGGTGTACTTGGTGGGGAGTGGCGCTTCATGCTGCTGGAGGACATCCACTGGGCTGACGATTCGTCCGTGGAGGTCGCTCAGCTCCTCGCCGACCGGCTGAACGGGCGTGGGATCGCGATCGTCGCCACCGCTCGCCCGGGCGAGCCGCGTGCGCCCGCGCTGTCCGGGCTGCAACGTCAGGGACAGTCGATACTGCTGAGTGGGCTGACGCCCGAGCACATACAGGTCATGGCGTTGCAGCACACGGGCGAGACGTTGACGTCCGCGGAGGCCGGTGCGTTGCACCGCCGGACCGGCGGCAACCCGCTGTTCGTCGGCGAACTGCTGGGTTCGGAGCACTCGCGATTGTCCACTGCGAGCGGCAGCCTTCTGTCCGACGCCCTCGACGGGCTGGGTGCCAACACCGCCGACGTCCTCGGAGCGATCGCCATCGCCGGTCGCGCCGCACCGCCGGCCGTTGTCGCCCATGCGCTATCGATTTCAACCGACGAGCTAGAAAACCACGTGCGGCGAGCGTTGGACGCACACATCTTCGCAACCGGTTCCGATTGCGTGTACTTCCGCCACGACCTGTTGGTGGATGCAGCGGCCGGCCGCTTGGCTCCCGCCACTCGCCGCGCCGTCCATCGCTCACTCGCCGACGGCTGGGCGACGTATGCGAACCTCGACGACGACGGACTCGAGCGGGCACGGCACGTGGTCTCATCGACGGCCTCGAATCCGAGCTGCGAGGAGGTGGACGTCGTCCTGCAGACCGCGTTCGCGCTTCGCCGGAAGCGACGTGCGGGCGACGCCGCTGATCTGGTCGAGCTTGCGCTGCGTGTGTGGGAAACAGCGCCGCCGCCGCTGTCCATGGAGCTCTGGATGGCGCTGGGGGAGGCGCGTTGGGATCTCGCCGAGCGACCTGCGGCCCTGGCGTGCTTCGACCGCGCCGCCGCAACCGGCGCCGAGGCCGACGTGGCCACCGAGGCCACCATCGAGATCGCCCGTCAACGCAATCACAACCCGTTCGTGGCGGACCCGATCGCGCGTCGTCGGCTTGCCGATCTCGACCTTCGGCTCGCCGGCGACGATTCTGCGTTACGCGTCGCTTTGCTGGGTCGGCGGGCGGTGCTCGCGCTGCAGCCTCCCGCCGACCTTGGTGCGGCGACCGAGCTCGCCGACACTGCGGTGGCAATGGCGCGTCGTCTCGGCGACCGGGACGTGTTGCTCACGGCGCTATGCGATCGGGGGTTCATCGTCACAAATGCCGACGACGTGCGACGCCGCGGGAACGTCGCCTCGGAGCTCCTCGAGCTCGCCCGCAAATCCGGACGGCCGCACAGTGGCGTCGCCGGATACGAATGGCATTTCGACGACTGCCTCACACGCGGCGACCTCGGCGCCGCCACCAGAGCACTTCACGAGTTCGAAGCGGCCGCCTGCGTGGCGCCGTCAGCGTTCTGGCGCTACAGCTCGTCGCTGCGACGCGCGGTTTTGCTGCTCGCCGAAGGGGATCGCGACGGAGCGATCGATGCGATCGCAACGCTGGTGGAGGTGTCACAGCGCCGCGTCGACCGCTTCGAACTGCTCGGCGTCGAGCTCTCCATTCGAGCGCCGGCGATGATCCTGTTCGGGATCCCCGATCCCCGCGTCGCAGTGTTGCAAGCGGGGATGGCGGCGATGTTCGACCGCGCCCCGTCGGGATACATGCAGGTTCGGCTCGCCGTCGGCGAATTGCTCATCGGGGATCCCGCCGCTGCTCGACGGCGGGCGACACACTGGCTCGGCGAACCAGAAAGCGCCTTCGAAGCGCCCGATCCACTCGGCACCCTCGCGCTGATGGCCTTCCTGGCAGCCGAGCTGCAGATCCCCGAGCCGGTGACCGCCATCGCCCGATCGTTGCGAAAATTCACCGGCCTTCTTGCGAGCGACATCGGGTTGCCCGTCGATCTGCTGCTCTCGCGACTCGCGGCGCTCGGCAGCAACCCCGCCGACGCGATCGTCGACGCGCAGAGCTCGCTCGAGTTCGCTCGTTCGATGCCCTCGGCAGTCATCGAGATGCACTGCCTTCGCGCCATCGCGGAGGCCCAACAGGCGTCGGGCAACTCCACCGCTGCCGCAGCAGCAAACGCTGCGGCAGCAGGAATCGCCGAGCGCTCCGGCGTGGTCGCCCACCCGGCATGGTCGAGGCAAGCCGTGACGCGAGTTTCCACCACGCACGCCTCGGCCGGCACGCCCTCATCGGCGCATCGCCAGGGCACACTCAGCCGCGCCGGCGATATCTGGCAATTCCGCGTCGGCCCGGAGTCCGCCTCAGTGCTACACCTCACCGGACTCGAACAAATCGCCAGACTCCTCCGCTCCCCCGGGATCGAGATCGCGGCCGACGACCTCAACGGCACGCAACCGTCGCCGGACAACGATCTCGGTCCCGCGCTCGACACGCGCGCCAAACGTGAGTACCGACAACGGATCAACGACATACGAGCAGACATCGCCGAAGCCGAACAATGGGCCGACCCCGAACGCGTCGAAACTGCCCGACGCGAGCTCGACGCACTCATCGCCGAGCTGCGCCGAGCCGTCGGGCTCGGCGGCCGAGATCGCCCGCAGGGCAGCGGCTCGGAACGTGCCCGTATCAATGTCGCCCGCAACATCCGGCGTGCGATCGCGACCATCGAAAGGTCGGCGCCCGAGCTTGCAGCTCACCTCACCGTCTCGATCCGTACGGGGCACCACTGCGTTTACGCCCCCGAGCCAGCAGCCCGCATCGACTGGACGATAAACGCTTTCTAAGGCTGTGCGCGGCGCTCGCCCCGCCCTCATCGACAGCGATCCGACGATCGATTGCGTCGCGGACATCGGCCGATCTCACATCGAGGCGTTCAAGCTGTGGCAACACGCCCAGCCCGGGAACAAGGGCACGATCAAGGTGGCAACGTTCCGTCGGCGTCTCGGGATGCTGCGCATGTTCTTCATCCGGATCATCGAGTGGGGCTGGGACGACGCTCCAGCCCGGGTTCCGATCTTCTTCGGTGACATCCCCAAAGCCGACGAAGCCCTGCCACGGTTCATCGACGACGCCAACTTCGCCCGGTTCATGCGCGCTCTCAACGACGAACCCCGCATCCATTGGCGACTCGGGATCGAGCTACTCGCCCGCACCGGGATGCGTGTCGGTGAACTCTGCGACCTCGAAGCCGACGCGGTCACCGTGATCGGCGACGCGCACTGGCTGCGGATCCCCGTCGGCAAGCTGCACAACGACCGTTACGTGCCACTACATCCGCACCTCGTCGAGTTGATCACTACCTATCGGTCCACGAATGGTCCACATGCCCACCGGAAGCTGTTGTCCGGACAGAACGGCCCACTGAACCGATACGCCGTTCAGCGCTGGATCGCCAGCGTCGCCAAGCGAGCCGGGATCGGACACGTGCACCCACACCAGCTCCGCCACACCCTCGCGACCCAAGCCATCAACCGAGGCATGTCACTCGAAGCGATCGCTGCGCTGCTCGGGCATCGCTCGCTCAACATGACCCGCCGCTACGCCCAGATCTCGAACCGTGTCGTCGCTGACGAAT
>JANOHI010000206.1:0-3879 GCA_031406385.1 Acidimicrobiia bacterium
CGTCGTCTATGTCGTCGAGCTCTTCGTCATCGAACTCGTCGTCGTCCACGTCGTCGAGATGGTCGTCGGAAGAAATGGGAGCCGCGATGCCCGCCGCAGCGTCGGCCGCAGCACGCGCAGCCGCTGCAGCTGCGGCGGCAACGGCCTTCGGGTGCGGGGCCCGCTTGGCCTTCACGTCCTTGCCCGGCTTGGGCGGCGGCCCCCAGCTCACCACGAGGCGGGCCCTGTCGATCTCGGCGTAGGCGATGACCCGGCCAGAGATCCGAATGCTTCCTTCTGCGTCAATCGACGCATCGTCGAGACGGCCCTCGATGCGGCGTTCACCCGGCGTACCGGCGACGGTCTTGACGGTGATCGTGAATCCGATCGCCCGGCGGAAATGCGCCGGGGTGCGCAGCGGACGTTCGAGACCGGGGCTTGATACCTCGAGCGTGTAGCGACCCGGAATCACGTCTTCGTCGTTCTCGAGGATCTCATCGACGATCCGTGTCGCCGCGGCCACGCCGTCGAGATCGATGCGACCGCCCACGGGGTGGTTCTCGGCCAACTCGACGAACACCCGGACGGCCGCCGCAACAGTGCCGATGTCGGCGCAATCCACGTCGACGAGTTCGAAGTGGGCATCGGCCAGAGGGGCTTCGAGGAGCGCAAGCACGGCCGCGGTGGTAGTGCTCATGGGTTGTGCTCCTTTCGAGGCGGATGCGGTTGTGGGTAGGTTGAGCTGCGGAAACGACGCCGTTTCACGGTCCAGGGAACAAAAAAGGCGTGGACGGAACGCCCACACCTTTGGCCAACGGACCGAAAAGCGGTTGATCGAGGCTAGCCGACCAGCCGTTCTGCCGGGCACACGTCGCAAGACCGCCCCGGCGAGGGGCGCCCGCCAGTCGCGCACACCTGGCGGAATCTCACGCGCAGCTCAAGCGATTGCCCAGCCTGAGCTGTCGGTTTCTGCCCAGGTGCGCGCGAGAACTGGCGACGTGCGCGTGAAGGCGGTCGGCCGCACGCGTCACGGTCGGTCTCGAAGACCCTCGGCGTCAGTCCAGAGGCGGGGTGCGACGCAAGCCGAGGGCGGCGGTCGCCCCGTCCAGGAAAGTGAGGTAGATCCTTCGGCCCTGGAGGACGTAGGTGCCCACGCCTGTCCGGTTGTAGAGGAACCGGGCGGCGGTCGGTTCGACCTTTTCCTCGCAAGACCTGAGGGTGACGAGGGCTTGAGGGTCGATGACAAAGCGGGTCGGGGAAAACGCGACCGTCGTGTACATGGAGTTGCAGCCGAGGTAACCACTGATCGACCGCAACCCGCCTGCAGAGTCGGTCCGATCGATGTACACCAGCGTTGCCCAGGTGATGTCCTCACGACCGTCGGTGTATCGCCGAGCCGTAACGATCTCCGGCGTGACTACGGGCGACCGACGCATCATGATGGCTCGATTCACCGTTGTCAGGGTGAGGACGGTCTGGTCGATGCTCACGGTCGGTCGTGCGGTTACCACGGGGCGGATGCGACCGCCCTGACATCCTGGGGTCGTACGCATCCCCTGGACCTCGACTTCACCGAGCACACCAGCGATGACTCGCACGTCCATCGAAACCCGGCCACACCGGTCGGCGAGGACCATCCGGTCGAATCGCGTGCCGCCCGGCTGATCCTCCCGCGGGCTGAACGCGAGCAGTTCGTCATCGATGGTGAAGACCGACCGATTCAACTCGGTCATGAGCGCAAGGTCCGGGCCGGCGGTTCGTGGAATGGCGAGGAAGGGTCCTCGTCCGGGCGGATACTCATAGAAAGGCGTGTTGTCGTCGATCTGTGCGCCGCCGCCCGGGAACTGCACCGCAAAACCCTTGCTGTCGAACCGTGCGACTTCTTCGGTCGTCGACGAGGAAACCACCTGGATAGCGATGTCGGCGTTGGTCCCGAGGCCCGCGGTCGCAGGTCCCGACGCCGGCGCGAAGCACAGCGCAACGAAGTCGTTCCGCGGCAGACTGGCAAGGACTGGCGGCATAGCAACCGCCGGCACCTGCTTGCGCAACTGCCGGATCCAGTGCTGCACGAAGCCGGCGCGGTTCGGCGGGGAGCCATCGCTGAACTTCACGATCGGCTGAGGCTTCGGGCACTGGACCTGCGGCGCCTCACCCATGGTTTGGCCCGACGCTCCGACGAAGGCTATGTGCGACATCAACGTCGCAGCGACGATCGCCGAGACACGACCCGCTCGAACCAGCCGAAATCGCCCACTCGCCATGCCAAACGATACGACGCCGTCCGGTCATCGCCGCCGACTACAACTCATCGCAACGGCGGCGCCATCGGAGCGCTTCGTACAGATGACCGCGACCGCCGCACCTCCCTCCCTTCAACCGCACATCGGCCCTTCTGCGCCGCACATCGGTCGATATCGACCCGGAACTGGCAAAGGACCGGCGATGTGCGGCAGACAAGGAGGGATGTGTGGCGGGCGAAGCGGGATGTGCGGGCGCAACCGTGCCACCCCGCCTACCAGGTGTCGACGAAGGGGCGTTTCTTGCCGGTTCGGGAGGCGGGCGGCGGGGCGCTGCGCAACGCAGCAACGATGAGGCGGCGGGACTCGGCGGGGTCGATCACATCGTCAATCTCGAAGTGCATCGCCGCCGAGAGGCCCTTGCCCTGCTGATACATCCGCCCGACCATTTCCTCGAACACCCGCTCGCGTTCGGTGTCGTCCTCGATGGCGGCGAGCTCGTTGCGGTAGCCGAGCCGCACCGCCCCCTCGAGGCCCATGCCCCCGAACTCCCCGGTTGGCCATGACACCGTGAACATCGTCTGGTGGAATCCGCCGCCGGCCATCGTCATCGCCCCCAGGCCGTAGCCCTTGCGCAGCACGATGGTGAAGAACGGCACGGACAGGCTGGAGGCGGTGACAAACAGCCGGGCGGCGTGGCGGACCAGCGCCGTGGCTTCGGCGTCGGGGCCGACCATGATCCCCGGGGTGTCACACAGGAACAGCACCGGGATGTCGTGTGCGTCGCAGAGTTGGAGGAATCGGGCAGCCTTGTCGGCGTTGTCGGAATCGATCGCTCCAGCGAGATGCGACGGATCGTTGGCCACGATCCCGATCGGTCGCCCCTCCACGCGGGCGAGGGATGTGACCATGCCCCGACCGAAGCCCCGGCGAAGCTCCAACACGGAACCCTCGTCCGTCAGCAGATCGAGGACACGGCGTATGTCATATGCCCGCAATCGATTCTCCGGGATGACCCCACGAAGAAGTTCCTGGTCAGCGCATGACCAATCGGCAACCCTGCCTTGGAAGTACGCGAGGTATCGCTTGGCTACCGCTACTGCCGCGGCCTCGTCGTCGACCAGCACATCGACCACGCCGTTGGCTACCTGCACCTCCATCGGCCCGATCTCCTCCGGTGCGAAGACACCGAGCCCTCCGCCCTCGATCATGGCCGGGCCCGCCATCCCCAGATTCGCGTCGCGTGTCGCAATGATCACGTCGCTGCACCCCGCCAGCGCAGCGTTCCCGGCAAAACAACGTCCGCTGACGATCGCGACGAGCGGCACCAAACCACTCAGCCTTCCGTAGAGCGCAAACGCCGGGCCATCAAGACCGGCGAACTGCACACCATCGGTGTCACCCGGTCGGCCACCGCCACCTTCGGCAAAGAGCACCAACGGCAGGCGCTGCTGCGCCGCCATCGTGAACAGCCGATCCTTCTTTCTATGGTTGTTCAATCCCTGCGTGCCGGCGAGCACGGTGAAGTCGTACGACACCACGACACACCGCGATGCGTCCGGACCGAACAAGTCGGCGTTGATCGACGCAAGGCCACCGACCAATCCGTCGGCCGGGGTCTTCTCGATCAGGTCCTCCACGCTCCGGCGACGGCGTTGCGCGG
>JANOHI010000222.1:0-25497 GCA_031406385.1 Acidimicrobiia bacterium
CGTTGAAGGCGTCGACGAGGGCGATGTTCTTCTCCCAATTCTCGCCAACGAAGCGAGGCATGGTCTTGCGGATGTCGCTGTCGAGAAGGGTCTCGGGGTCGCGCACACCGTTGCTCAGCATTCCTCGGGCAACTGGAGAGAACGCGACGACGGTCACGCCCAGTTCACGGCACGTGTCGAGGACGCCGATCTCGGGGTTACGGGTGGCCAGTGAGTACTCGGTCTGGACCGCAGTGATCGGATGCACCGCGTGGGCGGCCCGGATCGTCGACGCCGACATTTCCGAGAGCCCGATGCCGCCGATCTTGCCCGCTGCGACGAGTTTGGCCAGAGCCTCGACGGATTCCTCGATCGGGACGGTGAAGTCGCGGCGATGGAGGTAGTACAGGTCGATGTGGTCGGTCTGCAGCTGGCGCAGGCTCTCTTCGCACGCCTCCTGAATGACCTCGGGTCGGCAATCGATGCGCCGGCCTTTTCCTTCGACGAAAATGCCGGTCTTCGAGGCAAGGAAGAACTCGGAGCGGCGATCGCGCAGGGTGTTGCCGATCAGCTCCTCGTTCGCCCCCAGGCCGTAGATGCGGGCGGTGTCGAGGTGGTTGTAGCCGATGTCGAGGGCCCGATGGAGGAGTTGGGCGCTCGCTTCTGCCGCCGGGGGTTCCCCGTAGGCCCAGCTGAGCGACATACACCCGAGGCCGATGGGGTTGACCGGGCGGCCGTTGATCGAACGAGTTGCGAGTGATGAGGACGGTTGCACAGAACGACGGTACGCGATGTCGGGTCGAAGTCCGAAGTCGGGGTCATCGCGAGAGCGGACGAAGATGCCCGTCGATCGAAGACAAGGTGGGACACTGGCATCCATGACCCCGTACGAATCCATCATCACCAAGCGCGACCTCCGCATGTACACCGATGCTCCCATTCCCGACGAGGTGATGCACCGCATCCTGCAGGCGGGTCGAATGGCTGGCAGCGCGAAGAACATGGAAGCGAACCGTCTCATCGTGGTGACGGACCAAGCGGTGAAGGACGCCCTCGCTGCATGCGGTGACTTCGCGTCGTGGATCGGGTCTTCGACGGCCATCGTCGGCTTCGCCGCGCCCGCCGACCAGATGCGTCTCTTCGACGTCGGCCGTCAGGCACAGAACATGATGATCGCCGCTCATGCCGAAGGCGTCGGCTCGTGTCCGGTCACGTTGCACCACGCCGACCGGACCCGCGCCGCGGTCGGACTGCCCGACGACTGGCAGATGTCGATGGTCATCACGCTCGGCTATCCGGTGGCGGACCATCCGGAGAGCCCGTTGAAGCGGCCGCGGGTCTCCCTCGACGAACTCGTGCGGACGAACCGCTTCGCGTAGCGATCGGCTCTCGGAGTCTCGGTAGCTCCCACTGCTTACCGAGACTCCGAATCCCACCGTCGGGCGTCGGCGGTCATACTCGTCGCGTCGAAGGAGCGTCGTGTCTACCGAGCAACATGTCCTGATCGAGCGTGGCGGCGCACGGGCGGAGATCATCCTCAATCGTCCCGAGCGGAAGAACGCCGCGCGCGACTACGGCGGTGACGAGCTGAGACGGCGGATGCTGCGTCGGGGCTGAGAGGCGATGAGCTGTGGTGTCAGCTCTATTCAGAACCCAACGCCGGTTCCGATCTCGCATCGCTGGCGACCAAGGCCGAACGTGACGGCGACGAGTGGATCGTAAGTGGACAGAAGGTGTGGACGTCGGGGGCTCAGCACGCGAGCTCCGTCTCCGGGAATCGTGACGAGAAGCGCAAGACGGGACCCGTCGCACACCTCCCACCTCTCCCACGATCGAACGCTCGGAGCGCGACTCGGCCCGAGATCACCCGTATAACGCCGGGAGTAGGGCGGGAGTGTGCCGGTCTCGTTCAGGGCTCGGATAGTTGGTATCTCAGTCGCTCCGGGAGCGACTGAGATACCAACTTCGATGACGCCACACCGCACTCGATCGTCGGCAAAGTTGTCGCGGGAGTTCCGACGGAACCCGCTGCCGGCCAAACAGCTCATCGAGCTCGCACAGAAGGTAGGCCGGTCGAATGATGCGGTGGTCCGTCAGCGATTGGCGACCACCTACACCGGTGAGCGGATCATGGGCTGGCTCGGCCAGCAACGCGCCCATCCGTCCATCGGCAAGCTGTAGCGAACGGAGCAAGGGAGATACGCCGCGGATACTGCCGCGTCACAGCAGTTCCCCGGAGGGATCGGGTGGGATGCGACAGACGGGGAGGCCGACTACTGGCAGTACCACGTCCTCAACTGCCGTGGGATGTCGCTCGGTGGGGGAACTGACGAGATCCAGCGCAACACGCTCGGCGAGCGCGTGCTCGGCCTCCCGAAAGAACCGGTGCTCGACGCCGATACTGCGCATCGGGACCTACTCCGGAACTCCCGGGCTCAGGGGACCTGATCTCAGGGACTTGCGCCTCTGACGTTGGACCAACCGGTTTGGTTGCCGACGGCGAGTTCAACCTGCAGTGGCGCAGTTGGTCTTGACGACCGCGCCGTTGTTGAAGCTTGTTCGCCCGCAGGCGTTGATCGCCGAACCAGATCGCATTTTCGAGTAGATGGACCCGGCACCCGACATCGTGCGTTTCGTGCTGGTCTTGTATCCGCCCATGTAGGCGATGGCGCTGGTGACCGCCGCTGTGCCTCCGGCCGACGAGGTCACCCGGGCCCAGGATGCGTTGCAGCGACGGGAGTATCGGAGGGTCACGACCTGTCGGCCGAACGTGCCGCCGGATGCCCGGTCTTCGTCAACCACCTTGTTGATGCTGACCGCGTCGGCGGCGCAGCGCATGGCTACCGGGTTCTTGCCGTTGCACCCCGATCCTCGGCAACCGACTGTCGGTGTTGCGACGGCGACGTCGGGCGAGACGACGGTGACGCCGATTGCCAAGGTGAGCGCAACGGCCAATCGGGTCAGACGTAATCGGTCCACGGTTGCTCCTTCGTCGGTGCGATTCATGGGTGCACAGAGGAACCTTGCCACATCGGGTCAGCCGAGATGAGGCTCCTCGGCCTCCTAAGGACGCCGTACCTGTGGTGCGGCAGCCTTGACGGCCGGGATCCGGTCAGCACCATCTGCTTTAGTCGGTCCTTGCCTTGCGATCGTTGTCGGGGCGCGTTCGTCGGGTGGGAACTCAGACCCGGTTATGAGGAGGGGCTGCGCCGTCGATGATGGCTTCGGTTCTCCGACGGATGGCAGCGTGTGACTCTTCGCCGTGGGGGAGGATCCAGAAGCGGTCCGACTTGATCGATTCGACGACGAGCGCGGCGACGTCGGCGACCTCGCGGCCCGATTCGACGCCGGCACTCAGAAAGGCGATGAACTGGTTGCCGGCGTCGCCGGTCCACGCGGAGTCGAGGTCTTCAGGGCGATTGCGGTCCGCCTCGTGGATGCGGGTCTTGACGAAACCCGGGCAGAGCACCGACACGCCGATCGGGACACCGTCGAGTCGCGCTTCGTGCCACGTCGATTCCGAGAGGGCGACAACTCCGTACTTCGACACGAAGTACGGAGCCATAAGAGGGCCACTGACCAACCCCGCCATCGACGCCGTGTTGACGATATGGCCCGGCACGCCTTGGGATTTGAGGATCGGCAGGAACACGCGGCTCCCGTTGATGACGCCCCAGAGGTTCACGTCGAGCACCCATCGCCACGATGCCTCGCTGAGGTCCTCCACTCTCCCGGTCGTCACGACCCCAGCGTTGTTGAACACCAGGTGGACCCCGCCGAAGCGGTCGACCGTTGCTTTCGCCGCGGCCTCGAGGTCGGTGATCTGGCGGACGTCGCATCGCACACCGAGCACCGGGTAGCCGGCATTCGCGAGGTCGGCCTCGGCGGTACCCAGCGCCCCCTCCTCGATGTCGGCGATGACGAGGTTCATGCCCTCCGCGCCGAGTCGGAATGCCGTGGCGAGACCGATGCCCGACGCGCCGCCGGTGATGAATGCGGTTCGACCGCGGAGTTCGTCCATGCCCAAGCGTCACACGAGGGTCGGGCGTGTCGCCAGCCGCCCGGTGCTGACCCTCCCGGGCAGGATTCGGAATCTGAGAGCTCTTTCACACAAGGCTACGTACAGTCCGAACTCCCGAGGAGCGCGATGGTAGAGTCAATGGCATGACAATTACCATCGACGGTGCTGGTCGAGTCGTGATCCCGAAGGCCATCCGGGATGCGCTGGGGTTGGCCGCCGGCGTTCCATTGGTTGTCACTTCGGACGGTGTTGGTGTGCGGATCGAACCGGCACCACAGGGCGGGCGCGTCGTCGAGGTCGGGGGCGAGTTGGTTGTCGAGTCGTCGACCGGTCGTCCGGTTTCCGACAGCGAACTCCGGGAAGCGATTGATGCGGGCCGTCGCTGACACCAGCGTCATAGTCGCCGCCGCCCTACGATCTGGGGCCGGGCACCGAGAGAGTCGCGACGCAATCCGCACATCGGAAGCGGGAGCTGCGGGGCACGCATGGGTCGAGAGCTTCTCGGTTCTCACGAGGCTTCCGCCCGATGTTCGCCTCTCCGCTGCCGATGCAGCTCGGGTTCTGGGCTCGGTCGTCGGCACGACAAGGTATCTCTCCTCACGTGAGCAACTCGGTTTCACCACCTGGGTCCGCCAGAGCGGCGTGGTCGGCGGGGCGGTCTACGACGCGCTGGTCGGGTGGGCCGCACGATGTGCTGAGCTTCCGCTCCTTACGCGAGACGCTCGAGCGCTACCGACGTATCGCTCGCTGGGAATCGAAACGTTCCTCATCGACCCGACTCTGGCCTGAGCGCTTCGTCGACACGGAGAGATTGCGGCCCGGGTTGCTTTCAGAGCAACCGAGGCTGCAAACTCCCGCAGCATGAGGATCGGTCTTTCTATCGGCAGCGCCTACTACGACGGCTCGAACTGGGACGACGTGGTCGAACTGGTGAAGGCCGCCGATCGGCTCGGTGTCGACTACGCGTGGAGCGCCGAAGCGTGGGGCATGGAAACAATCGCTCCGCTCGCATATCTTGCGCCGCTCACGGAGCGCATCAAGCTCGGCACGGGGATCATGCAGATCAGTGCGCGCACCCCGGCGATGACGGCCATGACCGCCCTCACGATGGCGCGGCTGACGAACGATCGGTTCTGTCTCGGGCTTGGCGTCAGCGGTCCGCAAGTCGTCGAGGGCCTGCACGGCGAAGCATTCGCCAAACCCCTCGGACGGCTCCGCGAATACATCGAAATCGTCCGTAAGGGGATCAACGGCGAGCGCCTCACGTCTACCGGCGAGCACTACATGCTCCCGAGAGCGGGAGGCGAGGGCAAAGCCCTCAAGCTCTCGATGCCGGCCAAGCCCGACCTCCCGATCTACCTCGCCACGCTCGGCCCGAAGATGCTCGAATTCACGGGCGAGGTTGCCGACGGGTGGCTCGGCACCTCGTTCATGGCCGAAGCCGCCGACCAGGTCATCCCGCATCTGCAAGCCGGCGCCGAACGTGCGGGACGATCCCTATCCGATCTGGATCTCCAGATCGGAGCCACGGTCGAAGTGGGCGACGACATCGACGCGCTCATTGCGAAGTATCGGCCGGGTGCCGCGTTCACCCTCGGCGCGATGGGTTCGGCGAAGACCAACTTCTACAACGCGGCCTACACCCGCGCCGGCTGGGGTGACATGGCCGAGAAGGTCCAGTCGTTGTGGGTCTCGGGCGACAAGCCCGCAGCCATCGCTGCGGTGGACGATGAGTTCGTACTGAAGGCCACCTTCATCGGGACCGAGGCGATGGTGGCTGCGCGCATTCGAGCCACGGCAGCAGCGGGAATCAACACGTTGCGTTTGTCCCCGGTCGGCCGGAGTGCGGCGGATCAGATCGCCAACCTCGAACGAACCGTCGTTGTCATCCGGAGCGCAGCGAACTGACCGGTATCTATCTAGTCGCCAGTGCCCCGAACTGAGCGACGCGTCTCTGTCGAGGACTCATTGCACCGTTGAAACGTGATCGACGTCATGACTACCGTCGTTCGACGTAGCATTCCTCGCCCAGCGGACGATGCCGCGCAGTTCGATTCGCAACGTGACGTTTCCGGCATACGACCACGGTTAACCAGACCTATCACCCGAACGAAACAGGAGCAGCCGATGCGAATCCTCTACCTCATGACAACCGGTTCCGCAGACGCAACGAAAGCGTCCATGCCGGTGCACCTCGCCGTGAACGGGTCTGCCGCTATAGGCGATCAACCCGAGATCTTCGTAGCCGGCGACGGCACTGAAATCCTCATCGGCGACACGATCGCTTCGGTGCTCGGCGTCGGCGTGCCGGCGATGACCGACCTGCTGGCCCTCGTCCGAGAACAACGGATTCCCGTTCACGTTTGACGAGGGTGCGCGATGGCCCGTGGGGCCGTCAACGAAGACCTCGAGAAGGTCAACGGTACCTGGATCACCCCTCCCGAAGTTGCCCGACTGTTCGGCGAAGTCGACCGAATCATCAGCCTCTGACGCGCCGAGGGTTCGTTGCCGATCCGTTGCCCGGTAGCAACAGCAACGTTCACGCCGAACCGTCGATGGGTGTTCGGTTCTCGTTGCGTTGACGACGAACCGTCAGCCCGGATCGGCGGTGAAGCCGGCTGCGGTGATGCCGGCGGTGGCGACCTTCTCGTCGTTGTCCGACGTGTCACCGCTCACTCCCACGGCGCCCACGATCAGACCGTCAGCGTTCCGGACCAGGACCCCTCCCGGCACCGGGATGAGTGAGCCGCCGATTGCGTGCGTCGCCGCGGCCACGAAGTACGCCTGCGACTCGGCTCGGGCCATGAGCGAGCGCGAGCCCATTCCGAACGCAAGTGCGCCATGGGCCTTGCCGTGGGCGATCTCGAAGCGCTTGTTCGACGAGCCATCCTCTCGCTCGAACGCCGTGACGTGGCCACCGCGGTCGAGCACCACGACCGAAAGTGGTTTGAAGCCGGCCCGGGCTCCCTCTGCGCGCGCCGATGCAATGATCGTGCGAGCGTCGTCGAGTGAGAGATCGGTTCGGGGCGTCGGATTCGCAGTCATGTAATCACCTATGGGTTGAGCGGGGAAGGCGGGTCATCACGACGCGTCGAGCGCTTTGCGCTCCGAGCGGCGGGCATGGAGTATCGGTTCGGTGTAGCCCGAGGGCTGGTCGCAACCGAACATGATGAGGTCGCGTGCGGCGAGGAATGCCGGTCCGTCGTAGCCCGGTGCCATTGGACGGTATGCCGGATCCTCCAAGTTCTGACGGTCGACGACGAGGGCCATACGACGCAGCGCGTCGTCGACCTGTGCTTCGGCAACGATCCCGTGGCGGAGCCAGTTGGCGACATGCTGTGACGAGATGCGACACGTGGCGCGGTCTTCCATGAGTGCGACGTCGTCGATGTCGGGGACCTTCGAGCAACCGACGCCCTGGTCGACCCAGCGGACGACGTAGCCGAGGATGCTCTGGGCGTTGTTCTCGATCTCGCGCTGCCGCTGGAGCTCGCTCCATCCGGACGCCGCACCAAGCGGGAGGGTGAGAATGTCGTCGAGTGAGGCGGCCGGTCGTGAGCGCAATGATTCCCGAACGGCGTTGACATCCACGCGGTGGTAGTGCGTAGCGTGGAGAGTTGCCGCAGTGGGCGAGGGTACCCACGCGCAGCTCGCGCCCGAACGCGGGTGGCCGATCTTCTGGGTGAGCATGTCGGCCATTCGCTCGGGGGCGGCCCACATGCCCTTGCCGATCTGGGCGCGCCCGGGGAAGCCGCACCGGAGCCCGATGTCGACGTTGCGGTCCTCGTAGGCTGTGATCCACGGCTGCGCCTTCATCTGCGCCTTCGGGATCATCGGCCCGGCCTCCATCGACGTGTGGATCTCATCACCGGTGCGGTCGAGGAACCCGGTGTTGATGAACACCACTCGCGACTTCGCCGCACGAACGCACTCGAGGAGGTTGACCGTGGTGCGACGCTCCTCGTCCATGATGCCGATCTTCACGGTGTCGGGTGCGAGGCCGAGGGCTCGCTCGACCGCGGTGAAGACGTCGCAGGCGAAGGCGACCTCGTCGGGACCGTGCATCTTCGGCTTCACAATGTAGACCGAGCCATGGGCAGAGTTCCGCTCCGGCGCCGGGCGGTTGCGGTCGTGCATGGCGATCACGACGGTCACCATGGCGTCGAGCAAACCCTCGAACACCTCGGCGCCGTTCGCGTCGCGTACGGCTGGCGTGGTCATGAGGTGGCCGACGTTGCGGGCGAGGAGAACGGATCGGCCGCGCAGCTCGAGCGGCGAGCCGTTCGCCGCAGTCCACGTACGGTTTGGCGCGAGCCGCCGTTCGAAGGTCTGGCCGCCCTTGGAGACGGATTCCGTCAGCGTCCCGTTCATGAGACCGAGCCAGTTTCGGTAGGCGCCGACCTTGTCCTCAGCATCAACAGCGGCGATCGAGTCCTCGAAGTCGATGATCGTGCTCACGGCCGACTCGAGTACCACATCGGCGATCCCGGCTGGATCCGTGGCGCCGACGCTGTGCGACCGGTCGATCACGATCTCGATGCGAAGCCCATGGTTCGTCAGGAGCACCGCCGAGGGGGCTTCGGGGCGGCCCCGATGGCCGGTGAATGCGGATGTTTCACGCAGCGACGATGTCCCTCCGTGGCGGAGGGTTGTGACGAGGGCCCCATCGACGACGGCGTAGCGGACGACGTCGTCGTGTGACCCCGATGCAAGCGGCACGGCGTCGTCGAGCAGCTCGCGGGCCCAGGCGATCACGCGGGCGCCGCGCTCCGTGCTGTACGGCCCGCTCGGAGGGAGATCACCGAGCGCGTCGGTCCCGTAGAGCGCGTCATACAGTGAACCCCACCGGGCGTTGGCGGCGTTGAGTGCGTACCGGGCGTTGGTGACCGGCACGACGAGCTGAGGGCCGGCGAGCACCGCCAACTCCTCATCGACGTCGGTTGTGCTGATCTCGAAGGCGGGGCCTTCCGCAACCAGATAGCCGATGTCGGTGAGGAACGACCGATAGCCAGCATGGTCATGGGTTTGTCCGGATCGGGCACGATGCCATTCGTCGATGAGGCCCTGTAGCTGGGTGCGTCGTTCCAGCAGCGCCCGGTTCCGCCCGGTCATCGTGGCGATGATCGACGCGAAGCCTGACCAGAACTGGTCCGGATCGATGCCGACCCCGGGAAGGACTTCGGACTCGATGAAGTCTGCGACGGACGCGGCAACGGCGAGGCCATGGCGAGTGACGGCGACCGGAGTCGGGGCGTGGGTCATGGCTGACTTTCCGAGGAATGCAACGAGCTGATACGAACGGCGAGGGCCAGAATGCCAACTTTCCGTTACCCGGCGCCATTCTGACGCGGAACGGCTGCTCTGAAGCTTGACGTGGCTCATGGTCGAAACGCCGCGCTGCCCCTTTGGGCAGGGTTCGCTGCCTGAACGGTCGCACTGGGGTTGGCCCGCCGTGCGTTCGGGCCCCGCACACTGGTCGGGTGCTCCAGGATGTGGACGATTCGGTACGCGCCTTTCTTCGCGCCCGGGCGCAGATCACCAACGACGTCGAGATTGTGTTTGACGCCCCGACCCGGGATTGGGCGGCGAGGCGGAACAGTCCGGCTCTCGATGTGTTCCTCTACGACATCCGAGAGAACCTGGACCGACGGCAGGCATTGCTGGAAGACACTCGCAGTGCAGACGGCTTCGTGACGGGCCGACCATTCGCAACGCGTTGGTACAACTGCTCATACTTGATCACCGCATGGACGCAACGGCCCGAAGACGAGCATCGGCTTCTCGGTAGCGTCCTGATGGGATTTCTCGACGTCCACGCACTCCCGCACAACATCCTCGTGGGGGCGCTCGCGCAAAGTGAGCGGGAAGTGTTCCTGACAGTCGGTCGGCCGCTCGCGCAAGAGCGTTCGATCTCCGATATCTGGTCGGCGCTCGGCGGTGAGCTGAAGCCATCGCTTGATCTGGTTCTTGTCGTGCCATTCGAGTCGACCGCGTCGCAACCGTTTGGTCCGCCGGTTGTGGAGGCGCCGAGCGTGCACGTCGGTGATCCGGAAAGCGGTGCCGTAGCCGGGGAACGCGAAGGTGGCCACCGACGGGCGAAGCCAGGACCGGTTGGCCTGGCCGCCCGTGGCCCGCGTCCGCGGTCGACCCTGGTCGATCGACGCGCCGAAGCAGTGGCGCGCGAGGAGGGCATCGGAGGCAGCAAGCGTGTTCCGGGTCGACGATTTGGCTTCGCAGTGCATGAACCGACTGCGGCTGAACTCGAGGAACGCGTGAAGCCCGAAGACTCCGATGCGCCCGCACCCGGCGGAGGCGAGGCGAAGGTTGGAACTGATGCCGGTCCGAAAGCAAAGCGGACGGAACCACGGAGTTCGACGTGACATCGGTGCTCAGTTCAGAGTCGGGCACTGCGAGCCTCGAAGGGCTGCCTGGAGCGTTCGACGAGGGACTCGCCGATCGCCTTCGTGTGCTTTCGGTGCACGTGCGCCGCCTGGTCGATGAGCGACGAGCGAATGACCCGCTTCCCGAGGATCCCTATCGCGGACTGTACGTGTCGGATGAAGAAGCCGACGCGCTCGCTGCGGAGAACGGTGAATACGCAGTGTCGCCCCGCACGCGGCCGATGGCGTCCATCGAACTCCCCGCCAGCGGCACACGCTCGGGTGATCTTGTTCGAAACTTCGGGCTCAACTCGTTCGATCTCGATGTGCTGATCATCGCTGCAGCGCCTGATGTTGAACAGCGCTTTGAGAAGCTCTTCGGCTATCTGCACGATGACATCACGCGCCGGCGACCGAGCGTCGGCCTGGCCCTTGAACTCACCGGCTATGGATCGGCGAACGCGTGGGCGCGCGGGCGACTGTCGATGGAATCGCCGCTGATTCGCCATGGGCTCGTGACGGTCGAAGAGCCGGGTCGTCCCTTGCTCACCCGGGCGCTCCGCGTGCCGGACCGCGTCCTCGGTCACCTGCTCGGCGATGATCGCATCGAAGCGCAGGTTGAGCGCTTGCGCCTGGCCCCAGTGGTGCTCGATACTGCCGACGCGGTGCGACTTGGCCGGGGTATGTCGGCCGGGGTGACGCCCGTGTACCTGCAGGATGCCGGAGCCGGTGTCGGTTCGGCGCTCGGGGTGAGCGCTTTCGCCTCGATTGGATCGCAGGTGTTATCGATCGAGATCTCCGACACGACGGAAGGTGATCCGCTTTCGATTGTCGTCGCAGCCATTCGTGAAGCGCGCTTGATGAATGGCGGACTTGTGGTCTGTGTTTCCGAAACGGTCGCTGATGCGCACCCGGAAGTAATGCGATTTCTGGCCGACTCGGACTGGCCGGGGTTCATCGTGGGGACTCATCCGTGGGATCCCTCATGGTCCCAAAAGCCAATCGTGTCCGAAGTTGTTTCGAGGCCCGACTCGGGGACGATGGAGTCGGTGTGGAGAACGCACTTTCCCGAACTCGACCTGCAGGAGCTGAGTGCTGCAACACGCCAGCTTCGACTGCGACCCGATCAGATTGTCCGCGCATCGGAGTTGGCCCATCGTCGAGCCGCGGGTGCGAGAAGAGCGATAGCGATCGATGATGTGAGCAGTTCCGCGAGAGCGCAGAATTCCTCGCGATTGGAGCGCCTCGCACGTCGGCTTTCGCCCACGGTCACCTGGGGCGACCTGGTCCTACCCGAAGACGTGACAGCCCTGCTTCATGAGGTCGAGACCAGGTACCGACGACGTGACCAGGTGCACGGCTCCTGGGGAATGGGTGGCAAGAACAACCGTCGACTCGGTGTGGTGGCGCTCTTCGCCGGCCCGAGCGGCGTCGGCAAGACGATGGCTGCTGAAGCACTTGCCGGATCGCTTGGGCTTGATTTGTATCAGGTCAACCTGGCGACAGTCGTCGACAAGTACATCGGTGAAACCGAAAAGAATCTCGAGAAGATATTCGCGGCTGCCGAGGGTGTGAATGGCGTCGTGCTCTTCGATGAGGCTGATGCACTCTTTGGCAAGCGATCCGAGGTCAGCGATGCCAAAGATCGTTATGCGAACGTGGAAGTTGCCTACCTCTTGCAGCGCCTTGAGACCTACGAGGGTGTTGCGGTTCTTGCGACCAACCTCCGGACGAACATCGACGATGCCTTCACCCGGCGTCTGGATGTGGTCGTCGACTTTTCCGAGCCCGAGGAAGCAGACCGTCTCGTGCTCTGGGATCGTTGCATCGGACGGCGGATACCCCGCAACGACGACATCGATCTCAAGTTTCTCGCGGCCAGGTTTCGCCTGTCCGGCGGCAACATCCGCAACATTGCCGTCTCCGCGGCGTTCCTTGCGGCCTCCGATGAACGGGCACTGTCGATGAGCGATCTCGTGCGAGCGACCGCACAGGAATACCGCAAGCTCGGACGGCTCTTCACCCCGAGCGAGTTCGGTCACTGGCATGCGCTGCTCACCGGATAACCCCATCACCACGCAACAAGGAGCCTGATATGGCCGATTTCGAGCATCTCACCGTCGAGGGTGTCCGCACCCGACGTCCACAATCTCAGGTCGCAGACGCGGGAGCACCATTGGCAGGGCTTCACACCTCGATCGGGAATGCGGCGATCGCTCGCATGCTTCAGCGGGAGGCCGCCCCCGAGGACGAAGAAGAAATCCAGGCGAAACACGATCTTTCCGCCACGAGCAGCGGCACGGCGCTGGCTCAACGTGAAGGCATGCCGGAGGAAGAGGAGGAGATCCAAGCGAAGCACGATCCGTCACGATCCGGCCTGACCGGCATGGCCCAGCGCGAAGCGGGGCCCGAGGAGGAGGAACTGCAGGCGAAGCACGATGGCGCGGTGGCGCAGCGAGCACCGGAAGTGGGACTGGCTGGTGGTGGGGTGTCGAGCGGGCTGTCCGAGCGGATCAACTCGCAACGCGGCGGCGGAAGCGCGCTCGATTCCTCCACGAAAGAACACATGGAAGACACGCTCGGCGCCCCGCTCGACGGTGTCCGGGTACACGTCGGTACCGAGTCTGATCAGCTCAATCATGCGATCACCGCGAAGGCGTTCACGACCGGCAACGACGTCTTCGTCCGGTCGGACCAGTATTCACCCGGGAGCTCCTCGACGCAGCGCCTGCTGGCCCACGAGCTGACCCACGTCGTCCAGCAGCGCTCGATGTCAGGAGGGGCAGAAGGCATGTCGGTCGGGGCGGCAGACACCTCCGAAGAGCGAGAGGCCGATGCTGTCGCCGACGTTGCCGTGCAACGGTCTGCGCAACGCGACGCTGACAGGGAAGTCGAATAGGCGACCAAAGCGGCCAAGCCATGGAGTATCGGGTTCCATCGAAGGACGGTGGGAGCACCTGCGTAGACAAAGGTCAAGCCTCCTTCGCCGCGATCGTTCTCCGCAAGGAGCTCCCGAGGGACGCTCCCCGCCGTAGGCACGGGACTCCCTGCACGGACACTCAGCCGGCGGCCGCCTTCTTGCGCATGTCCTTCAGTTTCGCGGCTCCTTCCGCGTCGGTGAAGAACCCTTGATCGACAGCCATCTGAAGCACGATCTCGGCGGCATTTTTGTATGCGCCCGTGAGTGAAGCGAGAAACTCGCCGGCGCTTGACGCCACGAGATCGGGCGGATACTCCTCCTGCTTCGACCACATCACGCTCGACTGCACGTCGCTCGGATAGGCCTTCGAGAGGGCTTCGATCGAGCTCGCCCGCCAGCGACGATCCGCTTCCCCGAGTGACTTCTGCAGCCGGTACGCAGCATCCGACGCCGCCTCGTCGGCTCCCGCGAGTTGCTGGTTTCCGATTTCGGCGCCGGCGAACCGTGCGTCGCGTTCGTCGAGAATACGGGCGAGCACGACCATGTCGTGGGACACCTGATCGCCTTTGTGCTCGATCTCGCGCAGCTCCTCCCACAGCCCGCCGTACATCGAACCTTCGATCGCGCCGCCACCCAGCTCGCCGAGATACATGACGAATTTGGTGAATTCCCACGGCAGGGTGATCGCGACTGCAGCAGTTCCCCATGCCGCACGACCGGTGACTTTCGCGGCGAGCGAAAGGCTCGATGTAGTGACCGAGACGCCTGCATCGAGGCGGTCGAACATCGAGTCCGCGGTGATGAGCTTGGCCGTGTTGCCCACGATCGAGACGACCGAGAGCACACTGTCGGCCTTGTCGAGAAACGATCCGATCTTGCCGAACGAGAGCGCAGCCTGGTTTGCCTTGCTGAGGAGCATTCCCTCCTTCTCCAGGTCCTGGAGAAGCTCGAGGTTCGCTCCTGTCGGGCCGAGGAACTTCATTGCGGCATTCGCCAGGGTCTTGCCGACGGCGACAGCGGTGCCGGCCGTGAGGTCGGTGATCTCCGCGATCACCTGAACCCCCTTGATCGTTCCGAGCACCATGCCGTGCTGGGCGCACCACGCAGTTGCTTCGTCAACGCTCTTGCGGTATTCGGCCGGGTCGGTGGTCTTGAGCACCTTGATGAGGCTGCCGAGCCCATCCTTCACATCAGCGCCAGCAGCGCTGAGTCCACCAGACTCCGACACGACTCCGCCCGCGGTCGCGAGGACTCTGTCGGTGACGCCCGCTGTCTTGCGCAGGATGTCGAGAGCGGTCGCCCGCGCTTCGGCGACCGGGCGTGAAATGAGCTGAGCGCCGAGCGTTGCGTCCTTCTCGGCACGCGCGTACACCGCGTTACGGGTGACCAACTGGGTGACGCCGGCGACCCTTCGGTCGATCTGTTTGATCTGTTGCTTTCCGTCCGGGTCGCGTGCCAGTTCCATCGCGATCGCCGGCATCAAGGTTTGGACGAAGATGAGGTCAGCCTCACGGTCCACGCCCGTCACGTACTGGCCGTCGGCCGGCCCGAACGGCTTGTCATGGACCAACCGATACAGGTGTTTGAGGAACCCGATGTGCCGATCGGGAAGTCCGACAGCACTGTCGGGCCCGTAGTCGGGTGAACCGAGCACCATCGACACGTGCATCGCCAGCACTGCCGCGTCACCGTTGAGATCAGCTTCGGCCCGCTTCTGGTCGGCCTTCGACGTCTTGTCGGACTTCCGGTGCAGGATTGCGCCGACTGCTTCGTTTCCGACGGTTCGGTGGAGTTCGCCCAGCGGGTGATCGTCGGGCGAGACGGAACCCTTCTTTCCTGTGATCGACTCGCGGTGGCCGGCCTTACGACGAGCGTTCCCGAGTCCGACGCCCTTGCTCTTCTTCGACGTCGACTTCGCAGCGCTCACGGCGACCCTTCGTTCGTCTGTCGCGCGCAAGTCTGGTCGAATGCCGTGACGAAGGCGATGGGTGCAACGGGTCACTGCCTCATCGGGCAGCTTCGCCTGCGCTCGCGGTCGACCAAGGGGTCCTTCCCGTACGCGCCGGAGCCCAAGAGCATGGGAGCACCACTGGTCCGAGCGACCCGCACGGAGGTCTTTCATGCCGCAGTATTTGTCACCCGGCGTCTACGTCGAAGAAGTCCCGTCAGGGAGTCAGCCCATTGAGGGGGTGGGTACAGCGGTCGCGGCCTTTGTCGGGCTGTCGGAGAAGGGCCCGTTCAACGAACCAACACTCGTCACGAACTGGACTCAGTACCAGAACGTGTTCGGTGACTTTGTCGACGGCACCTATCTGAGTCACTCGGTCTACGGGTTCTTCCAGAACGGCGGCGGAACGGCGTATGTCGTGCGGATCGGGCAGGAGGGCGGTAGCCAGCCAAAGGCCCGCGCCGAGTTGCCGTCAGCCGCCCAAGCCGGGTTGCCGGCCGTTCGTATCCAGGCCGCTTCGGAGGGGCCCGGAGGAAACAACCTGAGCGTTGAGGTCTCCGACGCCACCGAGGCCTCAGAAGACACGTTCAAGCTGACCGTGAAGCGCGGCACACAAGCCGAGGAGACCTTCGACAACGTGTCGGTCAAGAAGGGCAAGACGAACGTCGCAACGATGGTCAATGCTCAGTCGAAGCTCGTGCAGATCGAAGAGGCGAAGGGTGGCGAACTCGTTCGTCCGGCGAACGGGAACTATGCCTTTGCCGGTGGTGCTGCTTCTGCGCCGGCTCGCGTTCAGGCCACTGACTACGTGGGCGATTCGGCCAAGCGGACCGGCTTCGGTGGCCTCGAGTCCGTCGATCCCATCACCATGGTTGCCTGCCCCGACCTGATGGCGCTCTACGAGCGTGGCGTGATCGATCTCGAAGGTGTGCAGGCCGTTCAGACAGCGATGATGAACCACTGTGAACTCATGGGCGACCGCGTGGCGATTCTCGACGCACCACCGGCAATGAACGCGCAACAGATCCGTGAATGGCGTCAGGGAAAGGCGGGGTACGACTCGAAGTACTCGGCCCTGTACTGGCCTTGGATTCGCGTCTTCGATCCCATTTCGGGCAAGAACACGCCGGTTCCGCCGTCGGGTCACATGGCCGGCGTGTGGAGCCGTAACGACAACGAGCGGGGCGTGCACAAGGCACCCGCCAATGAAGTCGTTCGTGGTGCTGTCGGCTTGGCGTTGAACATCACCAAGGGCGAGCACGATCTCCTCAACCCAATCGGTGTCAACTGCATTCGGGCCTTCCCGGGTCGAGGCATTCGTGTGTGGGGTGCGCGCACCCTTTCGAGCGAGCCCGAATGGCGCTACCTCAACGTCCGGCGACTCTTCAACTTCGTTGAGGAGTCGATCTTCGAAGGAACCCAATGGGTCGTCTTCGAGCCGAACGACCAGGCATTGTGGGCCCGCGTGTCGCGCACCATCAATGCGTTCCTGTTCAACGTTTGGCGATCCGGTGCCCTGTTCGGCGAAACCGCCGATCAAGCGTTCTACGTGAAGTGCGATGAGGAGACGAACCCACCGGAAGTGCGAGACGTTGGGCAGCTCATCGTCGAGATCGGCATCGCGCCCGTGAAGCCGGCAGAGTTCGTTGTGTTCCGCATCGCCCAGTTCTCGGGCACACCGAACGAGTGACCGGGATGTTCGGATTTCGGGACGACCGCAATCCGAATCGAAGCTGTACAAGTCCAAACCCTGGAACGAAAGTGAAGTGCCAACATGGCAGCTGGTGAAGATCCGGTAGTAGGTCTCAACTTTTTCCTCGAGCTCGACGGCGTTCAGATCGGGTCGTTCCGGGAGTGTTCCGGGATCGAAATCGAAGTGGAGATCATCGAGTCGAAGGAAACCGACGGCACCGGCAAGATGGTCATTCGCAAGATTCCCGGAGCCAACAAGTACACGCCCGTGACGATGAAGAAGGGGCAGACGTCCGACACCGGCCTATGGAAGAAGTTCTCCGAGTCCCTGGGCTCCCAAAACATCGGTGGGAAGCGACCCGGAGGATTCAAGCGCCTCACCGGTGCAATCGTCATCAAGGATCCTTCTGGTTCGGCTGAGATCGTGCGCTATGAGTTCGTCGAGGCGTGGATCTCGAAGTACAAGGGTGGCGAGCTCAACGCAACCAGCAACAACCTCGCGCTCGAAGAAGTAACGATCGTGCATGAGGGTATGCAGCGAGTGAAGTGAGCCTTGCAGACCACCTACGACTTCGAGCTCCCGCGAGGGTTTGTCGATGATGAAGGTGTCGTGCACCGAACCGGCACGATGCGCCTCGCCACCGCCCGCGACGAGTTGCTTCCGCTATCGGACATGCGGGTCAAGGACAATCCGGCCTACCTGTCGGTCGTGCTTTTGGCCCGCGTTGTCACAAAACTCGGAACACTTCAGAGCGTGCATGGCGACATCATCGAGAACCTGTTCGCCTCGGACCTGGCCTTCCTCCAGGACCTCTATCGACGCGTCAACCAGGAGGGACACACACGTGCGAGTGTGCAGTGCCCTTCGTGCAACTCCACGTTTGCCGTGGACGTGGCAGGTGGTTCGTCGGGGGGATCCTGACGTACGCGCCTGACCGGCTCTATGAGGAGGTTGCGTACGTGGCTTATCACTTCCATTGGTCCATGAACGAGCTCTTGGACCTTGAACATCCGACCCGGCGGCGTTTCGTCGATGAAATCGCGTCGATCAATCGGCGCATGGGTGAAATTGACTGACATGGGTGGGGGTGCGTGAGAGATGGCCTGGTGGCAGGTGTGGAGGCGTAGCGACGACAGTGCGGTGGTCGCGAACTCCGGCGCGTCCCCCGACGGCACCGAACGTGTCGATCGCCATCCCCTCGCGGAGATCGCTCCGGCATCCAATCCGACGACAGCGATGGGTCGTGTCCCCGATGCGGAGCCGACGACTGCGGCCGCCCAACCCCGTGAACCGCAGGGCTGGCGACTTCTGCCCCCGCCCGACCTGCTCGCTCACCAAGCGATGCCGGTCACCGCGAACATGGCGGTGCAGCGCACGCTTGCCGCGCACATTCCGGCGCCGCAGCTCGCCGTAACCTCACGTCCTCTCGGGCACGAGCTTCGTGCAGACGGTCCCATTGGCACGGTGTCTTCGCTGCTGCGCACGGTGTCGGCGTCGGCGGAGGCTCTGTTACCCGCCACCCACATGGCGGGTGCCGACCTGGTGTTGCGACGCAAGACAGCCGCAATCGCAGGACCGGTGAACGACGCGTACCCGGCGCCGACGGCGCGTCCGGGGCCACCTGCGAGCGCACCCGTTGACGGGTCGTTCGAATCCTCACCGTCGGCCGCTTCGTCAACCGCTTCGTTGATGTCAAGCTCCGGAGCCGGAAGCGAACCGGCTCCAGTGCCCGTGGTGGTGCGGACACTCGCCGCTGCGTCACCTCTTCTTTCGGCCCTCACGCCGGCGACTTCTTTGACGAGTGTTTCGGCATCCGCGGCCCCCTCGCTGGCGGCGTCTGTCGGTTCGTCATTGATCGCCCGAACCCCTCGAGAGTCCGACGCGACCGATGTCGTTTCTCCGCGCGACATGCCAGTAGCGGCGCGCCAGCGCCGGGTGGTTGAGGTGCGATCGGCCCACGAGCCGGTGTCGCTCTCTGCTTTTGCCGCCCCGCCCTCGCCGACGACGCGTTCGGTTGTGGAGCGGAGTGCGGACGCAGCGCCGTTGTCGTCCGCTGACTCCGCCCAGGCCGCTCTTCGGTCAACTTCGGATGCTGATGAAGGGAAGAACGTCGAGTTGTCCTCTTCGCCTTCCGTCTCTCCGTTTCCAGAGATACGTCCGACGGTCGGCCGCCGGGTTGGGTTGGGTATGCCCATGAACGCGTTGCCCTCATCGGCGATCTCGCGAGTTCCGGAGCCCGATCCGTTCGCCGGATGGAACGAATCCGAAATGCCGCTCGCTCCCGGTCCATCGTCCTCACCAGGGTCGCTGGAAGGTGGCTCCGGCGGGGTGGTGTCCCGATCGGCCAACGAGGTCTCACCTGCGTTTCCGTCGCGGTCGGACGCTCCCGAGTCGGCGGCCGTCCGAAGGACGGCAGATGTGGTGCCGTCCGGATTCGACGCTTCGTCGTTCCTATCAACGTCTTCCGTCGAAGGATCAACCTCCGCCGACACGGATGAGGCGACGCCGAAGGATCGCGAATCGCACGTGGTGCCAGCCCTCGTGCTGAGTGGCCTTGTCGAACATGCTCCGCTTCTCGGACAGCGGCGGCTCGACCGTTCGTTGGCCGAATCGTTGGCAACCGTTTCGGTGGCGGGCACCGAGCGCGCAGTGACATCAGTTCCGGTTCGATGGCCAACCGGTTCCGATACGCCGTCCCGGGATCCTGGCTCGGATGGCGGAGCGGGACCGGGTTCGTCAATACATCGCAGCGTCGACGCTTCGGGAGACTCGGCAAGCCCCCCGGGGTATGGATCGATCGGTCGGACTCGCTCCGGCGGACCTGAGCCGATGGTCCGCCCGAGCCCGAGCCCGAGCCCGAGCCCGAGCCCGAGCCCGAGCGCGAGCGCGAACCGTGCAACCTTCACCGGCTCGGTCGGTTCGAGTAGCGCCCCATCGGCTCCCTCGACGCAGCGTTCGGCGGAGCATCCGGTGTGGTCTCCAGTACCTCTCAGACCCGGAGCCGTTCAACCACCACTCGCCGGCGTTGGCTCCCGGACAGATTCTGGAACGTCGACCACAACGTCCCCTCGTGGCGCAGTCCCTGGTGGCAGCTCTGGAGCTTCGCCGTCGTCGGACTTCCAGGTCATCGAACGTTCCGAAGATGAATCGGCGACTCCGCTCCGACCGTGGCACCACACCTCTCCGGTTCCGAGCCTTCTCCTGGCTGGCTCGGGAAACAGCGCCGCTGTCGGCCAGGAGGTCGGCCCACTCCTCCGAACCCCTGAACCCGCCGCAGGTCGGGTAGGCCCTCTGCCCGTGGTCAACATGAACCGAGCAGTGGCGCGGATCTCCTCGACGGCTGCGCTCATGCTGCAGCGTGAATCTGAACTGGGAGCGGCCCAGGCATCGAGCCAGTCGAACAGCGCTTCGCCATCCTCTGAGCAGGCGAACGGTGACGCTGAAATGGCGCCCACACCCGTATCGAACGGCGGGGGCGGGTCGTCGACGGCAAGCGTCTCCGACGAAGGCGGGGAATCCGCGGCGGGAGGGGCCGCTGGGGCCAGCGGGCCGACGTCTGCGCAGGCGGATGCGGAGCTCGATCGATTGGCCGGGAAGCTCTACGAACGCATCCGTCAGCGTGTGCGCCGAGAGCTTCTCGACGACCGCGAACGCGCCGGCTTCGCCCTCGACGGGGTGCGGTGAGCCATGGCTGATCCGAAACCCGACCATCCCAACGCACTCGCGCAGTTCTCGGTCCAGGTCGACGGCCTTGATCTCGGGCAATTCACCGGGTGCGAAGGACTCGCCGCTGAGTACACGGTGGAAGAGGTTGTCGAGGGCGGCAACAATTCATATGTGTACAAACTTCCCAGTCGAGTGAAGTACACGAACGTCAAACTTTCCCGACTCCTGACGAAAGACTCCGGCAAGACCGCGGCGTGGTTCTCGAAGTTCGCCAAAGGCGGACAGAAGCGAGGGCAGGCGACGATCACCTTGTTCGACATCAAGGGCAAGGCCATCTGTCGCTGGGAGTTGAAAGAGGTTCATCCGGTCAAGTGGACCGGCCCGAACTTCTCGACCGACGGTTCGGGCGTGGCCAAGGAAACGCTTGAGCTGATCTACCACGGGTTTGACTGGAAGCCGGCATGACACTCGAATACGGAAAGCTGATGGTGGTCGAGAACCCGCATACGGACGGGGAATCAACCGAAAGCGAAGTCGAATTCGTCTTCAATCCGACGAAGCTTGATGTCGGCGCGAGCGCGAAGTGGGAACAGCCAGCGCAGGCCGGCAACAAGAAGGCGTCGGTGCCCCAGTACAAGGGTCCCGAGCCGCGGTCGATGGATCTCGACTTGCTCCTGGACGCTTGGGATCTCTCCGGTGCGTCGCGGTCGAAAAAGCGCAACGTCCCCAAGGATGTAAGCACACTCATTTCATGGACGCGCCCGACATCGAGCACGCGAACCACGAAGAAGCCCAGCCCTCCACTGGTCTGCCTCCATTGGGGCAAGCCATGGTTCAAATGCTATGTGTTGTCGGTAAAAGCAACGTTCACGCTCTTTGACGACAAGGGCACACCGATACGGGCAACGGTGAAAGTCAGCCTGAAAGAGGTTCCTTCGGATCCGTCGAAACAGAATCCGACGTCGGGTTCACTCGCCGGTCATCAGAGTCACCTCCTCGTCGAAGGCGATTCCCTGCCTCTCGTTGCGTTCCGCTACTACGACCAAACCGCATACTGGCGAGGTCTCGCGATCGCGAATGGGATCGATGATCCGCTTCGCGTGCGCGTCGGTACGCGTCTGCTGCTTCCTCCGATCGAGGACGTGGCCACCCTCTCGGGGTGACCATCGCCATGCCACCAAGCACGCGTCAAGGCTGGCCGGTCGTGAAGGTCGAGGGCACCGAGATCCCGCAGGATGTCTGCAACGTCTTCGACTCCCTCGTGATCGACGACCACCTCCATCTTCCCGACAAGCTGACAATCATCATTCGCGATCCCAGCCGCAACGCGCTCGACAAGGCGCATGTCGCTATCGGTAAGAAGATAGAAGTAGCTGTCGTGTCATCGGGGAAGGGTGGGGCCGACGGCACCTCTCCGCTCTTCCAGGGAGAGATCACCGGGCTTGAAGCAGACTACGACGCTCTCGGTCAGCGTGTTGTTGTGCGGGCATACGATGCGTCGCACCGCATGCACCGAGGCCGTCATACCGAGGCGTATTTGAACCGCACGGATTCCGACATTGCGAAACGCCTTGCGGAACGCTGTCAACTCGATCTCGGCGAGATTGGGGATTCGCGCATGGTCCATGACCACGTATCGCAGGTGAACCTCACGGATTGGGAGTTCATCAAGGCGCGAGCCCGAGAGATCGGGTTCGAGACAGGAGTCTCCGACGGGAAGTTCTTCTTCCGGCAGGCGGACGTGAACGTGGGGGCCCCTGGTGCGGGCAACCTCGATTCATCGCATGCGTTGCAGATGGTCTTCGGGGCCGATCTCCTCGAATTCCACCCGCGTATCTCGGCGGTCGCCCAGGTGAAGAAGGTGGAGTCACGCGGTTGGAACTACATGGACAAAGAAGCAGTCATCGGGATCACGACACCCGATGAAGAGAACAACGCGCCTGACGTACCCTCGAAACCTGTCGCGTTGGGTGGAGCGTTGAAGGGGACGAAAACCTATGTACTCACCGATCGGGTGATCGGGACCCAGACGGAAGCCGAACAGGCATCCAAGGGAATGGCGCGTCAGATCTCATCGGCGTTGGGCGAAGCCGACGGCGTTGCCATCGGAAACCAGAAGCTGAAGGCCGGCGCCGCCCTGAGCATCTCCGCAGTAGCTGCCCCGTTTGTCGGCACATGGACAGTTACCGGAAGCCGGCACCTCTTTGACGGGCAGGGCTATAAGACCTCGTTCTCGGTCGCCGGCCGCCAGGAGCGGTCACTTCTCGGATTGTCGTCGATGGGGGCGACCAGCGGTGCTTCGTCCGCTGGAGGTCCGCCGATCTATGGCGTGGTCGTGGGTCTGGTGACGAACACCCAAGATCCCGAAGGTCTGCACCGCGTGAAGTTGAAGTTTCCGTGGCTGTCCGACGACTACGAGTCGTGGTGGGCTCGGATGGCCCTGCCGGCGGCAGGTTCTGAGCGGGGGTTCGTCTGGCTGCCCGAGGTCGACGACGAGGTGCTGGTCGCCTTCGAACAGGGTGATGTGCGCCGCCCCTATGTCATCGGGACGCTCTACAACGGGCGTGATTCCGTTGCGGATGGGAAGGGGGACCATCTCTATGACGGTGCCGGGCAGGGTGTCATCAAAGGGTTCCGCAGCCGCCAGGGACATTCCATGGTGATGTTCGATGGTGACAGCAAGAAGGGTGTGCTTCTCACGACCGGTGACGGGAAGCTGAAGCTCAAGTTGAATCAGACGGAGACGGATATCGCGGTGACGTCCGACGGGACCGTGCACATCACGTCTCGGAAGGAGATCGTCATCGAGTCGTACGACAACATCATGTTCAAAGCCACCAAGGACATCACGATGGAGGCCGGAGCGAACGCCACGATCAAGGGTGCGATGGTGAAAATTGAAGGCTCGGGAACCGTCGATGTCGACGGCGGAATGATCACTCTCAACTGATGGAAATGGAACGATGAACCGTCTGCCTCTCACCGTACGAAACCGTCAGCTACGGCTGGCGCCATCGGGAACGCGGTCGCGCCGTGCGTAACGAGTTCGTTGGCCGCGGGTGGGGCTTTCCGTTGCGGACCGATTCACGCGGAGCGATCGCCTTCGTATCGGACGAGCGGGAGATCGAGGAGTCGATCCGCATCGTGTTGGCCACGTCGTACGGCGAGCGGGCGATGCGTCCGGACTTCGGGTGCCGGATACACGACTACGTCTTTGCCCCGGTCACCGCCGGAACCGCAGGTTTGCTGGCCTTCGAGGTGAGGGAGTCACTCGAGCGGTGGGAGTCACGCATCACGGTGGATGCCGTCGACGTGTCCTACGACCGGGACGATCAATCCATTGTGTACATCGATATTCAGTACCGGGTGAATGACACCAACAGCCCACGCAACCTCGTGTTCCCCTTCTACACGATCCCGGCCGAATAGCACCAGGAGCCCCCATGTCGTTGCCCGCTCCCAACCTCGACGATCGACGGTTCCAGGACCTTGTCGATGATGCGAAACGTTTCGTGCAGCAGCGCTGCCCGGAATGGACCGACCACAACGTCTCTGATCCCGGTGTCACGCTCATCGAGTTGTTCGCCCAGATGACCGACCAACTCATCTATCGACTCAACCGGGTACCTGATCGCAACTACGTGAAGTTTCTCGAGCTGATCGGTGTTCGTCGCTCCCCACCGTCACCGGCCAAGGTCCCGGTCACGTTCTGGATGTCGTCGATTCCGACCGAGATCCGTCGTATCCCGATCGGAACCGAGGTGGCGACACGCCGCACGGAACGGGAGGAGGCTATTGAGTTCACCACCATCGAGGACCTTGAAGTGATTCCGGTTTCGGTGCAGAACGTGCGGTCGTCCATAGAACCCGATCGAACCCGAAGCCACGACGACGAGATGGTCAAACGAAGTGGATTCTCGTGTTTCGCGATCCCGCCAAAGCAGGGCGACGCGCTCTACGTCGGACTCACCGAGGCCGCGCCCAAGAACCTATTGGTGCTTACGATCAAGTGCACGATCGAAGGGGTTGGCGTAGATCCGGACAGGCCTCCGCTGGTGTGGGAAGCCTGGACCGGCGATGAGTGGGTTCGGTGTGAACTCGAACACGACACAACCGGGGGTCTGAATCGTGACGGGGAAGTGGTACTCCACCTCCCGCGTGGCCATAGCCCGTCGATCATGGCGAAGCAGCGGGCCGCGTGGGTCCGGGCGAGGGTTGTCGAAGCGATCGAGAACCAGCCCGTGTACAGCCACAGTCCGCTGCTGTCAGATGTCCGCGCGCATACGATAGGCGGCACCTCCGACGCCGTTCACGCGCGAATCGTCGACGAGGAGGTGCTCGGGTCCGCCGATGGCTCACCCGGGCAGCGCTATCCGGTGCAGCACCGACCTATCGTGCGCCATGACGACACCTTTCTCGACGTCGCGGAGGAGGAAGGTTGGGTCCGCTGGTCCGAGGTTCCGCACTTCGCCGACAGTTCTCCCACGGACCGTCACTATCAGATCGACGGCGTCGAGGGTGAAGTGATCCTGGGCCCTGCGGTGCGGTTGGAGGACGGCACCCTGCGGGCGTTCGGCGCGATCCCGGCAAAGGGCTCGAATGTCCGCCTTCGACGGTTCGCCGTCGGAGGTGGTGAAGCCGGCAACGTGAGCCGGCTGGCCATTTGCATCCTGTCGTCGTCGATTCCGGGGGTCGCTCGGGTCGCGAATCGTCATGCTGGAGTGGGGGGTCGCGACGCGGAGAGTCTCGACCATGCAAAGCTTCGTGGCCCGATCATGCTCCGCACGCGGGGCCGCGCAGTCACGGTGGAGGACTTTGAGGAACTCTCCCGGGAGGCGGCCCCCGAAGTGGCTCGCGTGAAATGCGTGCCGGCGGGCACCGACGGGTTGG
>JANOHI010000227.1:0-7603 GCA_031406385.1 Acidimicrobiia bacterium
ACAACCCGTAGCGCCCCGCTCCGCTGCGGCGTCGGACTGTTGGCACCCAACAACTCCGGGACCCTTTCCTCCTACTACGACGAGTTCGGGCGCGCCTGCAATCGCTCGGACGGTGACCGACTGCAGTTCCTCGACACCGAGACCGCGGCACGGGACCTCGACGCCGTTCGAGTCGCCCTGGGAGAGGAGAAGATCTCCTTTCTCGGGATGTCCTACGGCACGTACCTCGGCGCCGTCTACCGGTCCCTGTTCCCAACCCGCGTGCGAACGATGATCCTCGACAGCGCCATCGATCCAACACGATTCGGTGTGAACCAGCTGCTCGACCCGGCGGAGGCCACCGAGATCGCGCTGAGCGCATTTCTTGAGGAATGCGCCTCGGGTCGCCTTCTCCCCTGCAACTTCAACGACGGCACCGATCTCCGGGCGAAGTACGACACCGTTCGCAACCAGTACGTGAGCGCTGCACGTCGCGGCCGCGAGGCTGGCGAAGAGGTCTTCGACTCGACGATCGCCGACCTTGTCGGCTACCCGCGCAATGGCTGGCCGATCCTCGGCCGGGCGCTGCAAGAACTGGCGACGGGACAACCGGTGAACTTCAATGCCACGTCCGCCGACAGCCGATCGACGGATCAGGGCGAACGACTCGTGCCACTCGATCGATTCTCGACGGCCACCAATTTCGCGGTGAACTGCCGCGACGGTCTCCTCCCCCGTGATCCCGGTGCATACCAATCCGTGTTCGACCAGACGCCGGTCGTCGCCCCGCACTTCTCCGGACTGCGCGGCGATGCCCGGCTCACCTACACCTGCATCAATTGGCCGGCACCGCTGGCGACCCAGGTGCCGCTTGTCCCACAAGTCAACGCTCCGGCGCTCGTAATCGCCAGCACCCATGATCTGACCACCCCGTACCGGTGGTCACAGGGCATGTCGACCGCGCTCGGCGTGCCATTGCTCACCCGCAACGGAGGCGGTCACGTCGCAGTCACGAAGAGTGCATGCGTGCGCGAGGCCGCGGCCCGTTTTCTGATCGACGCGATCGCCCCGCCGGATGGCACGGTCTGCTCCCCGAGCTTCTCGAATCCGAGCTGACACGGCTCCGTAACCGCGCCGCCCGAACCGCCCTGCCCGAGCGCGCTGCGACACTCCCCGATTCAGCCTCGCCAGATGTGAACATCGGGGAGGTTGCGCCACCGCTGCCCGGCATCGAGACCATACCCGACGACCCAATCAGCCGGAATGGTCCGTCCGAAATAGCGGAGGGTCGACGTGTCGACATGCGAGAGTGATTCACGGATCAAGAGCGCGCATACTTCGACGCTTGCTGCTCCCCGATCGGCGAGAAGTCTGCGCACGTAGTTCATCGTGAGGCCCGAATCGATGATCTCATCGACGAGAATCACGTGACGCCCGGTGATGTCGGTATCGAGGTCTTTGATGATTCGCACGACGCCGCTCGACTCGGTCGCGTGGCCGTAGGAGGAAACCGCCATGAAATCGACCTCGACGCTCATCGGAATCGCCCGAGCCAGGTCCGCCATGAACACGAAGGCGCCACGGAGCACCCCGACCATCAGAGGATTCAGGCCGGCATAGTCCCCCGCAATTTGTTCGCCGAGTCGCGCCACGATGTGGGCGAGTTCGGCAGAACTCACCAGCACTGGACCGAGTTCCGGAAAGCGACCGTCGTCAGCAAGCGTCACGGTTTCGAGACCCTAGCGGCGGACCGGGGCACCCGAGAGAACTATCACCGGTGGCGTCCGAAGCTCGATTGTGAACGCACGGAGCGTCCTTCTCTGGCGAGAGTAGGGGATCCACTCACTCACGGGGAGTGGTCGTGCCACGCCGAACCGACAAGACGGCGGGTGGGCCGATCGATCTATCGGCATCGTCCGTTCGGCCTACAAAGAACCTTCAGCGGAACCGCGGCGGTGTCGATGAACGTGCCGTCATGTCACGTCATTGCACCCCGTCGCGCCGCAAACGCGTCCCCAGACTGCTCACTGCGGCGCTCATGCTCCTCACCGGCCTCGTCCTCGGCCCAGCGACGCGCGCCGAAGCCGCGCCGACGCTCTCGGTGGTGCTGGGCGGTGCCGGGCGGGTACTCCAAGGAGGAAACGTCTCCTACACCCTGCGGGCCTGCAATCCAATCGGTCCCGACACCTACAACCTGACCTTTCGCCAGGTTCTCCCCGCCGGCCTCTCCTACGTGAGCAGCAACGGGACCACAACCCCTCCGGTGTCGTACCCGAACAGTCCAGCAGCCGGGCAAACCACGCTGGTGTGGAACAACGTCAGCGACCTCCAGACCAACGTGTGCCAGTCAATCGGCGTCAGCGTGGCCGTGGATCCCGTCACCCATCCGGTCGGCAGTGTCTTAGCCACGACCGCTCAGGCGTATTCGAACACCGATCCGCGAGTGCTGGTCAAGTTTCTCGCCAACGGGACGGTGAACTCCTCGACCGCCCCGGGCTCCGGAACAAGCGGGTCGGTGAGCACGACGGTCATCCCGTATCAGCTCCGCAAGTCCGGTGGCGGCGAACTCCTCCGCGGCGTGCACAACAACTCGACGGCGTTCACCCTGACCATCGAGAACAACTCGATCGCACCGACGAACGCCTTCACGGTCGACGACTTTCTCCCCCCGAACCTCGAGTTGCTCGGCTGCGCCGCCACCGACAACACCCCGCCCGGCGCGGTGGAGTACACAGGCGCTCTTCGTCTGAATCCGGCGGCATGCCTGTACTCCGGGGCGCTCGGCAGCCCCACGGTGAGCGTCACCACCATGAACGGATCGACACCGGCCACGACCGCAGCCGGTACGTCCTTCACCCCCCCGATCGGCACGACATGGGTCCGCTGGACGTTCCCGGCATCGGGCCCCGGCTCCGAGCTCCCCGCCGGCGGCACCCAGACGATCACCTATCGCGCGGGCATTGCGCTTCGCGAGAACCGACCGTTCGGCGGAACCGTCCCGACCCCGGCCAGCGGCCAACAGGGCGCGAACCTCGCCAACAACACCGGGCCATGGACCGAGGAGGCGCAGGTTGCCCCCTCAACCCTCGCCGACGGCGCAGAACAACTCGGCACGAACTCGGCCAGTTCCGGCGCGGGGTACACCGGTCCTCGGGTCATCGGAGCACCGACCTTCTACGGCGACACCGCCTCGTCGACGTTCCAGGCCGAGGACCTCGCCATGGAGAAGTCGGCGTCCGGCAACGTCGTTCACGCCGCGTTGATCACCAGCACGCTGACGACGCGCACGAGCGAGTACCGACGCGTGAACGACATGATCATCACCGACCGTCTCCCCAACGGCACCTGCCCCGAAGGCATGCCCATTCCGGCCGATGCCAGCTGCACCTCGGCAAACGCACCGTCGATCACCGTGGACGGAACCCCGGTGACCGTGAACTCGCCGTTCTACGCAAGCGTGATTCTGGGCGGCGACGGAACGTATTCCGTCACCTGGGACTCGACCGTCGTTCCGGCACTGGCATCGGTGCCACCGAACGCAACCGTGGTCGTGACGTTCACCGCGAGAGTTCGCCCCACGTACCAGAACGGCCAAGCCGTTCTCACCAACGACGACTTCACCAACTACTCGTATGTGAACGGACGAATCGAGAAGGAGGTTCCGGGCGACACCGCTGATGGCTCCGAGCTCGGCGCACAGACCGACGGCCAATCCATCCAAGACGACGCCAGCGCCGGCGTGGCCGGAATCAGCGTCCAGCTCGACAAGAAGGTCGCCGTGCGTTCGTCACTGCCCAACGGCTTGGTCGTGTCGAGTGCCGTGGGCGTCAACTGCGCAGCGGGAACAGTCACCTACGTAGCGACCAGCACCGGCGACTATGCCACCGGGGACATCGCGTGCTTCAAGCTGCGAGCGTCGGTGCCTGTCAACATCTCCGCGTCAAGCGTGAAGGTGACCGACTTCCTGCCGTCGGGGATGCGATACATCCCCGGGTCGGCGCGCACGACCGCCGCCAACACCGTGATCATTCCGGCCGCCACGGCACCGGTCGCCCCCTCCCCCGAACCTGACGTGTCCGGCGTTTCGCTGACCGACGGCGGAGGAACGCTCGAGTGGTCGATAGGCACCATCGACAACATCGGCGAGACGTTCGAAGTGACTGTTGCTGTGGAGCTCGTCAACCCCGACGTTGCCACGGCGGGCGACCTCACCGACAACCTGCTCAAGCTCACCTCTGTCAACACCGCCGGACAGGTGTTCGCCCAGCGGGTGAACGCCGGCATCGTGTGGTCGATGCCCCTCCCGAGGATCGTCAAGGGCGTGGACACGGTCGAGCGTCCCTCCAACGCCACCCCGACCTATCCGGGCGACTACTCCGCCGTGTTCAGCGCAACCGGGCCGGACCAGGGCGACAACACTGCAGTGCAGGCGTTCGACCACGTCACCTACCGAGTCGATCTCCACAACACCGGGAACATCCCGGCCAAGACAGTGACGGTGTGGGACCGTCTGCCCAATACGCCCCTGGCCATCACCTGTGCCGATGTCATCTCCGCTTCCATCACCGCCGGTGGCAATTGTGTGGCAGCTCCGTTCCCCCACATCGAGTGGACGGTACCGACTGTTGCGGTGAGCCCGCCCGCCAGCCCCGCGGTCACGCTTCGCTATCGCGTTGCCATCCCCGACACCGTGAACTCCGGCGCGGTGGAGACCAACACCGCGGGAATCACGAGTTACCAGAACCCGGTGAACACCACCGCAGGCAACTTCACCTACATCCCGAGCTCGAATCTCGACGCGGCGCGCACGGCGAACGTCACCGCGGTGCTCAACGACACGGTATCGGTCATCATCGTCACGCCGACGCCGACAAAGACCGTGACCGTGCCGACGTGTATCGGCTCCGGCTGCGTCCCCGATGCCCGCATCGGGGACCCCGTGGCGTACCGCATCACCGTCGACCTCCCGCGCACGAACGTCATCGAGGGGCATCTGCTCGACACGATCCCGAGCAACCTGACAAACGTCACGTGGTCAGCCAAGCTCGAGCGCGGCGTCACCAACATCACCGCGGGGAACCTCGTCACGACGAGCGGCAGTGGCAACACCATCGACGTCGCTCTCGTGAACCCGTTCGACAACACGGCCACCGTCGGCGAAACGGCTGTCCTCACCGTCGACATCGATGCGGTTGTGGCCGACGTCGTCGGCAACACGGACGGTTTCGACATCGTCAACACCGCCGCGTTCTCCTCGCGTCCGACTGTCGGCGGCACCCCGGTGGTGAGGACGTCGGCGAATGCCATCGTCAACGTCACGGTGCCGAATGTGTCCGTGGCCAAGGCGATCGCGTCGACAACGCCGCCGCGCGTGCCGCAGCAGGGGGTGCTGCCCGGAGATGTGGTCACGTACGAGATCACGCTCACCAACACCGGGACCGCCAAGGCATTCGAAGTGAAAGCCAACGACGTCGTACCAGCCAATCTCACTCCGAATCCCGCCAGCATCCTGATCGAAGGTGCCGCAGTCGTCGGTCCCGACAGCGCATCGTTCGCCGGCCAGACCCTCAGCGCACAGATCGACGAAATCGCTCCGGGAACGTCGAGGAAGATCCGCTACACCGCGACCGTCGACACGCCGGTCACCCCGTCACCGCTGCTTACCGCGGGCCTCACCAACACGGTCACCCTGACGGAATACCGCACACTCCCGACGATCCCGTCGAACCCCAACACCCGCGTCATCACACCGAACACCACCGCCATGCAGACCGTCTATCCGCTCTCGAAAGTCGGCGATCTGGTGTGGAAGGACGTCAACGGCAACGGCGTCCGCGACGCCGGCGACAACGGACTGGTCCTCCCGGGTGGGGTGAGCGTCACGCTGACCGGTACGGACATTCTCGGGAACGCCGTCAGCCGCGTCACCACCTCTGATCCCCTGACCGGCGCATACGTGATCGACAACCTGATGCCGTCCAACGTGACCGGATATCAGGTCGTGTTCACCCGTCCTTCCGGTCTGTATTTCTCGCCGCGTGCCGTGACCACACCCCTCACGTCGGACACCGACTCCGATGCCGTCATTTCGAGCGGTCAGACGGCACGATTCGTAGTGCTCAGCAACCAGAACATCACCACCGTCGATGCCGGGCTCTACGAACCAGCGGTCATCGGCAACTTCGTCTTCCTCGACGCTGACGCCGACGGCATTCAGGACGCCGGTGAGGCCGGCCTCGCCGGAGCCACCGTCTCGATCACCGACGCCATTGGCAACGCCGTTGCCGATGGCCTTGGGAACGCCGTCGGCTCGCAACTGACGTCGTCCACGGGGGCCTACGCATTCGGTGCGCTCCCTCCCGGCACCTATCAAATCCGAGTCATCCCCCCCGTCGGCTACACGCTCAGTCCGAGCGACCGTCTCGGCGACGACACCGTCGACTCCGATGTGTTGGCGGTCACTGGCCGCTCATCGAGTGTCAGCGTGATCCCCGGCGAGACCAACAACACGGTGGACGCCGGCTTCTTCCGTGCCGTCACCATCGGCGACCGACTGTGGATCGACCGCAATTCGAACGGCGTCCGTGACGGCGCCGACACGGCGGGGGTGAGCGGGGCAACGGTGACGCTGGAAGGCGCCGGCCTCGACAGCATATTCGGAACCGTCGACGACATCTCCGGATCGATGACCACCGGCGTCGCCGGCGCATATTCGTTCACGAAGTCCGGCCTGAACAACACCGGCGCGGCACTGCCCCCCGGCGACTACCGCCTCACGTTCTCCCTCCCGGCGACCTACGAGTTTTCCCCTTCATCGGTCGGCGCACCGAAGTCGTCGAACACCGACAGCGACGCCAACGAGACCACCGGCGCGACGGCCACGTTCACGATGAACGAGAACGAGGCCACGGTGAACGTCGATGCCGGCGTGTGGAAACGAGTCACGCTCGGCGACTTCGTGTGGGAGGACCTCAACGCCAACGGTGTCCAGAACCCCGGTGAGCCTGCGGTGAGCGGGGTTGGTGTGGAACTGCTCGATGCGTCGGGTTCCCCGTTCGGAATACCGATCACGGCAACCACGGACGCATTCGGTTCCTGGACGATCCCCAACATCAGACCGGGCGACTACCGGGTCAGGTTCACCCCGCCGGTGGGTGCTGGCTGGAACTTCAGTCCAACAGGCGTCGGCAGCGCAGCGACCGACAGCAACGCCATCCCGACGACCGGCATCACTGCGACGTTCGCTGTTGTCTCGGGCACGGACGATCTCACCATCGACGCCGGTCTCTTCAAGTACGCCACGCTCGGCGACCTCGTGTGGGAAGACGTGAACGGCAACGGCGTGCGCGATATCGGTGATGCCGGCGTCGACGGCGTCACGGTGCGGCTCCTCGACAACAGCGGGAACGCGGTACTCAATGCCGGGAACCCGATTGAGACGACGACTGCGGGCGGAGGGATCTACACCTTCGCCAACATCGTTCCCGGCGTGTACCGGATCGGCATCGTCAAGCCTTCGGGCTGGGCCTTCACGATCCTCAACTCGCCGGCGGCCACCGACCTCTCCGACTCCGATATCGCTCGCTCCACCGGCGTATCCGATCCGGTGACGCTCATCTCCGAC
>JANOHI010000239.1:0-4874 GCA_031406385.1 Acidimicrobiia bacterium
CGACGTGCTCGCCGACGTCGATGGGCATCATGAAGCGACAGGTCTACGAGCAGGTGCACGCGGGAATCGGCGCAGCGGAGCGTGATGCCGCCCGTCTGATGGTGGAGAGCTTCACCCGTCCCGATTTCGCGGAGGGTGTGCGGTCGTTCCTGGAGAAGCGTCCTCCGAACTTCGCCCGCCTCCCTCGGTGAGCCGAAGCGCACATGACCCGTTCACGCTGCGCTGCCGGTGCGCTTCGCTTCGGCGCTCGAAACACGATTGGCCCAACCACTCCGGCTGACCCGCGATGACACTCACCGCTCCGCAACACTCGCTCGAGACGTGGTTCACCAGCCTGGGCCGGGGGCGTCCGACATCGGCGCCGAACGTGCTGTTCATCCTCGCCGACGATCTCGGTTGGGCTGACCTCGGCTGTTTCGGATCACCGCACATCGTCACGCCCAATCTCGATCGCCTCGCCGCCGAAGGGATCCGGTTCACCCATGCCTACGCCGGTTCGTCGTGGTGTTCGCCGACCCGCTTCAGCCTCTATACCGGACGCAACCCCGGGCGACTGGCGGCAGGCTTGGAAGAGCCGTTGCGCACCCGAGCGGACGGCAACGGCATTCCAACCGACCAACCGACGTTGCCTTCGATGTTGGCGAACGCGGGATACGAAACGGCGTTGATCGGCAAGTGGCATTGTGGCTGGCTGCCCTGGCACGGTCCGCGGCGGGCTGGATTCGAGCACTTTTTCGGCAACCTCGATGGAGCCGTCGACTACTTCGAGCACATCGGCACGCTCGGCGAGCCGGATCTGTTCGAGGGCGAGACGCCGGTCGAGGAGGCGGGGTACTACACGCAGCTGCTCTCCGACCGTGCTGCCGACTTCGTCGCCGCCGAACGCGATCGCCCGTTCTACCTTCAACTCAACTACACCGCCCCGCACTGGCCATGGGAGGGGCCCGACGATGCCGAGGTCGGGCGCCGCATCCGTGCGGAGTTCGAATCAGGCAAGGTCTTCCTGCCTTTGCTCCAGTTCGACGGTGGTTCGCTGGCCAAGTATGCCGAACTCGTCGAAGCGATGGATGTGGGCATCGGAAGCGTTCTTGCGTCGCTCGAATCGTCGGGCAAGGCAGCGAACACGATCGTGGTGTTCTGCTCCGACAACGGTGGCGAGCGGTGGTCGATGAATTGGCCCTTCATCGGCGAGAAAGGTGACCTGACCGAAGGTGGCATTCGCACGCCGTTCATCCTCCGGTGGCCCGACGCGGTTGCCGCGCGTCAACGTTCGGACGAACCGAACATCACCATGGACTGGACGGCGACGTTTCTCGACGCCGCAGGTGTGACGGTTGCTGATGACTGGCCACTCGACGGAGTGAGCCTCCTGCCATGGCTCGTGGACGGCGCATCGTTTCCGGCACACGATCTCTTCTGGCGGATCTCCAGCCAGGGCGCGTTGCGGCGCGGTCGATTCAAGTACTTCCGTGATGGCCGTGATCGTGCGATTCTCGGGAGTTGGCCACGGTTCTGGGGGAACTACGAGTTCCTCTTCGACGTGACCGTCGATGGCCATGAGGCGGCCGACGTGAAGCGTCATCATCCGGAACTGCTCGCCGAACTTCGCACGGAATGGGACCGCGTCAACGCCGGGCTGCTGCCCTATCCGCCGGACCACCTCGGTGTGCCCAAGCCTCCGGCCCGCGCATCAGCGGGTCGCCCGGCCATCAGCCAGGCGGACTGAACCGTCCGGCCTCCACGCGCATGTCGTTGGCGCGCACATCGCCCGAATCAACGCCAGAACTGGTCCGTTGTGCTCGACCTGCGCGTGAAACCGTCCGATCTGCGCGTGAAACCGTCCGACCTGCGCGTAAAGCTGCTTCGATACGCGAACGCGTTCGGGTTCAGTTCTTCGGCATCTCGTGGGCGTCGATGGAGGACACCACGTCGGCGTGACTGGGGTGATCGTGCTCCACGTGGTCTTTCACCTCCGTGAGGTAGAGGAATTTCAGCTCGCAATAGGGACACTGGTGCACGGTCGGATTCTGCATGGCCGTTGACCGTCCTTTCGTGTGGGTTGGTCGAATGAGGTAAATAGTCGGGGGTGACGCACGAAGGTCGCACGAGCCATGGTGCCACTCAAAGCGTTGACGCGGCGGGGTTGGCGACCACCGCATGGTCCGAGGCGACGAGCACGGAGCCGTGGCCGGACCGCACGACCGCGTTGGCCGTTGATCCGAGGAGCAGACGACTCAGCCCGGTGAGCCCGCGGGTCCCCAAAACTGTCAGGTCGCGTGGTTCGCGACGGAGTTCATCGGCGATGCACGTGGCCGGCCGCCCGCTGTCGGACCTGACCCGCGGCGTGATGCCGGCGGCCGTGAGCAGGTCAATGGCGTCATCCACGGCATGCCGATGCCCGGTCCCTTCATCGACATGCATCACGGTCACGTCGGCGTCGGCGCTGAAGGGCAGCGTCACGAATGCTCGGAGCGCGCTTTGGGCATGCCCCGATCCGTCGACGCAGACCAGCACACGTCGAACGGGTCGCGCGGACCTGATGATGGCGAGTGGGGCTGGTGGCTGGTGCACGAGCCATTCGGACGTGCTTCCTAGGAAGTTGGGCCCGGGACGCTTCTCGTTCCGGTCGCCGACCACGATCAGCGAGGCATCGGACCGTGCGTCGAAGACCAATCGAGGATCGCGTTCGATGGCGAGATGTTGGATCCGAGCGAACCCGCTCGGAGCGAGGATCGTCCGCTCGTGCGGAGAGTTCCACATTCGGAACTCAGCCTGCGTGTCGGACAGCGGGAGCGATGGCATGGTGGCGGTGATGACCTCAAGGTCCCAGCCGTCCCACCGATGGTTGGCCACCCACAGGCACGCCACATCGGCGGCGGCCGACCCGTTGTCGCCGAAGACCATCAGCGGGGCCTTGCGGCCGGTGTCTGAGGTGGTGTTCATGGCACTTCACGCTCCTCGCGTTGCGGATCCGTCGGCGGGCCGACGTGTCCTGATTCGATGGTGCTCAAAGTACTGGGTCGCCGGTAGAGCAGTCGGTAGCCGGGAGCACCGCCGTTCTTCACTGTGGGGTGGTGACGAAGGTCCCTAGTTCCACGGGCCGCTTGTCAGCACAGTCGAAGGGGAGAAGCCACCCGAGAGGATCGATCATGAGTGATGCAGAGAAGCGGGTCGTTGTCGGCGTCGATGGATCGCCGAGTGCTCGCCGCGCTCTACAAATCGCCGCTCGCGAAGCGTCACTTCGCGGAGCGCGGCTCGAGGTCGTCGGAGTCTGGGCCTTTCCGGTCTACGTGGACTTCGTCGGTGGCGTGTATCCGCTGCCAGGAGAGGTTGGCACGACGATCGAACGCGAGGAGGAGCTCCTCGCCGGCGAAGTCAGCGCGGTGCTCGGGCCGTCAGCCACCGACGTCACCCTGCTCACGCCCTGCGGGCACGTGGCGAAGGAGTTGCTGGCCGCCGCTGAGGGCGCTGATCTGCTGGTCGTCGGCTCTCGCGGAAAGGGCGGCTTCCGTTCGGCACTCCTCGGCTCCACTGCGAACTACTGCGCTCACCACGCCACCTGCCCGGTGATGATCGTTCGGGTAGAGCCGCACGACCACGACTGAAGCGTATCGATTGCCGTTCGCTTTGCGCTCCGTATGGCGACGCCGGCCCATGCCGGTGACCTAATCGAGCATCTGACCGCCAACCCGCGCCATGAAATGTGGCCCGACGATCTCGCCTACAGCCGACTCCTTCTGCGCGGGGTGATCGGGCACCGACAGGCGACGGACGCCTACCTGGCGGAGATCGCCCGCGCCCGCAAGGCCACACTGGCCACCTTCGATTCCGGTTTGAAGCAGCTTCGACCGACGAGTGTCGAACTGATCCGATGATTCGCCCTGCACACTTGGGCACGCGAGGGGTTGACCACGTCGGTCCGGGCGGAACAGGACTCGTCGTTGGGAGGCCGGCCCCGGTAAGGTCCGGTGCGGTCCAATCCCCACGGAGGTATGCAGTGTCTGTACAGACGACTGATCTGATCGCGAATGATCAGGCGAACGGGTCCGCGGCGGCGACCGTCACCCACCGAACGTTCTGCCGGTTCTGCCATGCCGCCTGCCCGATGGAGATCGACGTGGTCGACAACACCGTTGTCGCCGTGCGTGGTGACGCCAACGATCCGATCTTCGGCGCATACACCTGTATCAAGGGCCGCAACCTCGGTGCCCAGCACCACAACCCGGAGCGCCTTCGCACCGCACGAAAGCGCAACGTCGACGGCTCGTTCACTGCGATGCCCACGTCGCTCGCGCTCGACGAGATCGCCGAGCGGCTGATGACGTTGCTCAACGAGCATGGGCCGCGCTCGATGGCGTCGTATTGCGGCACCGCAACATTTCAGAACGCTGCGGCCCATCCGGTTATCCGGGCGTTCCACAAGGCCACGGGTTCGCCGTCGTTCTACACGTCGATCACCATCGACCAGCCGGGCAAACTCGTCACCCCGATTCGTCTCGGCACGTGGGCTGCGGGCATGCAGGGTTGGTCAACCGCTGACGTCTCGCTCGTGGTGGGTTCCAACGTCGTGGTGTCGATGTTCGCCCAGGCCGGCGGACCCACGTTCATCAACCCTCTGGCGGCGCTGAAGCAGGCGAAAAAGCGCGGCGTCAAGCTGATCGTCATCGATCCGCGGCGAACGGAAACGGCGATGCTTGCCGACATCCACATCGCGGGGCGGTCGTACGGGCAGTCGATGGACAATCCCCGCGGACCGCACTGGTGGAGCGCCGTCATGCCGGAGCTTGCCCCTTTTCTCGGCGCCGGGGAGGCGCAAGTGCTGCGCGAGGAGGTGCGATTCCAGTCGCAGCACCGGCTGACCGAGCTGCCGCGCG
>JANOHI010000243.1:0-3778 GCA_031406385.1 Acidimicrobiia bacterium
GGCTTCGACATGGACGCCGAGCTATCCGCGCTGTCACCGTTGCTGCCGGTCATGACAAACCCGTAGGTGTCGCCTGACTCCACACTGAGCGACTGGGTGCCGACGTAACAGAACGATTGCGACGGTGGGGTGCAGCAGTCCACCGGACCGGCCGAGACGAGCGGCGTTTCGGTGCGGATCCCGTCGCGGATGAGGAACGCTTTGAGTCCGACCGTGACCTGAAAAAAGGCGTGGAAGCCGCTGTACGTGTAGGCGAAGGGAACCGAACCGTCGGCATTGGCAATTGTGGAGAACGTCCACGACTGCGGGACCAAGACCCCCGGCCCGTTGACCCCGGGGGTCGGGTCGTAGTTGTACCTGAACTCGGCCGGACCCAAGAGCCCGTCGCTGACCGGGATCGCGCTGCCAGCAGGGGTGGGTGAAACGGCACTGCCCGACCACGCCGTCGTGAACGTGCCGGCGGTCGCCGGGTCGCCAACCGACCCGATGGCCTGCCCGGCCAGGATCAGGAACACCACGGAGAGCGAACCGATGGCCTTCCGCCGCGACTTCGTCGGCCCGGGCCGTTGTGAACCGCCCCTCTGAAACGCATCGAGTCCGTTGCGCATGTTGCGCAGTATGCGGCGCCCTCGGGGTCGACGCGGGGTCGTCAGCGGGGAATCGGGATGGTTCGACATGGTTGTACTACCTCGTTCGAGCGCGGCCGGGATCCAGCGTCACGGGGGAACACGCGATGCCAAGACTTCCGACCACCGTAAGTGAATGTCCCTTCACTAGACCAGGCACCGTGAGCGATTTAACCGAAACGACACATCTTGTTCATTTGGTGGCCACTCGGTTGGTTTGCTCGCCACGGGGGTCGGTCCCGCTCGGCGTTCACCAACAGTTCACTCACAATCAACCGCGTTTCATTTGACTCAAGTTGTTTTGACCGAAAGAGTGAGCGAGACATCGTCTCCTGCTGGACGCGCAGGGGGATCCGCTTCGTTCAAGGAGGCACTCGTGCCGCTGACCCCCCGTTCCGCTTTGGTTCTCCCGGCCGTGGTCGCCGTGTTGCTGTTGGGGTCGGTCGCTCCGGCCCGAGCGAGCACCACGATCACCGAGGCACCCGATGTCACGAAGCTCTCCGGCGTGCTCCGCGGGTCGGGTTCGACGTTTGCGGCCCGGTACTACACGGCAGTGGGCCTTGCCCTCAGCGGATCGGCAAAGGGCGTACGGATCGAATACCGGGCGATCGGATCGGGTCGCGGCAAAGCCGAGTTCGGGAAGAGCCTTACGGACTTTGCCGGCACCGACAGCCCGGTGAAAGATACCGACGGTCCGAAGGCGGGCGAGTACCTGTATGTGCCGACGACGGCCAGCGCCATCGTCGTTGCCTTCAACCTTCGCGGCGTCGACGACCTGCGGCTCTCGGCGACAACCATCGCCAAGATCTTCCAACGCGACATTCGGCGTTGGAACGATCCGGCGATCGCCGCCGAAAACCCGGACGTGCGCCTGCCGAACAAGGTCATCGGTGTGGTGCACCGCTCCGACCGGTCCGGGACCACGAGCAACTTCACCAAATTCCTCGAGGGCGCCGCCAAGGGCGTGTGGAGGCTGGGTTCCGGTGAGGTGATCCGTTGGCCGAGCGGGACGTCCCAGGGCGAGGGGAACCGGTTCATCGCCCAGATTCTGGCCACCAACAACGGCTCGATCGGCTACATCGATCTGGCAAACGCCCAAGCCGCTCGTCTCCGTACGGCCGCGGTGCTCAACAAGGCGGGCCAATACGTACGACCCACTGCCGCGGGCGTGACTGCCGCCTTGACCGAGGCCACTGTGGCCGACGACCTGACCTACAAACCGCTCGACGAAGAGGGCGCCGCGACGTATCCGATCACCTCACCGACCTACGTGCTCGTGCGCACGCGCTACGCGGACCGGCAGACGGCCGATCTCGTGTCCGGCTATCTAAAGTACATCCTCACCGATGGTCAGGACCTCGCTATCCAGTCCGGGTACGCACGATTGCCCGATGGAATTCGTGACCGTGCCCTTGCGCAGCTCGACAAGATCACTGCTCCCTGATGTGTATTCCTGCGAGTCACTCAATTCACTCAGTGTGAATTGAGTGAATGGGAGTCGGACGACTAGCATGACAAGTGTGAGAACCCATCTGGAGGAACGGGCGGCGCGTCACGCCGCGCTCGGAGATCCGGTGCGCCTTGCCATCGTCGACGAATTGGTTCGATCCGACCGTTCCCCGGTCGAGCTGCGCCGACTCGTGAACCTCGAGTCGAATCTGCTTGCGCACCACCTCGACGTGCTCGAAGGCATCGGAATGATCTATCGCTCGCGGTCAAGCGGAGATGGTCGGAGGCGTTATGTGCACTTGGTACACCACGCGCTCTCGGAATTGATACCCGGCGAACCAGTCGGTGCCGGCAAGGCGTTGTTCCTCTGTTCGGCCAACTCTGCCCGCAGCCAGCTCGCGGCCGCGCTTTGGCGAACGCTTTCGGGCTCGCCGGCGGAATCAGCCGGCACCCACCCTGCGGCGCAAGTTCACCCGCTCGCACGGGCCGCCGCGAAGCGGGTCGGGCTGGACCTCGGTGATGCAGCGCCGCAGTCACTCGCCGCGGTGCGCAAGATGCCGGCGATTGTGGTCACCGTGTGCGATCAGGCCCACGAGGAACTTGTGCCTGATGAGAGTTGGCTGCACTGGTCGATCGCCGATCCCGTGGCCGACGGTTCCAAGGCCGCGTTCGACAACACGTTGACCGAGCTCCGGCTCCGGATCGCCGCCTTGCTCGCACTGCCGGCGAGCGCATGATTCGTCCCCGCGATCCTCGTCGGGCTCGCGTCCCCATTCCCGAACCGAAAGAACGGAAGCAGCCGTGACTACGAAGATCGGAATCAACGGATTCGGTCGCATGGGTCGTCTGGTCGTTCGTGCGCTGCGCGAGCACCCCGAACTGCAACTCGTCCACGTGAACGAGCGAAAAGGCACTGTGGCGACAGCGGCCCACCTCTTGGAGTTCGACACCGTGCACGGCCGCTACAGCGGGACAGTGAGCACGAATGGCGACACGCTCGTCATCGACGGCGCGACAGTCACGTACTCCTCGGAGGAAACGCCGGGCGCGGTGGCGTGGGATGACCACGGCGCCGACATCGTGCTGGAGTGCACCGGGAAGTTCAAGACAGTCGCCGACCTCGAGCCGTACTTCGGGCGGAACGTGCGAAAGGTCATTGTCGCCGCTCCGGTGAAAGACGCCGAAGCGTTGAACATCGTGATGGGCTGCAACGACCAGCTCTACGACGCGGACACGCACCGCATCGTCACTGCGGCGTCATGCACCACGAACTGCCTCGCTCCGGTCGTCAAGGTGTTGCATGAGAAGATCGGGATTCAGCGCGGCGCCATCACCACCATGCACGACCTCACCAACACCCAGGTGATCGTCGACGCCCCCCACAAGGACCTGCGCCGAGCGCGCTCCGCAGTGAATTCACTGATCCCGACATCGACCGGGTCGGCGACGGCGATCACCCTGATCTACCCGGAACTCAAAGGGAAACTGAACGGTCTCGCAGTGCGCGTTCCCCTGTTGAACGCATCACTGACCGATGCTGTGTTCACGATGTCTCGCCCGGTCACCGTCGATGAGGTCAACGCGCTGCTGCGAGGGGCCGCCGAAGGTGAACTGAAAGGAATCCTCGGGTACGAGGACCGTCCACTGGTGTCGGCGGACTACACGAACAACACCCGATCCGGCATCGTTGACGGCCCGTCGAC